>JAFAXZ010000067.1 GCA_019240665.1 Pseudonocardiales bacterium | reverse complement strand
GCGTCGCGGGTGGTGTGCACCAGGGTCAGCTCGGTGTAGCGCTGCCGGCGGGCGGTCAGCAGCAGCGCCACCGCCCCGCCGGTGCCGATCACCAGGGTCCCGGCGGTGCGGATCGCGTCGAGCTGGATCTGCGCCCCCTGTCCGCCGTAGCGGCGGAGCAGCACGAACCCGATCACCGCCGCGACACCGAGCACCACCAGCGCCCCGGCCACGATGGTCCAATTCGACAACGGTCGCGGCGTGGGTGAGTCGGGCCGGTTGCTGGATGCGGTCACACTCGGATCATCGCTCACGGTCTGCCAGACGTCGGCATCCACACTACGAGTGCCCACCACCCGGAGATCACTGCGGCGCTAGCGCCGTGCCCGCGGGCGGTACTCCGACCAGCCCGGAGCTGGCCGCCGTGTACACAGCGGCAGCCTGGGAGCCCATCGCCCCATCGGCACCGCATACGCCGAGTTCCCACACAGGCGCGTGCGCAACATCGCCGCCGTGATCGCCCGCGCCCGGGAGACCCGCTAGCCAGCGGTGTCTGATTTGCCCACTACCGGTGATCTTGTCTAAAGTGGCCCCTGACCAGCGGTTTCCCTGGGATCGATCAACTTGTTTTCGCAGGTCGGCTAGGTCCGGCCGGGCACGGGCACGCTCGCCGCGGGATGGCCTGCCGGTGTAGCCCGTCCGGGTGGCGTCCACGCTGGCGGATACCATGGGCTTGATCGCATTCACTAGGAAATGCAGGCGTATCACGGAACTGCTCGTGACCGTCAGATCCGGTGGCCAGGGGTGCGCGGCGTAGCCTTGGGTCGCCTCTTCGCCGAGGTGTCCGCCCCGGGGCATCGGTGGGGAGATCACCTCGGCGATGGAGTGGTGCTCTCGGTGGACATGGAGGAAGCGGCGGCGATCGGTGTGCGTGCTCGGATGATCCGGCGTCGTCGTGGGCTGAGCTTGGACGTGGTGGCTGGGCTGGCCGGGATCACCAAGCAGTACCTGTCCGCGTTGGAACTGGGCCAGCGCGGATTCAACCGGCGAGGCCTGATCGAGGATCTAGCCAAAGCGCTCGGGTGCTCCGTAGCTGATCTGACCGGGCAGCCCTACCCGGCGCTGGACCGTGCGACGAAAGACGCTCTGGCGACACTGCCGAGTATCCGGTTGGTGCTCAACGACTTCGGTCCGACGGACGTGCCGGACGTGACACCGCGCCCACTGGAAGTGCTGGCGAGCTTGGCTGACGAGGCCAACGAGCACTGTGGCCAGGCGCACTACTCCCTAGCGCGCGACGACATCGGCAGTCTGCTCGCTGAATCGCAGGCCAGCGCCTTGACCGTTCCGGCGGCGCGGCGAGACCAAGCGTTCACTGCGGCCGTCACTACGTGCTTCGTGGCTGGCGTGGTGTCCAGTCGTGCAGGCAACGTGGACCTGGCGGCGACCGCTGCACTGCGCGGTTATGACCTCGCCCAGCAGCATGACAACCCTGCGCTCCTCGGGGTTCGCTCGCTGGTATTGGGCTCTTGAGCTCACGAGCATGGCAGCACGTACCCGGGCGCACGCAGTTGACGAGCTCGGTCAGTGGCCCGGGTACTGCAGGAGTGGTCAGCGGTGTCGCGGATTTTCCACTATCCGAGTCGGCCCCACCCGGACGAGGTCGGGCTGTCGCGCACACTGGAGTTGGCTGTTGCGGTGCTGGGTGATAGGGACGAGTCGGCCGTGCGGTCTCCTCGCGGATCGCGGGTTATTCCCAATCGGCAACGTTTGGCTGCCGTCGCAGTGCTGGGTGAGCGTGAGGCGCAGCTATCCGCACTGCAGCGCTTGGCCCTGGTCGATGCCGCCGCGTGGTGGCTCTCCGAGCCCAACGGCGGCGAGCAGCTCGCCTACGCTCTGCTCGCGGCGAGCTGCTCGACGGAGGTCACGACCGAGCACGTCTACCTCAGCCTGATCACTCCACTCGACGAACCAGACGATCACGGCACGGATCTTTCCGGTAGCTGCTGACTCGACTGACTCAGCTGCCGCGTCTGCCCGCCCTTGGAGCGCTGACGAGGCCTCGAACCAGCAACCCTGCGATTTGAGATCGGACCTGCTGGCTCGTTCCGGACATTGCCTATCTTTACCCGATACCTGCATGGTTAGCGAATGTGAACGCGCGTCAATGCCTGCCGATTGTCATCGTTTCTTAGGCGAACATGGGAGTAAGGTGGGGTGTCGATCTTGAGGCCATTGATTCGTGACCTTTTCGATGCGAACTCTCGGCTATGGGGTTCGCTGGAGTCATTTCGCGCACATCAGACGGTCTCTTGGGTGGTGCTGTGGTCCGCTGACCGAGACTGGCGGCGACGCAGGCGCACAGACTAGCCACGGGACCTGGCATCGCGCTGACCAAGCAAGTGGATCAGATTACCGATTGGCACCCTGACCAGACGGCCGAGGGCCGGTGTTGGGAGCACCGGCCCTCGGCCTTGATCCCCAACCCTGAATAGGAGGGTGGAGACCCGATGACGAACCCTATGCAGTCCGATCCTGACCGCCTACGGCTGGCTTTGGATAACGGTGAGGAGGTGGAGCTGGACGGCGGCACGCTCATGCTGGGTGACGAGGAGTCGCCGTCGGTGGTGCTGCGCTTGGCGCCGTGGCGGGCACGCTCAGTGGCACGGGTGCTGGAGGAGTGGTCAGCGGTCTCCCGGGTG
>JAFAXZ010000253.1 GCA_019240665.1 Pseudonocardiales bacterium | reverse complement strand
AGGTGTGATCGCGATCGGTGCCTCCGCTGGGGGCGTGGAGGCGCTTCGGGCGGTTGTGACGGGGTTGCCTTCCGAGCTGCCGGCCGTCGTACTGGTTGTATTGCACATTCCTCGGCAAGCGCCCAGCGCGCTCCCGGGCATCTTAGATCGTTCCGGGCCGCTACGGGCGGTGGCAGCCCGTCATGGTATGCCGGCGCGACCGGGCACGATCTATGTCGCGCCGGCCGATCGTCATCTGCTGATTCGCGATGGGCACCTGGAATTGTCAGTCGGTCCGACGGAGAACGGGCACCGACCGGCGATCGATCCGCTGTTTCGCTCTGCCGCTGTGACGTATGGTGCCGGTGCGATCGGGGTTGTGCTATCGGGCTCACGAGACGACGGAGCGGCGGGGCTGACGGCCATCGTCGAGCGCGGAGGGCAGGCGGTGGTGCAGGATCCGGAGGAGGCATTGCATCGGTCGATGCCGGCGAGCGCGCTGGAGCATGTTGCGACGGCCCACGTTCTTCCGGCAGCGAAAATCGGCACGCTGCTCGGGGAGTTGGTGGGCGAGGGCGCGGCGCCGCTCCAGCAGTCTTGCCCGGATCCGCAACTTGCCGCGGAGGACGAGATTGCCGCGCTGGGATCGGTGACCACTGACGCGGTGCGGTCGGCACGACCGTCGGGGTTTTCCTGTCCGAGTTGTCAGGGGGTGCTGTTCGAGCTGGATGGGGAACCGGCGCCGCGCTATCGGTGCCGGGTTGGCCACGCGTGGTCACCCGGAAGCTTGGCCGCCGAGCAGACCGATGCGGTGGATCAAGCGCTGTGGGTGGCGTTGCGGACCTTGGAAGAAAACGCGGCCATGAACCTTCGGCTCACTGAGGTCGCGGAACGACGGGAGCGGCGCCGCGCCGCTGCCCTTTACCGGCAACGGTACGAGACCAGCAAGGCCGAGGCAGGGCGATTGCGTGAGCTGATCGGCCGAATCAGCCCGATTCTGGGCGGGTCGGGCGAAACCGAGTCATGATGGTGTCGGTTCCGGGGAGCTGGCCGAGGCCGCGGCGCCTAGCTGAGTGAACGAGCGTCCCCGTTGCTGTGGAGGCAAGAGTGTCGCAGCCCGATGCGTCATTCGAGACGCTGCTAGTGCATTTGAAGGAGAACCGCGGTTTTGACTTTACCGGATACAAGCGCTCCAGCCTGACCCGCCGGGTGGACCGCAGAATGTGCCAGGTCGGAGTCAGCGACTACGCGGAGTACTTGGATTATCTGGAGGTGCACACCGAGGAGTTCACGGCGCTGTTCAACACGATTTTGATCAATGTGACGGGCTTCTTTCGGGATGTCGAGGCGTGGGAATACCTACGCGCGGAGATCCTGCCAAGGGTGCTGGCGGTCAAGGCGCCGGATGAAGTATTGCGGGTGTGGAGCGCGGGCTGCGCCTCGGGCGAGGAGGCATACACGCTAGCCATGATCCTGGCCGAGGCGCTTGGCGTGGACGAGTTCCGACAGCGTGTCAAGATCTACGCTACCGATGTGGACGAGGAAGCCTTGACTCACGCGCGGCACGCGACCTACGACGAACGGCAGGTCCGTGCCGTGCCGGATGAGCTACGGGAACGCTACTTCGATCAGGTCGGCGGTCGGTTCTCCTTTCGTAAGGATCTGCGCCGTTCGGTCATCTTCGGTCGAAATGACCTCGTTCAGGACGCCCCGATCTCCAAGATTGACTTGCTGGTGTGCCGCAACACGCTGATGTACTTCAACGCCGAGACACAGTCGCACATCTTGTCCCGGCTGCACTTCGCGTTGGCGCCGGCCGGGGTGCTGTTGTTAGGCAAGGCCGAAATGCTGCTGTCGCACACCGAGTTGTTCCAGCCGATCGATCTCAAGCGCCGGGTGTTCCGCAAAGTGCCGCGCCCGGTGTCGCTGAATGGTGCGTTCCTGGCCGAGGCGGCGCCATCGCAGGGTAGGGCCGTGATGGGTAATCTGGACCTGCTGCGCCACGCGGCACTGTTGGCCAGCCCACTGGCCCAAGTCGTCGTCACCGTGGATGGCTTGATCGCACTATGTAACCGGCAGGCTGAGACGCTGTTCGGGGTGTCCGACCGCGACGTGGGTCGGCCGTTCAGCGACGTGGCACTGTCCTACCGCCCGGTGGAACTGCGCCGCTACATCGAGCAGGCGTACGTCGAGCGACGCACCGTGCGGATTGCTGACATCGAATACGTCCGCGCGGGCAAGACGCTGGGCTTCGAGGTTCAGATCAGTCCGCTTACCGATGCCGACGCCGGTGTGCTCGGCGCGACCCTGAGCTTTCATGACGTCACCGAATCACGCCAGCTGCGTGAGGAGTTGCAGCAAGCCAACCGCCAGTTAGAGACGGCCTACGAGGAACTGCAGTCCACGAACGAAGAGCTGGAAACGACCAACGAGGAGCTCCAGTCCACCGTCGAGGAGCTGGAAACGACCAACGAGGAGCTGCAGTCCACGAACGAGGAACTGGAAACGATGAACGAGGAGCTCCAGTCGACCAACGACGAGCTCCAGGCTATCAACGATGAGTTGCGCGACCGGACCAGTGACCTTGACCGAGCCAACCAGTTCTTGGAAACAATACTGACCGGTTTGCGCGCCGGGGTGGCAGTGTTGGATCCGGAGATGCGGGTTCTGATGTGGAACCGGCGTGCCGAGGACCTGTGGGGGCTGCGGCAAGAGGAGATCGTCGGCCAGCATTTTCTCAATCTGGACATCGGGCTGCCGACCCAGCAGCTGCGCCCCCTCATTCGCCGTACCCTCGCTGGTGACACTGGACCGCACGAGATTGTGTTGTCCGCGGTGAACCGACGCGGTCGTCCGATCCTGGTGCGAGTGGCGAGCAGTCCCCTCAATGGCACTGATGGCTCGGCCAGCGGCGCCATCCTGCTCATGGAACGAGATAGCAGCGCACAACCCGGCGGAGCGGGCTCGGAACCGACCGGACAGCAAGACAGGCAGGCTTCGCCGTCGGCGGTCGAGGCCAGCACCACCGAAACGGCCGGCTGATCGACCGCATCCGGAGCGTCGTGGGCACCCGAAGATCAGCCTCAAACTGGTACATCCGGTTGCCGTTGAGTGTCGGTTCACGGCAGGCTGGGTGGGGTATGGCGACGACATTGATCGCACCGCCCTCCTAGAGAGGAGCATCATGGCCGCCGACGAAGCACCTCAGCCGGGCCATGCCGCGCCGAGCGCCGAACCTCTCAGCTACCTGGACGACAGCGAGTTGCTCTCCGTGACAGTGCGACAACTCGGCCCCACAGTCTGGATAATCCACGTTGCCGGCGAGCTGGACATGTTCACCGGTCCCTCGCTCCAAGATCATCTTAACAAACTTCTCGCCACCCGACCTGACCGCCTGATCATCGATCTCAGCCAAGTCTCCTATATGGGCTCGGCCGGGCTTCAGGTGCTCCTCGACACCCGGCAAGCCGCCGACCAGCAGGCAACCACGCTCCAACTCAGCGGTACCAACCAACACGCGGTAGCTCGCCCGCTGGCAATAACCGGACTGGACCACTTGTTCGAGATCTTGCCACCAGCGACCGGACAACGCTGACCCGAGCGGCAGGGCAGGGTCCCCCAAGGCAATTGCCGTACCCGTGGCCGTTCGTGATGTGTGCAGCACCATGGAAGGGTGCTGCACGCCGGGCTGGTCTTGCTGGTCGTCGTGGTTGCCTTACTCACGGTTGCCTTGCTCACGGCGGTGGGGCTGCTGCAGCGACGCCTGATCTACTTCCCGGACACCGCCGTCCCGCCCGCCGGCAGTGTGCTACCCAGGGCACAGGAGATCACGCTACGGACCGAGGACGGGCTGGCACTCGGCGCCTGGTACGTTGCCCCCACCGGCGCCGACCGCGGTATCACCGTATTGGTCATGCCGGGCAATGCCGGCTCCCGCGCGTTGCGGGCGCCGCTGGCCCGTCGGCTAGCCGCCAAGGGTTTCGCGGTGCTGCTCCTGGATTACCGCGGCTACGGTGGCAATCCCGGCAGCCCCTCGGAGAACGGGCTGATCGCCGACGCGCGTGCTGCGTGCGCCTACCTTGCTGACCACGATGTCCCGGCGCAACGCCTGATCTACTTCGGGGAGAGCCTCGGTGCGGCGGTAGCGACCCGACTCGCCACCGAGCAACCACCCGGAGGACTCGTGCTGCGCTCGCCGTTCACCGACCTCGCCGCCGTGGGCTCCCGGCACTACCCGCTGCTGCCGGTCCGGCTTCTGCTCCGGGACCGGTTCCCGGTGACCGAGCTGATCGGCCAGGTCCGGGCACCGACGGCGGTCGTCTACGGCTCCGCTGACACGATCGTGCCACCGGAGCAGAGCGCGGCGGTGGCGGCCGCTGCGGGTGGCCCGGTGCGGGCAGTCAGCGTGGCCGGGGCAGACCACAACGACGCCGCCCTGCTGGAGGGCACCGAACTCATCGCCGCTGTGCTCGACCTGGCTCGGTTGCTCCCCTGAGCCGCCCGGCCCCGACAATCCCAGCCCGCTCGGAGCTACTGGAAGAACCGTCCCCAACCGAGGAAGCAACCCTGCGCAACATCAATATCGGAGGCCCCGCAGGGCGGTGCTGAGGAGTTCTCACCGCTCACCGACCCCGTGCAGCGGGCCACTGGGAGCCGTTTGGTAAGTATCGGTACCGAACCCCTTGGAGGCGGCTCGCGGAGGGATGATGGCCGGGGACGTGGTGCACGCGGTGGTGTTCGACCTCGACGGCGTACTCGTGGATTCGGAGCAGTTATGGGACGTGGTTCGCCGCGGTGTTGCCTCCGAAGCCGGGCGGCCCTGGCCCGCGGAAGCGACTCGAGCTATGCAGGGCATGAGTACGGCGGAGTGGTCGACGTACCTCACTGACGTGGTGGGCGTACCCGCCGAGCCGGATGAGGTGGCGACCACCGTCCTCGGCCGGATGGCCGCGCAGTATGACGCGCGGCTACCTCTCCTCCCGGGTGCGGTCGAGGTGGTCGAGCGGCTGGGGCGCCGCTGGCCCCTGGGGCTCGCATCGTCCTCACCTCGGCGACTGATCGACACCGTGTTGGAGTCAGCGGGGTTAGCGCAGCGGTTCCAGGTCAGCGTCTCCACGGAGGAGGTGGGGGCTGGGAAGCCCTCGCCTGCGGTGTATCAGACCGCGGTGCAGCGGCTTGGCGTGGACCCGCTGCAGGCGATAGCGATCGAGGACTCCAGCAATGGGCTGCGGTCGGCCGCTACCGCCGGACTGGGTGTGCTCGCCGTGCCCAATGCGACCTTTCCACCATCCGAGGATGCGCTTGCGCTCGCCGACGTCGTCGTGGACTCGCTCGACGAGATCACCCTGGAGCTGGTGGCGTCGATGAGCCGCAGAGGCTAACGACCCATCAGAGGGTGGGATCGAGTTCGGTGAAGGCCTCGCGGAGCTGATGTTGTGGATCGACATCCAGGCGCGTTCTCACCAGTAGAAATCCCCTAGTGGTGGGGTAGCCCGGAGCTTCGGCAAGTTGCCTTTTGTGGGGGTTGTGGTCGTCCCTTGGTCGCTTGCTGGATTCCTGGTGTTGGTTTGTGGGGTGCAGCGTCCTTGGCGTGCGATCCGTGGCTGCGGTGGGCGTCCCAGGTGAGCAATCTTTCTGCGGTGGATTCGCGCCTGGGTATTCGGGGGTGCGCTTGCCCGGCCCCCCAGGCGGAGCGCCCCATTCGCGGGCTGGTGTCGCGCGAGAGTACGGGGGTGCCCGCAACGCGGCTCGGGCCTGTCGTTGAGTGCGCAGGAGTAGCCATGTCAGGCCGACCTGTCCTTGCGTTTCCCAGCTTTGACTGGTGGAGGGGCACCGTGGCGCGGGCTTGGTCGCGGCGCTGGACACCGCGCATCCCGTGCGGGGAGACCTCGGCTCGGAGATTGAAGGCGAGGATCTCGCGGAGGTGTCGGGGAGTCTTGCTGGTCATGTCAGCACTGCTGGTGCTAGCTACCGCAGTGGTGACAGTGACGCTGGGGCCGGCCACCGCCAGTGCGGCCGCACAGATACCAACCACCCCAGTGCACGTGACGGTACAGACGCCGACGGCGACCAGCGGACCGACCTCCGGGCTTTCGGAGATCAAGACCAATGCCGGCTGCGCCCGTGGTGCGCTGATCTCCGGTGGTGGGATCAACCAGACCATCGACACGGCAACGGCCTCCAATGGCAACCATGTCAACGGCACCGGGCCCAGCTCCGATGGGAACACCGAGTTCACCGGCACACCCGGGGTAGTCGCCACCGACGTGGGACACTGGCTGGCCTTCGGTGGAAGTGGTGCCATGGTCGACTCGTCGTTTTCCACCACCCCCTTCGCGCTGTGCCTGACCAGCAACCTGATCACCCATACCCAGGTCGTGATGAACAAGCTGGCCGGCCCCACCACCGCGTCCACACCGGCCGTGGCAGTGGCCAGCTGCCCGGCTAACACGGTGCTGCTCGGGGGCGGCGCACGCACCACCCCGGCCAGCGCCGGCAGCCTCAAACCCATCGCCAGTTACCCCACCTTCCACAACGCCGCCCACGATTCCGGCCACAAGGCCGCCGCGAATGGTGACACCAATCCCGACTCCTGGGCCGCAGTTGGATTCAACGGCGGCGGAAGCGGCACTGCCCCCAATACGACCTACGCCTACGCGATCTGCAGTCAGCCCGGCATCGACACTAGCGGCGTCACCGTCACCGTCCGCTTCCACGAAGTCAGCGGTCCCACCACAGCCACCACCAGTCAGACGACCGCCACCAGCTGCGGCTCCGCGGATGGCACCCTGATTAGCGGCGGCGCGGCCATCAGTGGCGGCAACCTCACCACCACCGACTTCACCGCGCCCGGCTCACAAGGCGATCACCTCAACGGCAGCTTTCCCAGCGACACCACGGGCACCCCGGTCAGCAACGGCACCATCACAGCCGCATCCTGGACCGCGTTCACGCACAGCGGCGGAGCCGACTCACCTCACACCTTCTCCGACGTCTGGGCACTATGCGCCCACACCAGCTCCGGGCCAGCACCGAGACCTGTCCCAGCACCGAGACCTGTCCCAGCACCGAGATCTGTCCCAGCACCAGCGACTATCCCAGGGTTGACCACTCTTCCCGGACCAACCACCACTACCCCAGCACCAATACCCGGAGCGACGACCCCGATGACCACGCTCACCGTAATCGAGGTACCGCTGCCGTTGGGATTGGGTGGTGTCGCGATCCCGATCGCGCACGTGGCACTGTCTAACACGGTAGGAACCGTCCAGTCTCAGGACGGCAGCACTAACCTCGGCGGACCGATGCCGGTCGTCGCTGGCATTGCCATCGGGCCCGTCTGCATCCTGCGTACGGGCTCACACTCGCTGACCGCAGTGTTTACCCCCATCAATCTGAGTAACGTTCAGCCCTTGACGTCGAACACCGTGACGTTCACGTTTTAGATGGCTAGGGTGGCCCCGATGCAGTATTGCTTCTGACCGCGCCGGCGACCTTACGGTGAATCCCTTTAACCCCCGGAGACGTGGCTGGCCAACCCCATGGTGGCGGGCAGGAGCTCATCGAGCACGTCGTTACGGTTCTGGAGGCTGTGAACTGCGGCCTGGCAATGATCCCCACAAGTAACTGATCGAGGACTCAGCTCGGCCAGTAGCGGTAGGACTGGAGGGTCGCTCCGGTCAGCGCAGCTAAGGCACGGAAGCCGGAGTCTGCGACCGTCCATGGCGCTGGCCGGCCGGCATCGATCCAGTTGGCCTTGGACCGGGACAGATAGTCGTCGAGCGCAGCGCGGTCCCCAACCCGAGCGGCAGCGTAGGCCACCTGGGAATTCGGGTCATGTCCTACTCCGGAGGACCCGAACGAAGGTGTGCTGCCCACCCAGGTGGGCCATTGCGAGACGAACTTACGCCAAGTCGTCGATCGCCGGGCTGATGGACCGAGCAGATCCCAGACCGGCCACAGCTGGGCAATGGTGTCGGGATACCAATTCGCCCAAGACGGCGACAGTTGATCAGCTGCCCAGCCATACATTCCAGGTGTGCGCGAAGCCCGCCACAGTTGGGTCTCGATTGCGTGGCGGATGAGCGCCGCTTGGCCCGCGCGGCGCGTAGCAGCAGCCCGGTCGCCGAGCACGTGCGCCAAGAACCAGGCGTAGTCCTGCAGACCACTTTGGGCCTCGACGTTGTCAAGCAGGTACTGGGCGGGGTAGGCCGGTGTGGCGCAGGTGAGTCCGTTGGGCCGCCCGGTCGCAGTGATCGCATTGGCAATAAGTTGGAGATCAGTGGTGGTCTGCTTGGAGTGCAAGAAAGGACTGTCCGCCGAATTAGCCTCCGCGTAGTTCCTGACGAGTGATAAGAAGGTGCCTGCGTAAGCGTCGGTTGAGTCGTACTTTGGGGCCTTGCCGGTTCGCGGATCGGGCTGATAAGTTCCGATGCAGGTGGCGGGGTCGTAGTCGTAGTCGTACACGGTTCCGTAAATTCCGTACTGGTCCGGCCGGTTCAGATGGCTCAGGTACCACTGGATGTAGCGTTTAACCATGGGCAGGTATCGCGGACCAGCTGCTACCATTGCACGGGCACCCAAATTAGCCTCATACGGGTGGATGGACACCTTCCCTGGCCCGGTCACCCTGGTTTCGGCTATTGCGCCACTTCCATCGCCGCTGCAAGTCAACTGGGCTGTGGAAACCCAGTATCCCTCGTCCAGGACGATCCGGCGGTAGTCGACCGAACTCCCCGGTTCCGTGGTGAACAGGAGAGCCAAGCTGATCGCGACCACCGCGAACACTGCCCAGCGGGTCCAGCCGGGAGGTCGGGACCCCAGCGGTTGGAACATTGTGGTGATCGGATCACGCAGCTTCGGCCTCAATCTAGGGCTGCCCAACCCTGACGTCCCTGCTGAGGCGGCGGAAGTGTTGCAGAGTTTTGAGCATTGTTATCGATGACCAAGGAATGGCGGACGGCGAACGCGGCGGCCTCCAACCGCGAATGCACACCCAGCTTGGTTAGGAGCGCCTGCACATGGGTGCGTACTGTCGCGGTCGAGATGCCGAGGCGGCGCGCAATCTCCTCGGTACCGAGCCCCTCGACGAGCAGCGCGAGACATTCCCGTTCACGCGCGGTGAGATAGCCGGCAAGCCGGTGTGCCTCGTCGATGTCTCGGCGGTGTCGCTCACTACTGGGAGGGGGGATGTCAACGACGATCTCGCCGTCCACGACCTTACGGATTGCGGTGACCAGCGCCGCAACGCCTGAAGCCTTGTGAACGTATCCGGCCGCACCGAACTGTAGGGCCCGGTGCACCACGTTGGCGTCGCGGTCACCGGAGAGAACCACGATCCGGGTCCGAGCGGCCGCGGCTGCCACTTGCCGGATCATCTCGACGCCGTCGCCGTCGGCGAAGTGGCGATCGAGCAGGCAGACATCCGGTTGTCTGCGGCGCACGACTTCTACAATCCGCGCAGCGCTGTCCACGACTGCACCGATCGTGAACCCCCGCGCGGTCAGAACGGTCTCAAGGACGTCGAGAAAGACAGTATGGTCATCACAGAGGACAAGTTCAGTCAACGGGGACCTCGCGCGGGTGACGTTCAGTCGGCTCCCCACCCTGCGCAAGGCCAGCGGGGAATGGCAGCCGCGGGCAAGTGCCGTGCGGCTCGATGTGGAGCACGTCGAGGCTTCTGCCGCATTTGCCCATGAGTCCCTCCACGAGGTCGAGGTCGAGTGACACCATGCCGGCAGGACCACGGCCGAAGCTGGGTCCGTCGTCGGCCACCTCGATGACCACGTCGCGTTCCTTGACCACGCTGTGAGTGACATTCCCGTGCGGGCCTGCGGCGCGCACGGGAATGTCGATGGCCGACTCTGACCCGGCCGTCAGCTCCTTGCGGCCCGGCGCCGTGACAGGCTGCGGTTCAGCTGGTAGCCGACGAAGGCCAGGGCCACCAGGCCGGTCAGCAGGATGCCGCCGATCGCCCCGGTGGGAACCTGGACGCCGTTGGCAGTGGCGCACATGGCGAAGACGCTGGACTGGGTGCCCGGCGTGGGTTGCCCCCCGGCCTGCACAACGCCAGTCCACGAGGTCGGGTTGACCGCACCGTCGTCGACGGCGGTGCCCGAGGCGTCGGAGGGGAAGCTGCCCCGCAGGTGCACGCCCTGCTGCGGCTCGACGTTGAGACCCTGATCAGCCAGGACACCGCCGCCGAGTAGGCGGTCGCCCGCGACGCATGGCGCGGTGGTGGTCGTGAACGTCGAACCCGTCTGAGGGCCGGGGGCGTCGACGCGGGCAACTTGGACGTTGACGGTGGTGTCCGTCGAGCAGACAGCGTAGGCGGTCACCTGCTCGTCAGCGGCGCTCACGCCGGCGGAGCCGTAGGCACTCCAGGAGTCGGGGTTGGTCGTCCCGTCAGCGACGGGGTTGCCCGCAGCGTCGGAGGGGTAGCTGGCGATGGGCTTGAAGCTCGCCTCGGTGGCCGGGACACCCAGGGCTCCACCGGAGAGCAGGCTCGTGCCCGACGGGCAGGTGGCGGTCGTCGTGTTGGGCGTGCTCCCGGTGCTGGGCCCCACCGGCGCGGAGACCTTGACGACGGTCGTGGTCGGTCCCCCGGTGGCGCAGTTGGCGAAGGCCGTGGCCTGGTCGCCAGTTTCGTTCTGCCCCCCGAAGCCCGCCACCGCCGTCCAGTTCGAGGGCGTAGAAGCACCATCGGTAACGGGGTTGCCCGAGGCGTCGGAGGGGATGGTGCCGTTGAGCTTGAGCCCATTACTCGGGGTGTTGGCGGCAGAGGAGCTCCGGTCCAGGAAGGCGCCGCCGCCGAACAGCGTACTGCCCGAGGGGCAGGCGGCAGTCACGTTGATGGCCGAGCCGCCGCCGTTGGTCATCGGGGTCGTCGTCGCATGGATCGTCACGTCCGGTAACCCTGGGCTGGCGGTGGCTGCGTCAGCGGTGGCCGATGGCAGCGCCAGCATCACCACCGCAGTGGCGAGCACCATCAGCGCCGAGCTCACCAGCGAGACCACCCGGCGACCCAGCGGTACCCGGTCCGGGATGCGCGGCGCCCAGGCCCGCGACCAAGCCCGCAACGCTGCGCCCTTGCGCAGCTCACGGCGTCTGAATGAAAAAAATTGTCGGTTTGGCATGACTACTCCCGTGCTACTCAAGGACAGGGCCGAGCCGCGCTCCGCGCGCTCCTGTACTCCGTGCGCCACCACCCGCGTGCGGCGGCGCCCCGCCCGCAGCGCCGGGCCAGCGCACTGCCGCACAACACGGCGCTAGCCCACCGCAGATGAGGTCCCTGACCGGGAAACTCACCGCGCGCACGGAATTCATCTGGGGGACACTGCGGCCCGCAGGCCAACACCCCAAGTCCAATAAGTGACCAATGGATGGCCATCACCCCTACGACAGACAGCGAGCGTGGCGCGGAGGGTGGTCTTGGTCATGCCGAGGTGCCTTCGTGCGGCGGGACAGAAGCTGGCCCTAGATCACCACAGACGGCGGCACACGTCGTCAGGTCGATCTGGGCGATCCGCTCGTTGAGCTCGGCCAGGCTGGCGACCTTGGGACCGGCACAAGGTGCGTGGACCGGCACAAGGTGGGTGCAGACGCCGATGCCACCCGCGCCGGAAGAGCCGTTGGCGCCATCACCGCCGAAGCGGAGATCGTTGGGGTTGGCGGGAGAGGGAGTGGCATGCTGCGCGGGGTTGAGCCCCCCGGGCCGCCCGCGGTCTGGGCCCCACCGGTGCCCGAGGCTCCAGCGTTGCCGCCGTCGATCAACGTGCCCCTGGTACCGCCAGTGGTGCCATCGCTGGCGGTACCAGCGTACCCGAGCCCCTCAACCCGAGCCCCTCAAAGAGCCCGTAGTGCCGCAGGGACCGGGATCCGGCCGTCGGCGTAAGCCCGGGCGGTGCGGGAGCGCCCAGCGCCATGGCTATACCACGGTGCCGGTGAGCCCTACTCGGAGGACGGCTACATAGGATGGGCGGAAGCTGCGAAGGGTGCGTACGAGTCGGTTAGCGCGCGGTCCGGTTAGCAGCGCGCGGTCCGTTAGCAGCCCGTGGAGCTTGGGAAGCGCAGCCGGTGCAGCCTGGACTGACCGAACACTCCGGCGCCCGTGCCGACAATACCGGCGGCGATGCCCCACAAGAGGTGGCCTTGGAGGTAAAAGCCCATCCCTGAGATCGTCGCGGTCAGCGACGACAGGGCGAGGTTGTGCACGAACGGATCGATCAGGTTGACCAGCAGGATCAGGGGGGCCAGCGCGATCATCGTCCACGGGTGACGCCGGACGAACTTGGCGCTGGCGGCGATGTCGACGAGGAACCCGGCCACCAGGTAGGGCGCCACGTGAACGCCCATGGTCGGATCGACGAGAAGGATTCCGGCGCTGGATGCGGTGGCGATTCCGAGCGCGGTGCCGGGTCGGTCGATGATCCATCGTGCGGCGATGAGCGTGCTGAGCCAGAACAGGCCGCGGTGGCCGGGCAGCCCCCACGGGGTGTGCACCAACTGCTGCACGATGATGCCGGCTACTGCCAGTGACA
>JAFAXZ010000250.1 GCA_019240665.1 Pseudonocardiales bacterium | reverse complement strand
GAGATCGGTCCATCCGCGTTCCTCGACGAGCTGAGTTCCTTCAGGAGTGAACAGGCTGTAGATATATTTGTCGATAACATGCGTGTGTGCGCCGACGTAGGGCGTCAGTTCGGTGACGAGTTCAGTTTCGGGGCCGTCGGTCATTTTGGTCCAGCCGATCAGCCGTTCGAACGGGCTGCCGGGATAGTTGAGGTAGCGGGTGAAGACTATGTCGCCGTGGGCGGCCTGCCATCGGCGTACGAGGTCGGCGATGATGGGTACTGCGGGTTGTGAGTGTTCGGTGATGAAGCCGTTTTGCACATCCACGACTACGAGCACGGGCTTGTGTTCGCTCATGTTATATCCTGTCGCAGTCTCGGAGGGTTTCTATCGCTTGGGCGAGGTGTCGGTCCAGGCCGCTCGTTTGTATCACGGCGTCGCGCATCGAGCGGTGCTGGGACGTTTCTTGCGGTCGCTCCGTGGTCAGGCGTGAGCGGATGCCGCGCAGGAAGCGCCAACCGAAGTCGGTCGGGACTATGGGGTCGTTGCCTTTTTCGATCTGTTGGCGGAGGTGGTCGCAGTATGCCCAGACTGCTTGTACGGAAAGTTCGCAGGTCACCAGTTCGTCTTCGCGGAGTGAGCGGTCGTGTGCGATGGGATGGTAGACGACGCCAGACCAGGAGGCGTAACCGAGCGAGATGCCCTTCATGCTGAAATTAACGAGTTCGGGATGCTCGAAGCCGTTTTCGAGCAGTGCTCGTTCGACGAGCGTGGCAGATGCGAGGCAGGATTCGTTGATGGTGTCGGCTCGCGGTACGAGTACGCGGGGGATGCACATGAGGCGTAGTGCGGTGTGGAGATCGTTTCCGTGCCAGGCGGGTTCGTCTACCCAGTAGAGGCTGAGCACGTATGACTCGCTGGCGACGTTGCCGCCGGTGAGTGCCCGGAGTTGGTCTTGCGCCCAGTGCATGTTCTTCTCGTAGGTGATGCGTCGCCAGACCGCAAGGTGGGCGACCGACTCAAGGGCTAGCTCTTCGACGAGGTGGAAGAGGGCCACACCGAATGGCCAGAGGTAGAGCTGACATGAGCCGGTAGGGTGCTCGACCGCTCGTCGCCGGCACTCCATCCACTGGTCGGTAACGTCGCTCCACTGCCCACCGCCGGTTGCCAGGGCTGAGGCTGCTTCGGCGCCGACAAACACGGGGATGAACTTGTGGCTTCGTGCAGCGCAGGTAGCGCTGGCCGGCGCCTCGGGTTCGAGGTCTCCGAATAGTTCTGATGTGGTTCGGTCGAAGGTGAGGCAGTACAGCTTCGCGTACATCGGGGTGGGTCGCAGTGTGCGGCCGGTTTCGAGTCGGTAGATCTGTTTTTCCATGGCCGCGGGTTCCGGGGTGGGGATGCCGTGTCGGCGACCGATCAGCTCGAATTGTTTGGCCAGGCGTGGCCGGCCCCAGCCTTGTTCTTCGCGCAGGCGGATGAGGACGGCGTTGGGGACATGGTGCTTGTCCGTCGATGTCCGGATGTCCATGGACATTGTCGCTGTCCTTGTCTGTCGTCCGCTGTCGTCTATCGAAAAAGCGGGATAACGACGACCTTGTAGGTATGCACCGCAACGTCACTCACCACTTGGGTTCCTTTCTGAGCGTCTCAACGGCCGGGGTGTTGATGACTGATCACCGTGGCCAGGTTGGCGTTCATCGCATGGAGCAGATCGGTGATCTCGCTCAGCCGTTCGTCGATGGCGTCCAGCCGGGAGGACACGGTTCTGCTGTCCTCGCTGACCGGCTCACCCAGCTCGGGCGGGGTGCGGCCGCGCAGGACGGCGGACAGGTGCTGGGGATGCCAGCCCAGCGCGACCGAGAGCGCTTCGAGGGTGCGGGCGCTGCGTCGTCGCTCGACGGTGTGGTGTTGGAGTTCGCGCACGATCGCTTGGGAGACGTGCGAGCGTTGCGCGAGCTCGCGTTGCCGCCATCCCAGTTCGTTCACGCGTTGTTTGATGGCGTTGGCGACCGCCACCCAATCCTCCGTCACGTATTCCTCCGCGCTCCACCCGTCGCGGCGAGGCTAGCCGGTCTCCGCCATCTCGCGGAGTAACACCCCGTTTCCGGTCACGCCCTTAGGTAATCGCACACCTATGTCGAGCTGATTTCATCATAATAGTAATGAAATCAAAATTTCTGCCTAGGAGAAACCAAATGAGTACCGCAATACCCAATACGAACCCGCCCGCCTTCTACACGGTCCGGGAAGCCGCGCAGATCTTGCGCGTGGACCCCGCCACCCTCTACCGGGCAATCCGGGACGACGCCTTCCCCGCCATCCGGGTCCGTACCCGCTACGTGGTGCCCGCAGCCGCGCTGGACAAGTTGATGCGCGAAGCGGCTGAGTCCGGCGGGTGCGTCGATGTCGCCCGGATCGCCGCCGAACGGCGCACAGCTCGCGAGATCGCGCACTTGACCGGGGGTGTTCGGCGATGACCCACTACGACGACAACCCGGAGTACGGGGCCATGGTCGCCCGGCTCGACCGACTCCAAGAGGTCCCGACCGAGGTGCTGAACACCACGGTCGTGCTCAACGGGCTGTGCCTCTGGGGCCTGTGGCCTGCGGTGGAACCGGACTGGGAGGACTGCGCCCCCAGCGACCGAGCGCTCGCCGAGCGGCTCTGTGAGGGATGCCCAGTCACCGACCAATGCCTGGAACTGGAGCTACGCACCGTCGGCGCCAGCACCACAGGCGTCTGGGGCGCACTACCGGAAGACGACCGCCGAGAGCTGCACCGGGTCTGGCAGCGACGCCGCCAGCAACCCAGCCACAACGATCAGGAAGGAGGAGCAACGCCATGACCGTCAACCCGGCTCCCACACAGATAATTGCCGTCCTCGGGGTGCTACTGGCGCTGGTCATGGTGTGGCGCTCAGGCACCCGGCGCGGACACCGCGCGGCCGAGGCCGCGCACGTGGCATCCCGCGTTGCCTCGCTGCTCGGATACGTGCTGGGCACCGCAGGGGTGATCCTCGGCGTGCAGTGGATCGCCATCACCTACGCCCGCGGCAGCACCCTGTTCTGGGTGGTGCTGGCCGTGCCAGCACTGATCACCGCCTACGTGACAACCCGCGCGCTCGCGATGACCTCACTGGATGTCACCTACCGGCGAGTGGACCGGCGATGACCACACCACAGCATGCGGCGGTGATCCCGGCCGAACCGGTGCTCGACGGCGAACTGATCGACGACGATCAGCGACAGCGCTCCCGACGGGTAGCGTCATGGTGGCAGCGCTCGCCCCGCGTCCCTGCCGTATTCAAGGGCCGTGCCCAGGCGATACAAGCTGCCAAGGACACCACCGTCGTGGTGGTGCGCTCGCCCTGGCGGTTCGTCACCGCGAGCGCTCGTGGCACCGTGCTGGGGGTGCGGGCATGGCGCCGCTGGGTGACCGTGCGCGACTACCGGGAAGCCGCCGAGCAGTCGGAGAAGCTGGCGGACAAGTACGTCGAGATCCGCGAGCTGACCCTGCTGCGCTGGCGGGTCACCGGCGCCATTGCGGGAGCCACCACGGCTGGCCTCGCAGTGGCCGACATGCTTTACGGCCACGCCGTGCTGTGGGCCACGGGTGTGATCAGCGCGGCGGTGTTGGCGATCACCGGGCGGCGCAAAGACGGTAGCCCCGGCCGGCGGGCGGTGCTCGCTGGCCCGCGGGCGTTGAGTTGGACCATGGACCCGCAGATCCTGGTCGACGCCTTCCGCGACGCCAAACTCATCGGCAAGGACGAAACCCTGCGACTGGTCGAACGCGCCCATCGGGTCGGTGAGGGATGGGCCATCACCATCGATCTTCCGGCTACCCGCAAGGCCACCGATGTGGTCAAAAACCGTGAGGCCCTGGCGTCGGCGTTGGCGGTGGATGAGGTGCAACTGCTGGTCGAGCGGGTCCGGGGCAATGGTGGGCACGCCGGGCGGGTGGCGATGTGGGTGGCTGATGCTGATCCCTACGCCACCCCGCCCACTCGCACGCCTTTGCTCGATGTGGCATGTTGGGACGCCTGGCGACCCGTCCCGTTCGGCCGAGACGCGCGGGATCGCCGCATCAGCCTCCCGCTGGTGTGGACCTCCCTGCTGGTCGGTGCCATCCCTCGCCAGGGCAAGACCTTTGCCGCCCGGCTGGCCGCTGCCGGGTTGATCCTCGATCCGCACACCCGGCTGTATGTGGCTGATTTCAAGGCAGGAAAGGACTGTGATGCCGCAGCGCAAGTGGCGCACCGGTTCCTCTCCGGCGATGAACCCACTCACGTTCTGGAGTTGGCTGCGTGGCTGGTCGAGTTGGTCACCGAAGTGCAAGGTCGCTACCGGCGTATGCGTGAGCTCGACAACGACATTTGCCCCGAGTCGAAAATAACCCCCGCGATGTCCCGCGACCTCTCACTGAACATGCCGATCACGGGCGTTTTCATCGACGAAGTGCAGGTGCCTCTCGAAGAACGCACACCGATCAAGGTGCAAGGCAAAATGATCCCCACGGGGGAGTATATTGGCGAACTGCTGACCTGGTTGGCTAAGAAAGGACCGGCCGCGGGAATCGTTCTCGTGCTGGCTACCCAACGACCGGACACCAAAACCATCCCCTCCGCGCTGCGCGCGGTGCTCGGGTCCCGGTTCGCACTACGGGTGATGGACTGGCGGGACAGTAATATTATTCTGGGCGAGCAGATGAATACCCGGGGCTGGGACAGCAGCCGACTGCTGCCCTCACATAAAGGGGTGGGCATCCTGCGCCCCGATGGGGACATCGTAGCCGGGGCCGATGTGCTCGCCGTGATGGTGCGAACCGACTACATGCCCAACAACGATTGGGCCACGGTATGCCAGCGTGGCCGGGCACTGCGCGAAGCGGCCGGCACGCTGAGCGGTCACGCCATCGGCTCAGCGTCCGTCCCTGCGCTGGATCCGGCCACCGTGGCGAACGTGATCGGGACCAGTCAGATTACTGTTGAGCAGGAGCCCCCTGTGTGCGATTTACCCGAACCGCTGGCATCGGTGGTCGAATACCTCGGCACCGACCTCGACGATGGCGGCCGTGAGTTCATCCCCACCGCCGAACTCATCGACGCGCTGGGCATCGACCGTGCCACGCTCAGCCGGCACATGAGCGAACTCGGCTGCCGGCCCACCCGTGAACGTATCCCCACTGAGGACGGCACACTCCGACAAGTCCGCGGCTACCTCATCGCCGATATCCGCACCGCAGCCCAGGCCATCCGCAACGGGCACCTGCCCGATACTGACGACGACTGATCAGCGCAGCGCGCCGTCACACAATCCTCTCACCCGCCGTCACACCGTCACTGTGCCTGTGACGGCCCCTCAGTCGCTCTACCAGCGCAAATAGTCCATGTGACGGTGTGACGGGTCAGCTCCAAACCCGTCACACCGTCACGCCTTCGTCCTTCCAGCACGCTTAACGTGACACGAGCACGCAGGACCGGAGCCGCACCATCTGAACGAAATCAGCTTATCATCAGCCAGACAATGCCTGGATCCAAGCCTCCGACAACCGTTTGAACCCAAGCCCGAGTGGGAATGGCAGAGTGCCGCTTTCCTCGCAAGGTATCCGCTGCGTTACCGAGTTGCGGTAACTGACATCCACCACTGCCGACTCGCTCGCTACCGGCGATCTTGTGAAGTAGATCCGTGGGAGGGGCAAGGTGTTCATGAGCACGGCTGCCGCTCCGACAGTCACCAGGTGGGCAGACAGGGACCCTTCGGTGGGCGCCCGGGTAGAGCAGACGGAGATGGCTGCTGAGCTGGGTGCGCTGCGCTCGCATCGCCAAACCAAACAGGTCATCACAGCACGCACTACCAGCGCAGGACGAGCTTTGGCTCATTTCCACCGGGCTCGGCGATCTCTAACTCATAATTATTGATCCAGCTGTCACCATCATCGGTTTCTGTCGGTGCCTCGATTCTGGCTATCGCAAGCATATGCCCTCGGAATGAGTCAGGCTGGTTGATGTCTGCATACGCATGCCGACGCGGATAGCGGCGGCCGTCGGGTCCGCGTAGGATAATTTCCCACATCCGTGGCGCCGTCTTCGCTGCGTCGTCGCTGTCATTCGGATGTTGGTCAGTTTCGCTGGCTGTCTGCGGCTGCACTAATTCAGTTGCCAAAGGCGCACTGAGTCGCACGATAGCGCGCTGGCCCCGGCTTACGTCGATTAGTCCCCAGTCTGTGAGTAGAGATAGTGCACGATGTGCGGTTCCGGTTGCTACCTGGTAGATCTCCGCGAGCTGCTTGATAGTAGGTAGTAGTTCACCGGCGGCATACTTGCCGTCGAGAATCGCGCTGCGTAACTCGACCGCGATCTGTTCGTACGGTGCGCGCGGCTCGGCCAATACTCGCTCTATCCCGTCGAGTTGGGCTGTGGGTCGATTCGGAAGGCGCGAGGCCAGTCCAGCTGCAGCACGTTGATCAGCCTCAGCGATCCATGCCGCGTAAACCCGCAGCGTTGTTGTGCCACCACCACTGTGGCCAAGTCGGCCGGCGACGGTGCGTATGTCCACTCCTGCGGCGATGAGTTCGGTCGCCGAATAGTGCCGCAGATTATGAAGGTGCGTGTCGATCCCTATCCGTTCTGCCATCCGACGGTATCGTTGGGTGACGGACGAGGGTAGCAGATGAGTGCTGCCGTCCGGAACGTTCGAGAAGACGAACGCCTCATTACTGAGCTTTACGCCGAGTTCGGCCGCGCGAGCTTCACATCTGTTCCAGTGATCGGTAAGCACACTGATCGTGTCTGGATCCAGGGTCACATGACGGCGCTGATGCGTTTTGGTGTCCTTCTCTTCGGTTTCGGTGCCATCCTGGGCGATGCTGCGGCGAAGGGTGAGAACGCCGATGGTCAAGTCGACATGCTTCCACCGCAGGGCGCACAGTTCACCGCGACGAGCACCGGTCGTCATCGCGAGCCAGACCAGAGTGCCCCAGTCCGGATCTTTCCATGCCTCTCGTAGCAACTGCGCCGCCTCAGCGGATTTCGGCGGATCGGGATCCGGGCTCGGGGATCCTGGTGGTTCGGCCTGGCTGATGGGATTGCGCGATACCCAGCGCCATTTGATTGCACGGTTATATGCGCCGCTGAGCAGGAAGTGAATCTGTCGTATGGTCGCGGCTGCTAATGGCTTGCATTGGTGCGGGCCGCATCGCTGGTCACAGTCGTGCTCGCCAGTAATGCGATGCTCAACAAAAGGACGGCCGTTGCAATGCTGGCGGCAGCGCCGAAGCTCCGCGTAAAGGGAGTCAACGACGTCGGCCTCAAGCGCGCCGACCTTGACGTTGCCGATGAAGGGACGAACGTGTTTCTCGGCGTATGTCCGGTAGGTGTGCAGGGTCGTCTTGCCCCCGTCGTGCAATGCGAGGTATCGATCCAGCAATTGGTTGACAGTTGCACTGGTCCGGGGGTTGCGACGCTCCTGGACTTCCGCCAGGAGCCGGATCCGTGCATCTTCGGCCCGTCGCTCGGCGTCCGGCCCAGCCGGGATGATCTCAATGAGGTCATGCCGACGCTTCGTGACCGGGTCGATGCCAGCGTAGACGCGGACGCGCAGGGCGCCGCTGGGAAGCTCGTCGATGCTTCCGCGCTGTCGCTTCTGCCGGCTTGCTGCGCGTGTCATGACACCAGCGTAGCCTACTTCGTGTCATGAACGGTGTCACGAAGATCATGATGGAGGAGATGCCGCAGTGTTTTTCCTCTTCAGAAGCGGTGCCCCCGGCAGGATTCGAACCTGCGACTCTCGGTTTAGGAAACCGATGCTCTATCCCCTGAGCTACGAGGGCTGACCTGCGGTCTTTCCGGTTCCGGAGCCTATCGTGCTGGCTCTGGTCCGCGTCTGGTCCGCGGGTTTGGCTGGGCCGCAGTGTCCACGGCTGTCGCCGGGGGCAGTGTCTCATGGTCGTGGTGGGCCGTGAGAGCGGCGGTGATCCGGTCATTGATCTGTCCTTCCTGTCCGTCGATGCAGTTGGCGTAGATCTTGAGCAGAACGGCCACGTCATGGCCGAGTCGTCGAGCGACCTCGGTGGCGGGGACGCCGCTGTTGAGCCAGAGCGAGGCCGCCGCGTGCCGAAGGTCATAAGGCCGGCGGGCCAGCGGTGAGTGGACCTGTTCCTCGGTGAGTGCTGAGAGGCGTGCTCTGGCCCAGGCTCGCCGGGCGCTGGTTTCGTTGAATGGGCCGCCGCGTTCGTTGCGGAACACCGCTCCGGCCTCCCCCGTCCCGAAGGTCTCCAGGTGGGTGCGGAGCAGGCTGACCAGTTCGGCGGGGATTGGCACGGTCCTGACTGTGTTGAGGGCTCGTCGTTTGAGCGCGCGGCGTTCGCGGGCTTCGCCGTTGTCGGTCCACTCGTGGCCGGCCCAGGGTTCTGACCGGGCAAGTTGGAGCCGTCCCCATCCGGATGCTGGTAACTCGCAGTCGCTCGCTCGCAGGGCTACGACCTCGGC
>JAFAXZ010000207.1 GCA_019240665.1 Pseudonocardiales bacterium | reverse complement strand
CAACGAGTCAGCGGGCGGCGCCTCCCGCGCCGCCCGCTGCTGCAACACGAAGCCCAGTCCCAGCAGCACCGCCGCGGCCAAACCCAGCGCGATCGTCACCTCGATCCTGCCCGGCCTGGGAACTGGACGGCAGGCGCGCGGTTAACCGCCTCGCCGCACCGCGTTATGAGGCCGTGGTCGCGCAGTGGGCCCAGCGCGAGCCCCCGCGCGGCGGCGAGGTCCACGATCTGGGGCAGTGCCGCCACCGTCAAGCGCCACGCTCCCGGTGCGGTCGCGTGGTCGGCGTCGTGCAACAGCAGCGTGGCGCCGCCGCGCAGGTCCGGCGCCACCGCGTCGACCACCGACTTCACCGTCGCCGTGGCGGTCCAATCCCGCCCCCACACTGTCCACAGCACCGGGCGCATTCCCAGCCGTCGGGCCGCGAGCGCGGCATCGCCGGTGAGCACCCCATAAGCCGGCCGAAACCACAGCGGGGGCGCTCCGGCGACCTCGCTCACCAACTCGCGGGCCCGAGCCAGCTCGTCGCGTACACGGGGAAACGGCCGACCCAGCAGCCACCGGTGATCCCAGCCGTGTACCGCGAGCTCGTGCCCCGCGGCGCACACCACGCGACCAAGTTCACGGTGGCGAGCCAACGCAGCCCCAAGCACGAAAAAAGTAGCCCGCACATTCACCGCATCCAACGCCGCCAGCACCGCCGGCGTTGAGTCCAACCCCGGCCCATCATCGAAGGTCACCGCGACATGGTGGCCACGGCTACGCCCGGCCAGCCCAGGCAAGAACCGACGCACCAGCGGCAACCAGGTCACTGCCGGCGCCACATGCCACGCAGCACCAGCCAGCAGCATCACCCCGCACCCGGCGCCCGTCAGCCCCACAAGACCACCGCCACACCCCACACAACCACCCTTATCATCACCATCCGCCACATCGAATACCCCAAACCAGCAAGCACACTCACTGGCGAGCTACACCACTTCAGTGGCCGCCCAGCGATGTGGCAGCGCTCGACGAGCCGATCTTCCACCCACATCAGCTCCGACGATCGCCGCCGATATCGACTTACAGCAACTCCCGGGAAGCCGGCTGGGACGATGGCGACGTCTGGATTGAAAACCAAAAGGGCTCCTCCGTGATCAGGTGGGCTGCGCGGCGCACAGCGGCCGGACACGATCCCGCAGGTCGGCAAGCACAGGAACATCGGCGTGGACGTTTTCGGCTTTACCGGTGACCCAGCGTCCGGCTAGGGCGGGAACGTCTGCACAGCTCAGCCCTGCCGAATCAGAGTGATCACGCGCACCAGCGATGGCATCGGTGGCGTCGATCCGAAACCGAACCGCACCGGCGGCGTGACCGGAGCAAGCCTGCCTTGGTCAACACCGTCCCAGACCACTCGCGCACCGGTGATCCGGTGCAGATCTAGCGCCGCGTAGAACTCCTCACCTTCACCGCCCGCGCTGCCCCGGGTGCGCACGCCCGGCAACACCCGGCGCGCGACACGGTCGATTGCGGTGATCCAGCGCGGGCTGGTAGCCACCCAGCGCGGCACGGCTCGCAGCAACAATCCCAGCGTCGGCCGCCCGCCGACGTCCCAGGCGACCTCGAGCGGTGGCGCTGTGATCTGCCATCGCAGTCCGTCGACCGTGACGCTAACGCTCACCGTGCGCACCTCGTCGAACCGGTAAGTCTGCGCGACGAATCCAGCGACCGTCGGCGTAGGGGCAAGCAGGAGCCGGTGACCGTCAGGCTGTTCCACCATGGCATCGGTGAACGACCCCCATGGCGATGACGTCCAGTGCCCGACAACCACCCGCAGGCCAGCGGCGGTGCCCAACCCGGCGATCCAGCCGTCGAAGCGAAAGCCACCATCCTCGGGCGCCCTGGGACATACCATCGCGGCACCTCCATGCCTGTCCATGACCAGCTCGCGGGTGAGCGGCACGTGTTCGAGGCTGCGGTGGGTGACGAACCGGCGCACGGCTACGGCAGAGCTCAGGCACGTCTTGTCCTGGGGGCCTGATTGGTCACCCGCAGGCGGCGCGCAAAACCGTTGATCCGCCTAGTACAGCCCCCCCGCCAGCGGCGCTGAGGACAGCGAGCCGCCCCCACGCGGGCAGGTCGCGCCACGACGTGACGGTCGCGACCGCGTCGACAACGTCGCAGAATGCCCCGGCGAGGGTCCAGCCCCGCAGTGCCCGCTCGTTCCCGCACCAGGCCGCGAGCAGCGCACCAGCACCCAGGGCCACGTCACGGCCACCGAGTGCCCGGCCTAGCACAACCCCAGCCGGTGCCGAAGCGTGAGCACTCCCTATCCACGGCCGCGCCACCAGCACTGGCCGTAGCAGCGCGACGACGCCGATAGCAACCCGTCCGGTTGCCAGACCCACGCTGCACAGTCGAGCCTGCCGTGTCATCCCAGTTTCCCTCCACGACGGCCGGGACAGCACCGCGAAGCTTAGTCCTCGAGCGTCTTGGCGAGGCCATCGCAGTCCGCGACGGTCACAGTCACGGCTGGATGGCGCACCAACCCGAAGGGGTCGAGGCCGCGCACCGGCATGGCGAAGCGGATGCACAGACCTCGCTCGCTGTTGGTCACGCACGTCAGGCCCCGGTCGGCGAAGGATAGATGCGCTGGGCCCATCGTCTTGATCAGCGAATAGGGACCGGTGGGCACCGTGGAGGTCACGTTTGTCAGTGGTGTCCGCACCCGCCATGGTCCGAACCGGATCCGGAGTACGGCGTCATCGATCCAGACTCCCGCGGTCGCGCTTGTCACCCCGAACAGCAGTCCCGGCAACCGGTAGGCCGCAGCGAAGCGAAAGGGAAAAAACTGAGATTCCCGCATAGCAACCGGCATACCCGCAGCGCGCACCGCTTAGCCGCGAGATGGCTCGCATCCGTCCGGGTGGTGGGCGAGCAGGGTGAGCCGCTCCCGGGGGTGGCCGCATCCGGAGGGCGCGACTACGACTACCAGAGAAGCCGGCCGCATCGAGTGTCGCACCGCCCGCCACGACGACGGCTCGCTACGCTTCGAGATCGAGTCCTGGGCGCGCGCCGGGGACCGACTCTCCCACTTGCTCTACAACCGGATCCGGCTCGCTCAGGCAGGCTCCACGTCGTGAACCGCAGCGATGCCACAGGACCGGCTGGCGTATTGGTGTGATCTGTCCCCAGAACGCAATCGGGTCATGGCTGGTCCGCGGTGAACTCGGCACGCATCGCGGGCAGCAGCTTGTCCCGGGCATAGTCGAGAAATGGCTGCTGGTGCTGCGGAGCGCCGCCGATCTGCACCAGCGCGAGATCGGTGAACCCCGCCTCGGCGAAGGGCTGCGCTGCCGCAACATGCGCATCAACGTCGGGCCCACAGGAGATGTGCTCGGCGATATCGTCCGCCCGGACGAACTGACTTGCGGCGGCGAACCCGGCAGTGGAGGGCAGCTCCGCGTTGACCTTCCAACCCCCGCCAAACCAGCGGAATTGCTCGTGCGCCCGGGTAACCGCGGCCTTCCGATCAGCGTCGAAGCAGATCGGCAACTGACCGATCCGGCGGCTGGTGCTCTTCCCGGGCCGCGCGGCGTTCCACATCGTGGTCAACTCGGCGTTCGGTTCGACAGCGATCATGTGGTCGGCCAACGGGGCGAACAACCCGCAAGACTGGGCGCCCGACACCGCTACCGCGATCGGTACCCGCTGCCTGGGCAGGTCCCACAGCTTCGCCGAGTCGACTTGGTAATACTGGCTGCGCCGGGTCACGTAACCGCCATCAAACAGGGCATTGATGATCTCTAACGCCTCGACGAACATCGCGTGGCGCACCGTGACCGACGGCCAGCCAAGCCCCACCACGTGCTCATTGAGGTTCTCCCCAGACCCCAGGCCCAGGGTGAACCGGTCACCCGACAGCAGCCCCAACGTGGCCGCTTGTTGGGCCACCACAGTGGGGTGGTACCGCATGAGCGGGCAGGTCACATAGGTCATGAGCTCCACACGCTCGGTGGCGTGGGCAACGGCACCCAGCACGGTCCAGGCGTTCGGTGCATGGCCCTGTGCGTCCAGCCACGGGAAGTAATGATCACTGCAGACCTCGAACGCGAACCCGGTCTGCTCAGCGGCCACCGCATACCGCACCAGGTCGGTCGGCCCGGATTGCTCGGTCATCAGGGTGTATCCGATCTCCATGCCCACTCCTCCCGCCTGTCAATGACTGGAATGACGATGACTGAAGTGACATTGTCGATGACGCCAACGTGGCTAGCGT
Source organism: Pseudonocardiales bacterium (assembly GCA_019240665.1). Lineage (GTDB taxonomy): Bacteria > Actinomycetota > Actinomycetes > Mycobacteriales > Pseudonocardiaceae. The sequence goes on along the minus strand of JAFAXZ010000207.1, from coordinate 4,601 downwards.
CGACACCAGCTTCGACGTGCAGCAGGTGCCCCGCACCGGCCAGTGGCTGCGGTGAGCATGGCGCGCCTCAACTATGAGTTCCGCAGCGCCACGAGCAGCGCCCTGAGCCACGGTCCGAGGTCATCAGGCCCCCGCGCCGAGATCAGGTTGCCATCAACAACCGTCGCCGCATCGACCCAGTCAACGCCGGCGTTTTCCATGTCGTCACGAATCGCGCTGAAGCTTGTTGCACGCCGGCCCTTGAGTATCTTCGCCGAGATCGGGACCCAGCCGGCGTGGCAGATGAACGCGATCGGCTTGCCCGTGGTGTCAAACGCCTTCACCAAATCGAGCACCCGCTGCGACCGGCGCAACATGTCGGGGGCGAACCCACCGGGAATAACCAGCGCGTCGTACTGCTCCTCAGAGACCTCCTCGAGGGTGGCCTGGACCTGGACTGGGCCGTGGCCCTTCTTGCCAGTGACCGGTTTATCGTCCAGTCCGGCCACGGTCACCGAGACGTTCTCCTCGCGGAGTCGGTAGACCGGGTAGAGCAGTTCCATGTCCTCGAACAGGTCAGCGGCAAGAACCAGCACCTTCTTGTCAGCCAGCGCCATGAGGTGACAGTAGCCGCTGAGCGGAGAACACACGAGGCGAGCGGGCTGCTGGGGTCCCTGCGAATCGTCCGCGATGTATGTAAGGGTTCGTGCAATGACACACTGCTACAGCAAAGCCGCAGGTCACGTACTGTGGTGGACCTGCTGGTCTGTCTTTGCTGGTTTCTCCTGGCCCCGGGTGTCCGGGCACATCTGGCCCCACCTGTGGTCTCCTCCAGAGCGGCGAGGAGGGGCGGAAGGTCCTGCTCAGGGCTGGTTTCCCTCCTCGGCCTCCGGCTGACCAGGTGGGGCCAAAACTCGCCGGATAGGTGGGACCGAAACAGCCCGGCAAAAACACCAGAGCTCTCCTCGCTCTTCTGGCGCCGTTCGCGGTGGACGTCACCGTGGTATGCCGCCACCGCGGACCCCTCGGCGGCGCGGCGAGAGTAGTGGGCACCGACCGGCTGCGCCATGCCTTACCGGGCGCCGATCTCGTCGTGCTCGCCCTGGCCCTCACGCCCGAAACGGTCGGCATTATTGGTGCACCGGAACTCCAGCACATGGACAGGCACGCATGGCTGGTGAATGTGGCCCGCGGCGCCCACGTCGTCACCGACGACCTCGTCGCTGCCGTGCAGGCCCAGTGATCGGTGGAGCAGCCCTTGACGTCACCGAACCCGAGCCCCTGCCCATCGGCCACCCGCTGTGGAACCTCGACAACTGCCTGATCACCCCGCACACCGCGAACACGTGGGAGATGGCCGAGCCCCTTTTTGCCGAGCGAATCCGATGCAACGTCGAACGGTTCGCAGCGTAGGTGAAACCTTTGATCGTCGCCCGATCTTCCAAGCTGGCCATGCGGATTCGGTCCCGTCTCCCGCTCTTGGGGACCAGCTTCTCGGCGTGACCAGCGATATTTCAGCTGCCCTGCCTGGTCTGGCTACTGCGCACCGTGGAGCTGTCGATTTTCCACAGACCGTCCTCGGTGACCAGCCCGTAGCTGGTTCGTTCCTCGACGAGCCTGCCGTCCTTGAAGAAGTAGTCAATTGTCGCGTCTACCGTGTCGCCTTGCTTCGCGGAGACGTCAAAGACCGTGACCCGCTGCACCGGGTTCCAGAAATTCTGATACCCGGTGAAGCCCCCGGCGTGGTTCTGCTGGTAGTTGGCAGTGAGCCGTTTCCAGGCCGCCGGCAGGTTCGCGGGCATCAGCGCGTAATAGTCCGTAATCGCCCGCTGCAGTTGCTCTGACGTGTTCTGTGGACTACCTGGAACGGCCGGGGTGGTCGGGGGAATTACCTGAGTCGTACTGCTCGGCCCTGGTGCGGTGGGAATGGCTTGCAGGCTTTGCGCAGGGCTGCCCGCGGTGCTTGGGGGATTGGCAGTATTACCGTGAGTGACCGTGTCATGGCTGATCAGCACGGCCACCAGGACACCGGCAGTGAGCACCACGAGGGCCAGGGCGCCGGCGAGAAGTCTCCGGCGCCCTGGCCCTCCGTCACCATCGCCCTCAGCTGGCGGCCGGCCAGCTGTGGCGTCCACCCCAGTGGGCCTCGCCAGGCTGGCCGTCTCCTCCGGTGGTGCCGACTGGATGAGTGTCTGCTGCGGTCCCGGGGCCGGCTCCACGGGTGGGTCATGTCGGGATAACGGACGCATGGGGGCAGACGGACCACCTTGCGGCCCCGCCAGAGCGGCGGCAAGCGCGGTGAGCGCCTCCTGGACCTGTTGCATGGTGGGGCGTTGTTCAGGGTTCCGCTGCAGCAGGTGCAGCAGGAGTGGGGTGAGCGGACCGGACTGTCTGGGCGGGATGATCTCACCGGAGGCCACCTGGTGCAGTAGGGCAATGGCGTTGTTGTTCAGTCCAAACGGCGGCCTGCCCTCTAGTGCGGTGTAGAGCGTGGAGCCCAGCGAGAACACGTCCGACGGGAAGCCGGCACTGTTGCCCTGGGCCACTTCCGGGGCCAGATAGGCGGGCGTCCCGGCCAGGATCCCCGTGGCGGTCACGGTGACCTCACCCACAGCGTGAGAGACACCGAAGTCAGTGATCTTGACCGTGCCGTCGTCAGCGAGCAGCACATTGCCTGGCTTGATGTCCCGGTGCACGATGCCCGCCTGGTGCGCGGCGGATAGCGCGGAGACGAGCTGGCGACCAATCCTGACGACTGTGTTAGGCGGTAGCACACCGTGCAGGGACAGCACCGTTGCCAGGCTCCTGGACGGCAGGTACTCCATGATCAGGCACGATTGGCCCTCGTGCTCCACCACGTCGTAGACCGCGACCACGTGCGGGTGGTGCAACCGGGCGGTGATACGCCCCTCCCGCATCGCCCGGCGGTTAGCCTCCTCCGCCGTGATCTCGCTCAGCCCCGGCGGCAGCACCAGCTGCTTGATCGCGACGGTACGGTGTAAGCGCTCGTCCTGCGCCTGCCACACCACACCCATCCCCCCACTGCCCAGACGCGAGACCAGCCGATAGCGTCCAGCGATCAGCTCTCCCTCGTCGGTCACGATTACTCCCGGGGTACTGACACGTGCTTACTTGCGTACTGCGGCGACCATCTCATGCTGACGTCATCCACGGCGCTGACACGGTTGCCTCACAGCACCCTACGACGGCGAGGAAGCCGGGGCAGGATTGCTGGCGGGACTATGCGCGGCCCTGACAGCGCGTCCCCGACCGTGGATTTCCCTCCGCTGGTTCGCGCGGAGGAGACAGCGAACGGCCCCCGTCAGCACTGCGGGGGCCGTCGGGAGCATCCCGTCAGGTGCCCTGGTGATTTCGCTCTGCGTGCTCGGCACTTTCGGCTTGGCGTTCATGCTCGTCGGCCGTTGCACGCGCTTCCGCTGCTTTCTGTTCCTGCTGGCCCTTGCGCTGCTGCGCGTGACCTTCTTTGCGAAGGTCGTCGCTGCCAGTGACGCTTCCGGCGGCCTCCTTCAGCTTGCCCTTGGCCTCCTCGGCACTGCCCATGGTCTCTAGCCTCCTTTGTCGATCGGCTTGGAGGGACTACCCCCGCAGCGGGCTTTTTACCCATGGGAAGCCATCGACCACTTCGGTTCTGGTGATCACCGGTGCTGGTCGTCGCGTTGAGGACTCTGCGGTCTGCCTGAAGTGATGCCGTCTTGCTTCCACCGGGGTGGTGGTTCGCGCTGCTGTCACCGAGGTGGGGGCGTCTTGATTTGATCGTCGAATTTGGGTATTGGTTGGATCATCGGCTTGCGGGTGAACGGTTCGACCATGGACTTATGGGCGCTTGGCGTGGTTGCCTGGTTAATCTTGTTGTTGCTCGCGTGGTTGGTCGCTTGGTTGGGTTGTTGTTTGCTGGGACTGTTGCTGTACAGGCACTTGATCCTATGGTTACGGCCGCAGGCGCGAGCCCCCACCGCATTGAGTTCACCGAAGCGGCATGGAGGCCTTGGCCGCGCCATGGTCAGACAGTTCCGGCCCCGACCCTGGCTTGCGCGTGGTCAGTAGGAAGACCTGCTGCCGAGGCCGAACTGTCCGCACTGGCCACCGGACTCGGACCGCACCCACCCCGGCGCGGCGCCCGGTCGGTGGTGACCTCGGTGGTCTGTGGGTCATGATCAGCAGCGGAATGAACCGCTGCACCCATGGAAGATCATTTATCGCTCGAACTCAGGCGGTAGCACTACCTGTGCGTAACCGGCTGGCAAGGGGTACACCGATAGCAACCCACCCGACACAATCTACTGGAGGGAAGAACAGGTGCCACAGTTCTTAGATCATCATCCGACAGCACACGCCACTTTGACTGAGGAGTCCGTGGAAGAGCTAAGGAAGCACATCAGGGTCGAAACGCCCGACGACTTCGGCGTAAAATGGTTGAGTGTATATGTGGCAGCGAACGGGGAAGGGTATTGCATTTCGGAAGCCCCAAACGCGGAAGCGGTGGTTAAGTCCCATGAACTAATGGGGTACCTGATTGAGACGACAGACGTTATCGAGGTAGCCAGCCTGACATAGCCCGAACAACCAAGCTGTTGAGTTAGGCAAGGGGGTTCAGTGCTGGG
>JAFAXZ010000166.1 GCA_019240665.1 Pseudonocardiales bacterium | reverse complement strand
GTACCTCTCCGGCTGGCGCAAACGAGTGGTACCCACACTGGGCCATCTCCCGGTACGCATGATCACCAATGGTGCTGTGGATCGGGCCGTACACGGCTGGATCGCTGACGAGTGCAGCCGATCGACGGTGAAGAACAGCCTGGCGGTCCTGGTGCGCGTGATGGAGCAGGCGCTCCGCGACGGGATCATCGACCGCAACCCCGCGCGGATCACCGGTTGGCAGCGCGAGTACCAGCGGGCCGAGGACGAACTCGATGACCCGCGTTCCCTCGCCCTACCCGACTGGCCGGCGCTGATGCAGCTCGCTGATGCGCTCGTTGCCCGGTCCGCCGACCAGTTCCCGGGCTGGGGCCACTTGGTGATCTTCGCCGCGTGCACCGCGGCCCGCATCGGTGAGGTGGCCGGGGTCCGGGTTGGCGACGTTGACACCTCCTCGTGGACCTGGACCGTCCGCCGCCAGACGACCCCCGCACCGGGCGGCGTGATCGACAAAGGAACCAAGGGCAAGCGCGCCCGCACCGTCCCCCTCATCGCCGAGGTGCGAGAACTCGTGACCAACCGGGTCGCCGCAGCCGGCTCCGATCCCAGCGCCCGGCTGTTCACTGGTCCGCGTGGTGGTCGGATCACCACCGCAGTACTTCGCGACGCGACCCATTGGGATGAGGTGGTGACCGCGCTCGGCTACGAGCATCTGCGTCGCCACGACTTGAGGCACACCGGCCTGACGTGGATGGCCGATGCCGGGGTCCCCGTGCACGTCCTGCGGAAGATCGCCGGACACGGTTCGCTCACCACGACGCAGCGGTATTTGCACCCCGACGCCACCTCGATCGCGGCTGCGGGCGACTCGCTGACGACCTTCCTGAGTGGCCACCGGTCCCCAAATGGTCCCCAGCTACGCATGGTCCCCAACCCAGGAAGATCGACTCCACATATGAAAAAGGGCCGCTGACGTGGTGTTTCGACCAGCGTCAGCGGCTCCGTGTTGGTCGGGACGACAGGATTTGAACCTGCGACCCCTTGACCCCCAGTCAAGTGCGCTACCAAGCTGCGCCACGTCCCGGCCACGCCCTCTCAGGCGCCTGCCCAGCCTAGCGCAGTCGACACAGCTACCGGAGCACCACCGCATCGTTGAGTAGCCGATGCAGCGCCTCCGCGGAGGGCACGCCCTCCAGTCGCCGCCCATCGACGAGGAGCGTGGGCACGGTGGTGATCTCCAGCTCCCGTGCTCGGCGGAGCGCCTGCTGATGTGTCTGGGCGTAGCGACCAGAGTCCAGAGCCGCGCGGAAATCATCGGCGTCGAGTCCGAGCTCTGAGGCGACGTCTGTCAGGACCTCTGGTCGCCCGATGTCTCGCTGCTTAACGAAGAATGCCCGGAATATCCGCTCCGTGTAGCGCTGCTCAAGACCGTGCTCCGCGGCATACGCGAAACCCTCGAAGGCAAGCCGGCTGTAAGGTTGCGGCGACACCCGGGGCAGCACGATCGGGACGCCCATGCGCTCAGCCATCGGGTACACCACCTGCTGCCACGTTGACTGCAAGTAATCGCCCTCGGGCCGCAGCGTTGGCGTGGGTTCCGGTCGCAACTCGAAGGGTCGCCAGGCGATCTGCACGTCGCGGTCCTCGGCGGCGTCCGCGAGCGGTTGCTCAGCGAGATAACAGAACGGGCAGACGAAATCAGCGAACACCTCGATCGTGGTGAGCACACCGCACCTTTCAGTCGCGTTCTGGTCGTACTTCCACCTTGCCCTTCTCGCGTGCACCGGTCCAAAAGTCGTGACCGACATCTCTGTTATCGAGAGCGCTCTGAGCGCATCAGCAGAGCTGTCCGCCGACCGGGCAGACCAGCGCTGTTGTTGGCCTTGAAGTCTCAGGGGCAAGAAGCACGAACGAGCCGGTTGCGCTAGCGCGACCGGCGCTGTCGGACCCGGACGGAGATGCGCACCGGACTGCCGGTGAAGCCGAACGTCTCCCGGAGCCGCCGCTCCAGGAACCGGCGGTACCCGGTCTCGAGGAAACCAGTGGTGAACAGCACGAAGGTGGGCGGCCGGGCGCCGGCCTGGGTGGCGAAGAGCACCTTGGGTGCCCGGCCACCGCGCACCGGCGGCGGTGTCGCCGCGATCACCTCGGACAGCCACGCGTTGAGCTGCCCGGTGGGCACTCGCCGGTCCCAGGATTTCAGGGCGGTGCGCAGGAACGGGGCAAGCTTGCCGACCGATCGTCCGGTGTGCGCCGAGATGTTCACCCGCTCCGCCCAGCGCACCCGGGCCAGATCGCGGTCCAGTTCCCGGGTCAGCTCGCGGCGGCGCTCGTCGTCGACCAGGTCCCACTTGTTGAAGGCCAGCACCAGCGCCCGCCCGGACTCGATCACCGAGCAGGACCAGCGAGTGATCACCTCGGT
>JAFAXZ010000154.1 GCA_019240665.1 Pseudonocardiales bacterium | reverse complement strand
AGTTTCCCCGCATCCGGCTCTCCAGTGTTCATTTCCGGGTGGTGGTTGTGGCCCGTCCGGCGTGGATGTCTTGGTGGCATTGTTCGCAGACCACGAGGGTCTTGCGCTTGCGTTTAGCCATCAGATGTACCCACGATGGCCGTTCTGACCGACCTGGCTTGTTGAGATCGGCGAGTTTACGGATGTGGTGGACTTGCAGTCCTCTCCCTGTCTCGCACAATTCACACCGTTCGGCGACGAGCCGACGGATCAGCTCGTTGCGTTTGGTGGTGACCATGATCGGTATCAGATCGGTTAAGACGGCGGTACGCTTGCGGGTGAGAGATATCCCACCAAAGCGGGCGACCAGCGGTTTCTTGCCTTGCTCGCGGTGCACGGTGACCTGAAAACAGATCCTGGGCCCGTCGGGAGTGTCGATGCTCGCCTTGTAGGTGCGAGCCATCTTCGCGACGGTGGACTTGTGTTTCCCGGCCAGGGTCTTGAGCATCGATGTCTCCATGACCCAGCGCAACTTCTCCAGGCGGAACACGTCCTGGGCGAGAAGGTAATACTGGACGAACCCGCGATACTCCGACCCATACTTCGCGACGATCGTGTAATCCTCGTCGTGGAGCAGCGGGCCGCGTTGCGCGGGTTTTCCCTGACTCAGATAGCGGGCGCACCGGTCCCGGATGACACCCCGGGGCACGAACAGGCCGATCGCGCCGTTGACCGCCCGACGACCCCGGGTGATCTTCGTATCGGCGTGTTGCGTCCTGATCTCGTAGCCGAGGAACCGCGCCACCTGGCTGGTGGCGTGAGTGATCACGGTCTTCGACTCGGATAGCTCCAGCTTCAGTTCATCACGCAGGAATCCACCGATCTTCGACGTGATCTCCTGGGCTTCGCGCCGCGGTCCGGCGAACCCGAGGAGAAAATCGTCGCAGTACCGCACATACCGAAGCCGCCGATAACCGGGATCGCCGGGGTCTTGGCTCGGCAGGCTACGGCGCAGGCGCCGAAGCGCCCGCACCGCATCCCGGTCTCCGTGCCGTGTGGCCTTCGCGATCTGGTGTTCGACGCGCCGGTATCTGGGCTCGCTCCGACGTTGCTCACCCCGGGTATACTCCGGTATCAACTGCTGTTCAACGAACTGGTCGAACCGGTCCAGATAGATGTTAGACAACACGGGGGAAGCGATTCCACCCTGCGGAGCACCGGACAGTGTCGCAGTCCACCGCCAGTCCTCCACATACCCGGCTTGGAGCATCCGGTTGATCAGTTGCAGGAACCGGCCATCGTGGATCTTCACCGCCAGCATCGAGACCATGATCTGGTGGTCAAGACTCCCGAAATAGTCGGCGAGGTCTCCTTCGATGAACCAGTGCGTTCCTTTCCAGACCGAGACCACCTCATCCAACGCGGTGTGGCAGCCTCGACCGGTACGGAATCCGTGGGACCGGTCGGAGAACCGGACGTCGTAGTACGCATCAAGGAGCATACGAACCACTTCGGCAACCAGTTTATCCGACCACGGTGGCATCCCCAGCGGGCGTTTCTTCCCGTTCTTTTTCGGGATATAAACCCTTCTGGCCGGTGACCATCGGTACGACTCCGAGCGTAACGCTTCGATAATCGTATCGATTTTGGCCAGGGACATGCCGTCCACGGTCTCAGTGGTGACCCCCGGTGTCATCGCACCCTGATTCGAGTAGATTCTCCCGTAGGCCAACAGGAACAGTTCCTTATTGAACAACTGCCGGTACAACCTTTCCAGCGGCAGACCCCGCCTGCCGCGTTCCCGGATGATACTCAGGACAGTTTCAGCGCCCTGCATTCCGCAGACCTCCCTTCACTGAGCATCGTGAACACCTGTGCCCCTTCGCCCTTATTCCGGCTTTCCCGGACTTCGTGGCCGGTCGTGACCCCGGCGGCTACCATGGGCACTCCTCACCCTGGGGCTCGCGCCCTGGAGGTGATCCCGCGGTACGTCTTCGCTGTACGTATCGAGCACGACGTAGGCCGCCCACTCATCCCCTTCACCCTCCTCGCTGGAGGACACCGCGCGCCACGGAGGTTGCCCGGTCCCACGGTTCATGACCGAGCATGACGCGCCACCGGTTACAGGCATCATTTCCGGCGGATGCGCATTTTCATCGTTGGGGATTAGGCTTCAGGCAATCCAGCTTTGACCCTATCGTGCGGATCTTGCGGTACCCCGCCCTGGATGCCTCCAGACGGCCACCGCGTCCCTGACATGCTCTGGTCCCCATCGGGCTTTCGCCTCTGGGTAAGTCAGGCGATCCAAGAACCTCCCTCCGAGTTCCTCCCGACTGCGCCGGGGATACAACGAAGCGCCTCACGGCGCACACCGTGCATGCGGTTCTCCCGCACACGGCTTACCGACGCCGTTCACCGCCGGCATTCGGCCTGTCCCGCCAAGGCTTGTTCGCCCTGGGTGCGACGACAATTCCACTCAGGCGGATCAGCCCGCATCGATCCGGCCTCTGGTAGGCGACCACGGACAGGCCGAAGCGCCGTCCGCGTTTATGTCGCTTCCCTATGAAAAGCGCCAGACGTTCGGTCGCGTAATTACTGATCGTGTCGAAGCGGTCGGCGGAGTGACCGTATCGAAAGTAGGCACTCCAGCCGCGCAAGAACATGTTCATGTCCTCGACGACCGCTGTGACCGGCCGCAATAACCGGGACCTGGCCGTACACTCACGAAGCCGGTCCCGAGCGTGCCGCATCGCCTTGTCACTGGGCCAGCGGGCGAGGAAGGTGACGCCCCTGCGTCCCTGGATCCCCCGGGATCGCACCAGCCGGTGGTGGAAACCCAGGAAATCAAACCCTGGGCCGCCGACCTCCAGCCCCACGATCCGAGTCTTGGCCTGCTTCGGCTCCAAGCCGAGCTCGGCCAACAGCTGGCGAAGCCGCGACAAGGCGGCCTCGGCCTGTTCCCGGGAACGACACATCACCACCGCGTCATCGCAGTAGCGGACCAGAATCCCGTGCTCGCGGGTGTTCCACACCCGATCCAGCCGGTGCAGATACACATTGCAGAGCAAGGGGGAAAGCGGACCCCCTTGTGGGGTTCCGGTCACTGACCGCCGTACCATTGCTTCGGCCATCACTCCGGCGCCGAGCACGAGGCGCAGCAGCTTGAGCACGGGCTGGTCACAGACGCGTTCTCCTACCGCTTGTATCAACCGGTCTTTCGGGATCGCCTCAAAACAGTTAGCGATGTCCGTCTCGACCACCCACACCCGGCCCCGCCATGATTCGTCGACGAGGACTTGCAAGGCGTCGTGCGCCGAGCGTTTCGGGCGGAACCCAAAACTGCACGGCAGAAAGTCCGCTTCGAAGACCGGCTCGAGCACAATCTTCAGCGCGGCCTGCACGATCCGATCGCGAACTGACGCGATGGCCAAAGGTCGCTGTTGCCCCGGCTGTCCCGGTTTCGGGATCAGCACCTCTCGGGCGGGCAGCGGCCGATAACGGCCCTCGCGCAACTCCGCCTCGATCTCGGCCAGGAACCGGGCAATCCCGTATTCCTCGACCGCACCCAAGGTGAGCTTGTCGATACCCGGCGCGCCGTCATTGCGGCGCACCGCGACCCACGCACGCCACAGGACGTCCCTGCGCAGGACCTTGTCCCACAGCGTGTGGAACCGTCGCCCGGGATCGGCCTTGGCCGCCCGGTAGAGCGTGTGTTGCAGGGCACGCACCTTATCCCGGGGAACGGCAACGCGCCCCCGGCCGGTGGGACTAGCCGAACCGGCACTCACCGGGCACCTCCACTGACATCAGCACGCATCGACGAAGTAGTGGCCCTTCCCTCCCCGGCGGTTGTGTTGTCCGCTCGGCTCAATCGGTAGTACGGCCACCTCCGACGCCCTTCCGGCTGACTTCCACTTCCCGGCTCGTCACCGGTTATAGGTCGCCCCGCTCCAACGGTCATACGCAGCTCGCTGGGCCGGGGAGGGCCTCTCCAGTTCCCGCCGCCACTATCCGAACGTTCCGAGCCCCTTACGCCGGGGAGTCCTTCACGGCTGCTCATCCAGGCTCTTCACCGCTTCCCTGGCCTTCGCCCTTCCACTCCGGGCTCGGCACTCCCTGCGCCCCACCCCTCGGATGGGTCCAGTGACGACGCGGCAGGCTTCACTTCACGTTACGGACCGTTCGGTTGCACACCCCCAAGACTGGGGTGCTCGACGCTGGGCTTCGACCCCGCCCGTTTCCCGACGAGGCCGCCAGCCTGCTACCGGGCCTCCTGGCAGCTACCCGGACCGGACTCACACCGGCCAGCGACGACGAGCTTACGAAATAAGCGTCAACCACTCACATGATCAACCACCTATCCCTCCTGGACGCACAG
>JAFAXZ010000102.1 GCA_019240665.1 Pseudonocardiales bacterium | reverse complement strand
GTTCATGGTCCCGCTCGGCACGCCAGCGCCACCGTTGGCCCTGCCGTCTCTCGATGGCCAGCTTGTGACCTCAGACGGCCTTGCCCCCCGTCCGTTGCTGGTGATGTTCCTGGCCAATCACTGTCCCTATGTCCGGCATATCGAGCGAGAACTCGGCTCGCTGGTTGCCGAGTATGCCCAGGACGTGGCCGCAGTGGCGATCTGCAGCAACGACACCAGGAACTACCCTGACGACGGCCTAGACGGGCTGAGCGAGCAGGCCCACCGCGCTGGGTTCACTTTTCCCTACCTACTCGACGACACCCAGCAGGTCGCGCTGGCCTACCGGGCCGCGTGCACCCCGGACTTCTTCCTCTATGACGCCGAGCGCCGTCTTGTCTACCGGGGCGAGTTCGACGAGTCCCGCCCACGCAACGACGCTCCGGTGACCGGCAAGGCGTTGCGCGCGGCGCTGGATTTGGTACTGGCCGGAGCGCCGGTACCCGAACCACAGGTGCCCAGCATGGGCTGCGGCATCAAGTGGAAGCCAGGCAACGAGCCGTCCTGACCGCCGACGTACTGGATCCCGCTCCAGGCGGCATTGTTGATCGCTCTCAGAGCTGGTTGACCGCAGTCACCCGTAGCACGGCGATCCCGGACTCGTCGGAGGCGGGCAGGTCGACCTCGGCGTTGATGGCCCAGTCGTGGTGCCCGGCCGGATCGTCCAGGATCTGCCGCACGACCCACCGGCCGGGCTGGTGATCGATGATCAACAAGTGTGGGCCGCGAGCGTCAGCACCGGTGCCGATCTCGCGATGCTCGTCGAAGTAGGGTTCCACGGCCTGCCGCCAGGACTCCGCGTCCCACCCGGCGTCCGCGTCGAGCTCACCCAGCTCGTCCCATCGCCGGCGGGCAGCCAGCTCCACCCGGCGGAACAGCGCATTACGTACCAGTACCCGGAAGGCTCGCGGGTTGGCCGTCACCGGCGGAGGCCGGTGGTCCACCAGCGCAGGCGCCGCATCCTGCGCCTGCGGGTCACGCAGTTTCTCCCACTCGTCCAGCAGGCTGGAATCGACCTGGCGGACCAGCTCGCCGAGCCACTCCTCCAGATCACGCAGCGCGTCGGTTTTGGCGTCCTCCGGCACCGTGCGGCGCAGCGCCTGGTAGGCGTCGGCTAGGTAGCGCAGCACCAGCCCTTCGGAGCGGGCCAGGCCGTAGAACCCGACATACTCGGTGAAGGTCATCGCCCGTTCGGCGAGATCCCGGGCCACTGACTTGGGAGACAGCCGGTGGTCGGCCACCCACGGGTGGCCCCGTCGGTAGGTTTCGAACGCTACGTCGAGCAGCTCAGCCAGCGGCATCGGGTAGCTGACGTCCTCCAGCAACCGCATCCGCTCCTCGTAGTCGATGCCCTCGGCTTTCATCGCCGCCACGGCCTCCCCCTTGGCCTTGGACAGTTGGGCGCTCAGTACCTGCCGCGGATCCTCCAGAGTGGCTTCGAGCACCGACAGTACGTCCAGCGGGTAGTCGACCGACTCCGGGTCGAGCAGTTCGATCGCGGCCAGCGCGAACGGGGACAGCGCCTGGTTGAGCGCGAAGTCGAGCTGCAGATCCTCGGTGAGCCGCACGGTGCGGCCGTCGGCGTCCGGGATCGCCAGCCGCTCGATGACGCCGGCAGCCAGCAATGCGCGATACATCGCGATTGCCTGGCGGATGTGCCGGCGCTGCGCGGGACGGTCCTCGTGGTTGTCGGTGAGCAGGTGACGCATGATCGCGAATGCGTCGCCGGGCCGGTTGGCGACGTTGAGCAGCATCGCGTGGCTGACCGCAAAGCTGGACGTCAGCGGTTCCGGTTCGGCCACAACCAGCCGGTCAAAGGTGCGATCACTCCAGGACACCGATCCCTCGGGGGGTTTCTTGCGCACCACCTTGCGGCGCTTGCGGGCATCGTCACCTGCCTTGGCCAGCGCCCTGGCGTTGTCCACCACATGCTCGGGGGCCTGCACGACGACGGTGCCCGCGGTGTCGTAGCCCGCCCGGCCCGCCCGGCCAGCGATCTGGTGAAACTCCCGGGCGGTGAGATGGCGGGTGCGGGTTCCGTCGTACTTGCCCAGCGCGGTGAGCAGCACCGTGCGGATCGGCACGTTGATCCCGACGCCGAGAGTGTCGGTACCACAGATGATCTTCAGTAAGCCGGCCTGGGCGAGCCGCTCGACGAGCCGGCGATACCGCGGCAGCATCCCGGCGTGATGCACCCCGATCCCATGGCGCACCAGGCGGGACAGTGTCCGTCCGAAACCAGCGGTGAACCGAAATCCTCCGATCAGCTCGGCGATGGCGTCCTTTTCTGCACGGCTGCAGACGTTAATGCTGGTCAGCGCCTGGGCCTGCTCAGCGGCCGAGGCCTGGGTGAAGTGCACCACATAGACCGGTGCCGCCTTGGTGGCCAGTAGTTCTTCCAGCGTTTCATGTAGCGGCGTTGTCACATACCGGAAATGCAGCGGAACGGGTCGCTGCGCGGAGCGGACCACCGCGGTAGGACGGCCGGTGCGCCGGGTCAAGTCCTGCTCGAAGCGGGTGACGTCGCCCAGCGTCGCGGACATCAACAGGAACTGGGCTTGCGGAAGCTCGAGCAGCGGCACCTGCCACGCCCAGCCGCGATCAGGGTCGGCGTAGAAGTGGAACTCGTCCATCACGACCAGACCGACATCGGTATCCGGCCCGCTGCGCAGCGCCATGTTGGCCAGCACCTCCGCGGTGCAGCAGATGATGGGCGCCCCGGTGTTGACACTGGAGTCACCGGTGGCCATCCCGACCTGGTCGGCACCGAAAACGTCGCACGCCGCAAAGAATTTCTCCGACACCAGTGCCTTGATCGGCGCGGTGTAGACGCTGCGCCTGCCCTGCGCCAGCGCGGCAGCGTGCGCGCCGGTCGCGACCAGGCTCTTACCGGATCCGGTGGGTGTGGCCAGGATCACGTTCGACCCTGAGACGATCTCGATCAGTGCTTCCTCCTGGGCCGGGTACAGAGCCAGGCCCTGATCTGAAACCCAGGCCACAAAGGTGTCGAACAGCTCGTCGGGCCCGGAACCGGCGGGCAGCGTCTCGGTGAGCGTCATGGTGACCACGATCGTGCCCGCGGCGCCCCATCCGCGGCGCGGCGGGGCCAGCCCGGGCCAGCGCGCCGACCCAGCTGCGGCGCGATAATCTGCTCTCCGGTCGGGGATGCCGCATGCCCGTGCTCCAAGCACAGCGCAAGGGGGTGACCGCATATCGACACGGGAGAGCTGATTGCCGGCCACTACCGGATGCTCGACCGGATTGGCATCGGTGGCATGGGCGTCGTCTGGCGGGCCATAGACGAGCGGCTGGAGCGGCTGGTTGCGGTGAAACAGCTGCTGTTGCAGCCGGAGCTGAGCCCCCGGGCGACCGACGAAGCCCGGGCCCGGGCGCTGCGCGAGGCGCGCATTGCGGCGCGACTCCAGCACCCGAATGCCATCGTCGTCTATGACGTGGCCGAGCATGAGGGTGAGCCCTGCCTGGTGATGGAGTACCTGCCCGCACGCAGCCTCGCTGCGGTGCTGGGCGAGCGAGGCTGCCTCCCGGTGCCCGACGTCGCCTCGATCGGCAGGCAGATCGCCTCAGCGCTGGCCGCCGCGCATACCGCGCAGATTGTCCACCGGGACGTCAAGCCCGGGAACATCCTGATCACTGACGACGGAACCGCCAAGATCACTGACTTCGGCGTCTCGCGTGCCGTGGGTGATGTCACGGTCACCCAGACCGGGATGATGGCCGGCACCCCGGCCTACCTTGCCCCAGAGGTGGCCCGCGGACAGATCCCGACCCCGGCGTCGGATGTCTTTTCCCTCGGCGCGACGCTCTACGCTGCGGTGGAGGGGCGGGGTCCGTTCGGCGAGAACGACAACCCGCTTGCGTTGCTGCACGCGGTGGCTGGTGGGCAGGTGGCGCCGCCGCAGCACGCGGGCCCGCTGTCAGCGGTATTGATGAGACTGCTGGCCACAGACCCGGCAGCGCGTCCCGACATGCACCGCGCCAGCCTGGAGCTGGCCGCGGTACGGACCACCCAACCACTGCCTAGACCAGCCCCGGCCTCCCGACCGGCCGCGGTGTGCAGGTCAACCACCGCGCTGCCCCCGAACCGGGTGACCGGAACCCCAAAAACCGGAACGTCAACAACCGGATCCGCAGGAACCGGACGCTTAGAAATCGGAAGCCTAGAAACCGGACTCGCAGGTCCGCCGACCGTGGCGGCTGCTCCGCTGTCCGACTCCGCGCAGGAGGTGGTCCCGACCCCACCTGCCTGGCCCGCTGACAGCTTTCCGACACACCCGAAGCAACGGCGTAGGCGGGCGGGCGTACTTGCTGGAGCTGTTCTTGCGGTGCTCGCATTCGCGGGCGGTGGGGCGCTGTTGTCGGAAGGTTCATCCAGGCAACAGGGCGCGCACTCCGTGGGGCAAGCGACCACCTCGGTGCCTGCGGCAAAGCCGGCGCCGGCACCGGCACCTGCACCGGCCGTGATACCCCCGCCGCCACAGGTGGAGCGGGTGGACCATTCCCAGCCCATCGGATGGAGTGATGCCGGGCAGCTCGTGATCGACTACTACAATGGCCTGAACAACCTGTCGTCGGCCTGGCAACTGCTGTCACCCACCGCGCAGGCGGTCTTCGGCAACGAGTCGGATTTCCGGGCGCATTGGAGCCAGTACTCCTCGGTCAGCGCGCGCAACGCCTTCGGGGTCACTGACAACCCTGATGGCTCGGTGAAAGTGCCCGTCGAGGTCACCTACAACACAGGCGGCAGCGCTCAGGTCGTCAAGCGGGTGCTCCGGGTGACCCGGCTGGATGGCCATCTCCTCATCGACTCGGATCCGCGGTGATGTCTTTACCGGTCACTCCCGGGCGCCGGCAGACATAGGTCATGGCCGGCGGTAGGTGCCGCCACATGGTGCGAGTGGGCAGCACTTCGCCGAAAACCCGCCCCAGTTCGCTGCGAAACCGGCGGGCCGCAGGCATCCAGTAGCCACAGCTGTAAGCGGCTGCGGTGAACACCCCGTCGGTCTGCAGCGCGCCGGCAAAGATCGTCAGGAACGTGCGCTGCCGCCGCGGACTGAACAGGGTCCATGGCAGTACAGAGATGATGACGTCGGCGCGGTCCACGCCGTGGTCAGCGAGGATAGCCGGAAGCGTGGCGGCGTCCGCGGTGACCACCCGCACGCCCAGCTCGCGGGACCGCAACCGATCGGCCAGCCCAGGGTCCTTCTCAACCGCGATCACCATCGCGTCGTGGTCTGCCTCCCGAGCGATCACTGCAGTGACCGCCCCGGCCCCGGCCCCGACCTCCACCACGACTGGGGATCGCCCCGCTTGGCCCGCTCCGGGTACCACGGCGGCCAGCCGCCGGGCCAGCTCGGGACCGGAGGGCAGCAGTGTCCCGACATCGCGGGGGGACCGCATCGCCGCCGCGAGAAAGGTACTCCAGCCACCACCGAGCGCGCGCTGGACGGGATCGTGCGGATGCGAGGCGGAGTGCGAGGCCATAGGTCACAGTGCACACCACCCGGTGCAGCACCGCACTACCAAAGGAGCAAGTGCTTAGGTTGCAAGTCTCAGCACCTACCGGGACGACCACGGGAGGCATCTGATGGCTCCGTTGCGCCATGACCGCTACCTCGCGGCGCTGACCGAGCAGTCCACGCTGTTCGCCGAGGCGTTGGTCGGGGCCGACCCACAGCAGCGGGTGCCCACCTGCCCGGAATGGACGATCTATCAGCTCGCCGAGCACGTCGGGCAGGTCCATCGGGGGGTCGCCGCGATCGTCACCCGGCGCGCCACCGCCCCGCCCGATCCCAGCGAGCTGAATGTGGCCGTAGCGCCCAAGGACCCCGACGGGCTCTGCACCTGGTTGCGCGAGGGCGCCGGTGAGCTGGTGGACGCGATTCGGGCGGCCGATCCGCAGACGCCTGTGTGGAGCTGGGCCGACGACCACAGCGTCGGGTTCTGGGCCCGCCGAATGGCGCACGAGACCACGGTGCACCGTGCCGACGCCGAGCTGGCGCTGGGCCGCGAGTTCACCTTGGCGGCCGACCTTGCTGCCGATGCGATCTCCGAGTGGCTAAGCCTGTTCAGCTTGCCGCAGGCGGTTGACTTCCGGCCCGGGCTCGCCGCGCTGCGTGGCGAGGGCCAGATTCTGCACCTGCACTCCACCGATCCGGGGCTGGGCGAGGCGGGTGAGTGGATCGTGCGCCGGACCCCGTCGGGGCCGATCTGGGAACATGGCCACGCCAAGGGTGATGTCGCAGTCCGAGGTCCGGTGGTGAACCTGCTACTGGTCCTGATGCGCCGCGTCCCCCCGGCCGAGGCGCCGATCACCGTGCTCGGCGACGCCCACATTCTGGAGCACTGGCTGGAGCACACCCGGTTCAGGACACACCTAGGCTGATTGGTGAGGCGCCCCGGTACCGTCATGAGGGAACGTCACGCAGCGCTATATGGCGCCGTTATGTGTGTTGAGCTGGCGACTTGTTCGATCGCTGGCCTTTCCCAGGCTGGGAGAGGTTAGTTTCGTGACGGCGGAGTGTGGGTGGGTTGGATTGCGCCGGTCTGGAACCATTGGACCAGGGTGACCGCGAGGTGGACTGCGACTTCGGCCGCGTGGTTGGTGACCGGGATGGTCGGGGCGGAGCCGCCGTGCCGATCGGTTTGGCCTTGCCAGAGGAGGCGCAGCATGGTCACCAATGCGGCGGCCGGATTGGTCGCTGCGGGAGCGGGGATAGCTAGCTGCCAGTTCTGTTGGTGATCGTTGATCTCGCGGATCACGCTGCCGAGCGTGGCTTTGGTTCCCTTGGCTCCGGGGATGACAAGGGGGATGCAGGCGGCCTCGACGGCTTTGATGGATTCGCTGTCGGCGCGGGAGGGATCGGGGTGGCGGCCATAGGCGGCGGCCCACGCCGCGGCCAGGTGCGGTGCGGCGGTGCCGGTGGCCGCGCCTTCGACGCTGACCAGGCACCGTAATTTCCTCTCGTCCGCGCACGGTTGTCCGGGACGCTCCGCTTGATTGACATCCGCCCGTCAGGCTCTGAGATTTCAACCTGACACATCGGCGCGGAACCGGGAGGGGATATCATCACCGGGCAACGCGTCGGCTACATCCAGGTTAGAGGGCTTAAGCGGCTCGTTGTCGGATCAAAGGTCCATTTCAGTGCGGAGTGCGGCGGCGAGCGCGTTGAGTGTGGCTACGGTGATCATTCCTACCGGGCCGGTCAGCCACGGTACATAGGTGCGGGTCACCTCGTCGGCGCGGATGAATCCCTTGACGGGATCGCCGGGCTGGAGCCGGACGGCAACCGGAGTGTCGACGTCCAGCGTGGATACGATGGGGACAGTGAGAACCCATCGTCGCTCCGGAGGCAACCGATAGTCGGCACTGACGACAACGCGATACGGTGTGCGGGGATCATCCTCCTTGGACGGGCGGTCACGCTCGAACTGCCAGACCTGCCCTTGCCTCACGCGGCATGTCCCCGTCCGGCCTCGGCAGCCTCAGCCTCGCGCTCGGCGGCGAGTTCAGCTTCGGCGTAGTCGGCGGTGTTGCGGCTGGCGCGCTGGTCAGCCTCAGCCAACCGGGCGGCGTCTTCCCACAGCATCCAGTTCCGTGCAGCCCTGGCGATGGTCGGTGAAAGCTTGCCGCCGGTTTGAGCGGCCTTCTGCTCGAACCAGGAAAGTAGATCTTCATCTACCGTGATAGTGACCTGTTTACAAACCATAGTTGTCACCATATTGCAGACTGTATGATACTGCAACAAATAATACTGCAACAACGGCGTGATCTTCAGAGTTCGTGACGTTGGGTTGTCGAGCAGGACCCTGGAGGGGTTAGCGCAAATGGCATCATCAACTTGGTAGGCCATGCGGTGCCTGGAAGGATTGACTGATTGCTCAGCGTAGAGAGGGACTGACCTGTGGAGGCCCTTGCGCCGTCGGACAAGGGGTTCTGCTTTCCGGTAGAGATCATCAGTCACTGTGTGTGGCTATATGTACGCCTCGCGGGGGGTGAACCGGGAGACTGGGCTTCCTGCGCCACACCGTGCGCGGGACCCAAGTGTGATGGGACCCAGATGTAATCAGGAGGGCCCACGGTGCTGCCGAGCCAACCCCGGCGCCAGGCACGGGATCCGGCCGACCGGCTGCTTACCGTGCCCAACGTGCTCAGCCTGCTCCGGCTGGCCGGTATCCCGCTGTTCCTGTGGCTGCTCCTCGGCCCGCACGACGATCCGCTCGCCGTGCTCGTGCTGGCCCTGTCGGGCCTCACCGACTGGCTGGATGGCAAGCTCGCTCGCCTGCTCAACCAGTCCAGCAGGCTAGGCGCGTTCCTCGACCCGGCGGCCGATCGGCTGTACACGCTGAGCACCCTGCTCGCCTTCGGGGTACGGGAAATCCTGCCGTGGTGGGTGGTGGCCGTGCTGATCGTTCGGGATCTTGTGCTGTTGTTGACTCTGCCCGTGCTGCGCCACCATGGCAGCGGGCCGCTGCCGGTGCACTACATGGGCAAGGCGGCCACTCTCTGCCTGCTCTATGCTTTCCCACTGCTGCTGCTCGCTCACGATGTGCACGGTTGGGTGAGTGCAGTGGCTCAGGCGTTCGCGGTGGCCTTCACGGGGTGGGGCTGCGCGTTGTACGTCTGGTCGGGAGTGCTCTACCTACTTCAGGTTCGGCTGACGGTGCGCGCCGCGAGGCTTGTGGACCGGTGATGTGGAGGGACGCGCGGTGGTTCCCGAGGAGCTGCGATACAGCCCGGCGCACGAGTGGGTGCTGACTACTGTGCGGGGCACTGTGCGGGTCGGTATCACTGACTATGCGCAGACGCAGCTCGGAGACATCATCCACGTGGAGTTACCACTGGTTGGCGACTCGGTGGCGCTGGGAGACCCAGTCGGTGAGGTGGAGTCGACCAAGAGCGTGTCGGAGGTGTTTGCGCCGGTAGCAGGCGAGGTGGTGGCCCGCAACGGTGCCTTGGAGGACAGTCCTGAACTGGTCAACTCCGACCCCTACGGTGAGGGCTGGATGATCGAAATCAAGCTGGCAGACGCGTCCGCGATGGACTCTTTGATGGGCGCCAACGATTACCGCAAACTCATCGAGGACGCCTGACCCGGGCATTGACCGACACTGGCCGACGCTGACCTCTCCTCAGCAATGTCTGTCGGTGCACGGTAGGTTGTGGTCCGATCAAAAGCCATCACCCCTGGCGAAGGAGAGCCCAGCGTGAGCAAGAACGACGGGCCCGGTGTGCCACCGGAGCGGGGCCCGGAGCAGACTTCGACGTTCCGGGCCGACTTCCTCTCCGAGGCCGAGAGCATCGAGTCACCGGCGCCGCCCATCGCCGGTATCGACGCATTGCCTGCAGGTTCCGCACTGCTGGTGGTCAAACGTGGCCCTAACGCCGGTTCCCGGTTTCTCCTTGACCGGTCCACCACGAGCGCGGGTCGGCACCCGGAAAGCGACATCTTCCTCGACGACGTGACGGTGTCCCGCCGGCACGCCGAGTTCCGCCGCGAGGGCGGCGAGTTCGTGGTGGTGGACGTTGGCAGCCTGAACGGCACCTACGTCAACCGTGAACCGGTGGATACCGCGGTGCTGGCCAATGGTGACGAGGTGCAGATCGGTAAATTCCGGCTGGTGTTCTTGACCGGTCCGCGTGCCGGGAACCGAGGGGCTGACCAGGGGTCGCGGTGACGGCCCCCGGCCGCTCCGGGCATCGGTCCGGGGTGAGTATCGGCTCGGTGCTCACCCAGTTGCGGGCGGATTTCCCTGACGTCACCATCTCCAAGATCAGGTTTCTGGAGTCCGAGGGGCTGGTCCAGCCGGAACGCACCGCTGCTGGCTACCGGCAGTTCTCGTCAGCGGACGTGGAAAGGCTGCGCTACGTGCTCGCTGCTCAGCGCGACCACTATCTCCCGCTGAGGGTCATCAAGGAGCACCTGGACGCCCTGGACCGGGGTGAGCCCGAAGGACCCCCGGACAGATGCCCTGAAAGGTCCGCTGACCAGTGGCCACGGGCCCCGCGGCCACTGGTCAGCGCTCGCCCCAGCGCCGCGGTCGAACCAGGCGGGTCGGCGGACCTCGCCGCCGATGCTGTGCGGATGACCCAGGAGGAACTGCTCGCCGCCGCCGGTATCGGCAGGGCGGTATTGACCGAACTCGAGCAGTTCGGGTTGGTTCGGTCCGGTCCAGCCGGCTTCTACGACACCGATGCGGTGCTGGTGGCGAAGACCGCGCAGGCGATGACCGATTTTGGGCTTGAGCCCCGGCACTTACGCTCCTTCCGGGCGTCGGCGGACCGGGAGGTGGGCCTGCTCGCGCAGATCGTCACTCCGATGAGCCGGCAGCGAGATCCCCATGCGCGGGCCCGGGCGGATGAGGTGATTCGGGAGCTGGCGGTGCTGTCGTTGCGGCTGCACGCCTTGCTCGTAAAGATCGGACTGCGTGGCGTCATCGGGAACTGAGTTCCACAGAAGAAGCCCCGGAGAACGTCACGGCGGGAATTTGGACCGTCGCGGGACTCGGCATCGGGACGGTGCCGCGTGTAGCGTCTTAGGGTAGCGATGGTGGAGACGCGACTGGGCTGGCAGCTACTCCGGTCGGTGCCCAATCCACCGCCGAGCACGACGATCCTCGAGGCACCCGGACCGTAGGGTGCCCGGGAGGGAGGCGCAACGCGATGAGCGAGATGCGTGTCGTCGGGGTCCGGGTGGAGTTGCCGGCGAATCAGCCCATCCTGCTGCTGCGGGAGGCTGAGGGCGAGCGCTATCTGCCGATCTGGATCGGCTCTGGGGAGGCGACTGCTATCGCCCTGGAGCAGCAGGGTGTGCAACCGGCTCGGCCGATGACCCACGACCTGCTCCGAGACGTCATCAGTGCGCTGGGCGGCGAGCTGAAACAGGTCAGGATCACTGAACTGCAGGAAGGCACCTTCTTCGCCGAACTGGTCTTCGACGGTAACGTGCGGGTGTCTGCCCGGCCGAGCGACTCGGTTGCCCTCGCCTTGCGGGCCGGGGTTCCGATTCATGCCGAGGAGTCGGTGCTCTCCGAGGCTGGCTTGATCATCCCGGACGAGCAGGACAACGAGATCGAGAGATTTCGGGAGTTCCTCGACTCGGTCTCCCCGGAGGACTTCCGTGGAGCGGACACCTGATCAACGCTGTCCCGGAACGGACACCTGATCAGCGCAGCCCTTGAGCTGACGTTGAGGGTGAGACTCCGCGCGTCGGATTGACCGACTACCCGGCGGCGCCTACCGTCGAGCTTCACAGCGAGTCGCGCCGGTGTGATTCGCCCCGAACGGCCGGAGGAGCCGCCGCGGGCCGCGTGGCTCACGGGCTACCGGCGCAAGGTCTGGGAGGCATGGGTGGTCGACGGACCGCACGGCGGAGCGGACACCCCAGCGTATGGCGTTACGCAGTCCGAAGCTGGTGACCCGGCGGAGCAGGGTACCCTGTTCCCGGATTCCGCTCTGGCTGACCCGCACGGAGTGACCGACCACCTGCTTGGCTATCGCGGCCCAGCGGCATGCCAGATCGCTGGGATCACCTACCGTCAGCTGGACTATTGGGCACGGACCAATCTGGTGGTGCCCTCGATCCGCGGCGCCTCCGGGTCAGGTAGCCAGCGGCTGTACTCGTTCAAAGACATCCTGGTCCTCAAAGTAGTCAAGCGGCTGCTGGACACTGGTGTCTCGCTGCAGAACATCCGCGTGGCCGTCGAGCACCTGCGCCGCCACGGAGTGCGCGACCTGGCCCGCATCACGCTCTTCAGCGACGGCACCACGGTCTATGAGTGCACCTCCCCCGAGGAGGTGGTCGATCTGCTGCAGGGTGGGCAGGGCGTGTTCGGTATTGCCGTCAGTGGTGCGATGAAGGAGATCACCGGATCGATCAGCCAGTTTCCCCCGGAGCGCGCTGATGGCGGTCACGTTGCGAGCGTTCCGGAAGACGAGTTGACCAGGCGTCGGCGGACCCGCCGAATCAGCTGACGCGTCTTGCTGTGTAGTCGATCACAGTATTGTGTCCAGGGCGCGTTGGAGCGTCAGAGGGCTATCTCCACGAGTACGTTGGTTAAGTAGTCGCCAATTCGTGGAAGAGCTCTCGGCCATGGTTGCCCGGGCGCGGAAGGAGCACATCCTTCCCGGAACCTTTCAGGCAACACCTCTGGAAAGCAGTGACGCAAGCCACCCGTCGACGGGGAAAGCCGGTGCGATGTGCCGGTTTAGTTCTCAGGCGCTCATTGACGGCGGGGCCGGACGTGGGCAGGGAAACCAGGGGAGGACCGATCGGGTACGGTGCCCGGCGGTTCGGTCTCGACGCCCGGAGGTCACCGCGATGAACATTCCTGACCGGCGCTCACTGTCCGAACTGGAGCACGGCACTCCGTTCGCCGAGCGGCACATCGGGCCGCGTCCGGCCGAGTTGGCTCGGATGCTGAACGTCATCGGCGTGGAGTCGCTGGAGGAACTCGCCCAGCTGGCGCTGCCACCTACCCTGGCCGACTCAGGCGCCGTTCCGGACCTGCCGGCCCCGGCCACCGAAGTGCAGGCTCTGGCTGAGCTGCGCGCGCGGGCTGCCCAGTGCCACCCGCGGGTGCCGATGATCGGGATGGGGTACCACGGCACGGTGACCCCGCCGGTGATCCGTCGCTCGGTGCTGGAAAACCCGGCCTGGTACACCGCCTACACGCCGTACCAACCGGAGATCTCCCAGGGTCGGCTGGAGGCACTGCTCAACTTCCAGACGATGATCTGCGACCTCACCGGCTTGCCGGTGGCCAACGCCTCCCTGCTTGACGAGGCCACCGCGGCCGCCGAGGCGATGACCCTGCTGCGCCGAGCGGGCCGGGCCACCTCACCGCGATTCATTGTGGACGCCGACACGTTGCCGCAGACGTTGGCCGTGTTGGCCACCCGCGCCGAGCCGCTGGGCATCGAGCTGGATATCGCCGATCTGCGGAACGCCCTCCCGGATGGCGAGTTCTTCGGTGTGCTGCTGTCCTATCCAGGCGCCTCCGGTGCGGTGCGTGACCACGCGATGCTGATCGAGCAGGCGCACAAGCGTGGCGCCGCGGTGGCCGTCGCGGCCGATCCACTGGCCCTGACCCTGCTGACACCGCCGGGCGAGATCGGCGCCGACGTCGCGATCGGATCGACGCAGCGCTTCGGCGTGCCGCTGGGCTTCGGCGGACCGCACGCCGCCTACCTGGCTGTGCGCAGCGGGCTGGAGCGCCAGCTGCCCGGCCGGCTGGTCGGTGTGTCCCGCGACG
>JAFAXZ010000098.1 GCA_019240665.1 Pseudonocardiales bacterium | reverse complement strand
GTACGTCTCACCATGACGTTGCCGGACACCGGCCAGAGTTATCGCATTGGTGGGCGGAGGACCAAGAACAAGCACTACACCCTGGAATACACCACCCGGGTTTGTTCGCGCTGCAATAGCGAGTGGATGAATGACATGGACGACCTTGCCTTTCCGCACGTCTCGGGAATGATCCGTGGAAATCCGGTGCATTTCGACTCGGCGATGGCCGCCGCAGTCGCGGGCTGGGTATGCAAGGTCGTGGTGACCGCACGTTCGCACCCGTTGCACCCCATGCCGATCGAACGAGAGTGGACGGACTGGCTGTACCAGCACCATGCGCCGCTCCCTCGCTGGTATGTGTGGGTGGGGCGGTACATCGGTCGAGAGCCGTTCTGGTATCAGCCCCACGACATCAGCATTCGAGAATTGGATCCGGGATCCGCGCCTGTGCCGCATTCGGGGGACTTGATTCGCGACCACGGTGCCCTGGCGACCATGGTCATCGGCTACCTGATCGTTCAGGCGTACGGAGTAGCCGGGGAGGAACGGCTTCTCACACCAGACCCTGCGCAGGGCGTACTTCCACGCATTTGGCCGTTCAACGGCGATGTTGCGTGGCCACCGGCGGGCACTGTGGACGACAGCGGACTGCAGGCGTATGCCGATCGCCTCTTGAGCGACCGGACGACGCTGCGTAACGCGTAGGCATCCCGGGTTGGCGTCACCGCGTACTGGCGTCCCCGTTCCACAACGCGCCCCGCCTCGCGGTAGGCCACATCTTCGGCGATGAAACGCCGCAGGTCGTCGTCCGCCAGCCGGGAGGCGGCAGCACATCGCTGCGCGTCGTCGCGACGTCTCGTCACCTCGCAGGATCACAGGGCCTGTCTGATCTGCGCGATCGCGGCGGGGAGCTACTAGTGCAGCCACGATGCGGCGTCGACCGCCCGCGCTGAGGGATCCGCTTGCAGACCGTGCTGCGTCGGTCACGGTCCATTCGAAAGAGGGCTGCGTGATCGACAATGCTGAGCGACTGGGCGAGCCGCGACCTCTGACCGCGCTTCACCGATCGACGGGACGGTGCCGACCGATGCGGGGTGGACCAGGTGCCCTGTTCGCCACGGAATATCACCAGGGCTCGGGCCAGTTGTCCCGGGAGGAGCGAGGACACCGGGGAGACAGGGTGGAACTGGGCGGCATCGGGGTATGGAGCGTGCCGCTACGCTATGGCGCCAAAGGCGAGGTGGTCGAGGCCGCCGCGGAGCTAGAGAGCTTGGGCTATAGCGCTTTGTGGATTCCCGATGTCGGCGGCGACGTCTTCGGGGCTGCTACAACCCTGCTGAAAGCCACTCGCAGCCTTGTAGTGGCCACTGGCGTGTTGAACCTGTGGATGCATGACCCGGCCGACACCGCCAACGGATTCGCCCGCCTTTCTGGCGCCCACCCGGGCCGGTTTGTTCTCGGCATCGGGGTGAGCCACGCCACCTCCGTCGATCGGATCCAACCGGGCCGCTATCACCAGCCGCTTGCGGCCATGGCCGCCTACCTCGACGCCCTGGACACCGCCAAGCCACCGGTACCGACCAGTGCCCGAGTCCTGGCCGCTCTCGGCCCGAAAATGCTGACCCTGGCCCGGCAACGGGCAGCCGGCGCGCATACCTACCTCACCACCCCCCAACACACCCAACAGGCCCGCACGATCCTGGGCGCTGACCGGGTGCTCGCCCCCGAACAGCGGGTCATCCTGGAAACAGACCCGACCACCGCCCGAGACATCGGCCGCCGACACCTGGCGACCTACCTGCGGCTGCCTAACTACACCAACAGCCTGCGCCACCTGGGCTTCACCGACGATGACCTAGCCGGCACCGGCAGCAACCGACTCGTCGACACCCTGGTGGCCTGGGGTGATGAGGACACCATCGCCCGCCGCGTCGGTGAACATTACGACGCCGGCGCCAATCACGTCTGCATCCAAGCCCTCACCAGCAATCGGGACACCTTCCCTCGCAAGACCTGGCGGCGCCTAGCCCCGGCACTCACCACGGCACGCTGACGACCCCCACGGCCACCGTGCAAGCCGGCGGCCACGAACTGC
>JAFAXZ010000024.1 GCA_019240665.1 Pseudonocardiales bacterium | reverse complement strand
AGGTCCAGACAACCGCAGAACATATACGGTGAGGCCCTGATTGAGCTGATCGCGGGCCATGTGGGAGAGCCAGACTTGGCGACGACCTTCGTCGACTACGAGATCGAGCCCCGGGAATATCAGCTCAGCGTGGCCCAAACTGTGCTGCGGGTGCACACCCGGGTGGCGGATCTCTACAACAATCCGATGAACCAGGTCGAACAGCAGTTGCGGTTGACCATCGAGGCGTTGCGGGAACGCCAAGAAGACGAGATGATGAACAACCCTGACTTCGGGTTGCTGCACAACGCCGACCTCGACCAACGCATCAACACCCGCACCGGGCCACCCACCCCCGATGACCTCGATGAATTACTGGCCACCGTGTGGAAGAACCCGGACGTTTTCCTGGCCCATCCCCGTACCATCGCCGCCTTCGGCCGGGAATGTAACCACCGGGGCGTCTACCCGCAGAGTATTGACCTGGGTGGCCACATGGTGCCCGCCTGGCGCGGCATTCCCGTCCTGCCCTGCAGCAAGATCCCCATCAGTGAGCACCGCACCAGCTCGATCCTGTTGATGCGCACCGGCCTGGAGAAGCAAGGCGTCATCGGCCTGCACCAGACCGGAATTCCCGATGAGGTCCAGCCCGGCTTGAACGTCCGCTTCATGAGCATCAGCGAAAAGGGAATCACCTCCTACCTGGTCAGTGCCTACTATTCCGCGGCCGTCATGGTGCCCGACGCGCTCGGCATCCTGGAAAACGTCGAAATCGGGCTGTACGGCAGCTAGCGCGACGACACCGGGAAGGTGAGGGGCAGAATATGCGGCCCTATGAGCTGCCAGACTTCTACATGCCGTATCCCGCTCGGTTGAACCCCCACCTGGACACGGCGCGCACACACACCAAGGCGTGGGCCCACGACATGGGGATACTGGACTCACCGCAGAACGCGTCAGGCGCGACTATCTGGGATGAGGCCAAGTTCGATTCCATGGACTTCGCCTTACTCTGCGCTTATACCCATCCTGACGCGCCGAGCCGTGAGCTCGACCTGGTGACCGACTGGTACGTCTGGGTCTTTTATTTCGACGACCATTTTCTGGAGATCTACAAGCGTAGCCAGGATCAGACTGGGGCCAAGGAGTACCTCAACCGGCTGCCCGCGTTCATGCCAGTAGATCTCGCCGTCCCCCCGGAGTCGACCAATCCGGTCGAGCGTGGCCTGCTCGACCTGTGGGCTCGGACGGTCCCCTACCGGTCTCGGGAATGGCGAGCGCGGTTCTTCGAGAGCACCAAGAATCTCCTCGAGGAATCCCTGTGGGAGCTCGCCAACATCAGTGGTAGCCGGCTCCCGAACCCGATCGAGTATATCGAGGTACGCCGCAAGGTCGGCGGGGCCCCCTGGTCGGCCGACCTCGTAGAGCACGCCGCGTTCGTCGAGATCCCGGCCAGGATCGCGGACACTCGGCCGATACGAGTCCTCAAGGACACGTTTGCCGACGGAGTGCACCTGCGCAACGACCTGTTCTCCTACCAGCGCGAAACCCGGGAGGAAGGTGAGATCAACAACTGCGTTCTGGTCCTGGAACGATTTCTGGACGCTAGCCCGCAGCGCGCCGCGGACCTGACCAACGACATCCTGACCTCTCGTCTACAGCAGTTCGAGAACACCACCCTCACCGAACTACCGTCCCTGTTCGAAGAGCACGGCCTGAACCTGCTGGAACGTGAGAGTGTCCTGCTTTACGTCAAGGGCCTGCAGGATTGGCAATCGGGTTGCCATGAGTGGCACATGCGGTCGAGCCGTTACATGAACGACGCGTCAGCTCGTGAACCATCGGTAGCGGAGCGGCTACTCGGCGGGCCCACCGGATGGGGCACCTCAGCGGCACAGATCACGCTGTCACCTGGCACCACGGGTCTGCAAAGGGTCAAGAGCCACACGTACGTGCCGTACGAAAAAGTGGGGCCGACGACCCTGCCCACGTTCTACATGCCGTACTCCACGCGGATTAACGTCAACCTGGAGCGGTCACGTCAGCATTGCATCGACTGGTCCCGCCAGATGGGGATGCTGGAGTCAGTACCAGGAATCCCCGGCCTCGGAATCTGGGATGAAGAGAATCTCCGATTGTTCGATTTCGCCGTCTGTGCGGCGAGAATTCATCCAGATGCATCCGGTCCTGCGCTCGATCTGTCCTCGGCCTGGCTGACGTGGGGAGCCTACGGCGACGATTACGTCCCGGCGGTCTTCGGGAGAACCCGGGACATGGCGGGGGCAAAAATGTTCAACACAAGGCTGTCGGCGTTCATGCCGCTGGATTGCGGCACCACGCCACCACCGGCCAACGCGGCTGAAACGGGCCTGGCCGACCTGTGGATGCGCACCACCTCCCCGATGACCATCGATCAACGGCGTCAGTTCCGGCAGGGCGTCGAGGGCATGACCGCAAGCTGGTTGTGGGAGCTGGCGAACCACATCCAGCACCGGATCCCCGACCCGGTCGACTATGTCGAGATGCGACGTAAGACGTTCGGCTCGGATATGACGATGAGCCTGGCGCGCATCACGAGAGCTGGGAACATTCCGGTCGAGCTGCTGCGCACCCGAGCGATGCGTGGGCTGGAGAATTCGGCCCAAGACTACACCTGTTTCACGAACGATATTTTCTCCTACCAAAAGGAAATCGAGTTCGAAGGCGAGCTGCACAACTGTATACTGGTGGTTCAGAAGTTTCTCGACATAGATCGTCGACAGGCGGTCTCGGTCGTCAACGACCTGATGACCTCACGGCTGTTGCAGTTCCAGCACATTATCGCCACCGAGCTGCCCGTTCTCACCGACGACTTCAACCTGGATGCCGAAGCCCGCGAGGCCCTGGACGCCTACGTCGTGGGACTACAGGACTGGATGGCCGGCGTTCTCGATTGGCATATATTAACCGGCCGGTACGACGAATCGGCCTTGCGGCGACGCTACCAGACCGCACCGCAGCGGCTCGGTGGCCCCACCGGGTTGGGCACCTCAGCCGCGCTGATTGACCTGCTGAACAACATACGGGCGCCAACCTAGATATCCGGTCGACTTTTTTGGCGCTTGAGTGATCGGTGGTGTACATGGTGATCGAGTTGGCGCAGTCGGACTCGGTGAATGGTAAATCACCACTAACGAAGGAGAACCGGTGTCTGTGCTGTCTCGGGTGACCGTGCCCACGGCCACCCATGACCTGGCGGGCGTGGTGATCGCCCTGTTTTCCAACCCAGCACGCGCGGCCCCGAGGGACCGTCCTGGATCCGTTGGAGATCAGCTGCCCGGGGATGACAACCAGCTCGTCGCGTCGGTGCTAAGCCGACTCGTCAGCGGTCCCACCGGGCTAGGTACGTCAGCGGCCAGGATCCCTTCGTGGTGCACCGCGGTCGGCGAGACAGCCGCAGCCACGGGCCGTAGCGCGAAACCCCGCCTGCTCGACGATCCCACCGGATTAGGCGTCGTCACCGGGCGGGTTTCGACCGGGCCGTCCGCCGGCGGTGAGTCAGGTCCAGAGCTGTACCGCCCTCCGGCGGTCCGTGACGACGTAGCCCTCGGCGAGGAGGTCAACGACCGCCTCGTTGCCTGGGCCGGACAGGTCGGTATCTACGCGGGGCAACTTGACCGCGTGCGGGCGGCCAAGTTCGGGCGCCTGATGATGCTCACCCATCCGGCCACGGATGACCCTGACCGGCTGCTGGCAGCAGCGAAGTGCGTTCTGGCGGAGCGGGCCACGGACGACCACTTCCTCGACGAGGAATCCATGGGCGCCGACGCGAAGGTGATCGGCTCGCGACTCGCGATTACCTACGCGGCAGTGGATCCGGTTGATCTCCCAGTCAGTTACGCGCCCCAGCTCGACCAGGCGCTATCGGGGGAGCCCGTCGCGGTCGCGTACCGCTCGGCTTTCGACCACCTTGCCCGGTACGCCAGCGCGACGCAGCTCGCCCGGCTCCGCCACGAGCTGTCGGTCATGTTCATGGCCTACAATCAAGAGGCGGACTGGCGCACTGCGGGGCGAATCCCGCCGGTCTGGGAGTATCTGACGCACCGGCATGAAAATAGTTTCTTGCCGCCCATGGTGTTGGTCGATTCGATTGCCGGCTATGAGCTTCCCCCCTTCGAGTTCGCCGATCGCCGGGTGCGGCGTGTGTTTGCCCTGGCCGGCAGTGCGAGCGTGATTCTGAGGGAGAAGTGCTCCTCGCAGGAGGCGATCGAGCGCAGCGTCGAGATCCATAACGAGCTGATGCACACCTTCGTCGAGGAGGCGACCGTCCTCAGCCACCTGGGCTCGCTTGCGCTGCGGCGTTTCCGGGCTGACATATGGGCCTGGCTCGGCGGCAACCGTGAATGGCACAGCACCACTGAGCGGTACCACGGATCGAGCAACGCGTGAGCGCTCCGGTGAACCCGGCCTCGGCACCAGCCCGGTTGCTCGGCCTGACAAGCAGAAGGAGGTCCACATGGCCACGACCACCCCTACCGTCACCAACGTCCTCCACACCGCCTACCAAAGGTCCGTTGCGGCGTATTGGAACAACAACCAGCAGGATCCGGTCAATCTGCGGCTCGGTGATATCGACGGCCTCTACCACCACCATTACGGGATCGGCGAGTACGAGCCGTCCGTGCTGGAAGGCCCGAAGGACACACTCGACGATCGGGTCATCACGGAACTGCACCGACTGGAAACGCTGCAGGCGACCCTGCTCCTAGACCACCTCGGCGACATCTCGCCCGGTGACCGCCTGTTGGATGCCGGGTCCGGTCGGGGCGGTACCAGCTTCATGGCCAACCAACGCTTCGGTTGCCAGGTGGACGGCGTGACAATCTCAGAATACCAGGTCGGGTTCGCCAACAACCAGGCTGAGCGCCGGGGCGTGGCCGATCAGGTGAAGTTCCACTTCACCAACATGTTGGACACGGGTTTCGAGGCGGGATCGTGCCGAGGTATCTGGACCAACGAGACCACCATGTACGTGGACCTGTTTCAGCTTTTCAACGAGTTTTTTCGCTTGCTGGAGCACGGCGGTCGCTATGTCTGCATCACCGGCTGCTACAACGACGTGACGGGTGGCCGATCCAAAGCGGTCAGTCGGATCGACGAGCACTACATCTGCAACATCCACCCTAGGAGCGACTACTTCAAGGCGCTGACGGCCAACAACTTTGTCCCGATTAACGTCATCGACCTGACCGCCCACACCATTCCGTACTGGGAACTGCGGGCGAAGTCCTCGGTGGCCACCGGGATCGAGGAGCCGTTCCTGACGGCGTACCGCGAGGGGAGTTTCCACTACCTGCTCATCGCCGCCGATCGGGTCTGACCTTTACCGGCATCACCCGCGCGGAGGCCCGCCGCAGAAGCGTCGATATCCGACCGTATCGAGATTGGTGAGGTGCATGGTGGCCAGGACGGATCCCAACGTCGATGGTGCCGAGCAGTCACGGTTGAGCCTGAGCACCGCCGCGGCCCGCATGCTGGCCAAGACGACCAAATCCGTGCCACAGATGCAGGGGATCACGTCGCGGTGGCTGTTGCGGGTATTGCCGTGGGTGGAGGTCTCGGGCGGGACGTACCGGGTAAACCGCCGGCTGACTCATCTGGTGGGTGGCGGGCGGGTGACATTCACCACGACGGGTGCGCAGGTGCGGGTCATCCCGAAAGGACTGTGTGAGTTACCGGTACTGCGGGGTTTTGACGACGCCGAGGTGCTGGGCACGTTGGCAGGGCGGTTCGTGCAGCGGGAATTCTCGGCAGGTAACACGCTGGTGGAGGCGGGTCGGCCGGCTGATCAGCTGTTCCTCATTGCCCACGGCAAGGTCCACAAGATCAGTCCCGGCGAGTTCGACGAGCCGGCTACGTTGGATGTCCTAGCCGACGGGGACTATTTCGGTGACCAGGAGTGGGTAGCGGCCCAAGACACCTGGGACTACAGTGTCCGGGCGGTGACCGCCTGCATGGTGCTGACGCTGCCCCAGCAGGCGTTGGAGGAGGCGCTCGGCCAGTCCGAAACGTTGCGAAATCACCTTGAGCGGTTCCGAGTTCAGACCAAGCGGCCGCAGAACAAACGTGGCGAGGCTGACATTGAGCTGACCTCGGGCCATGCGGGGGAGCCGGAGGTGGCGGCGACTTTCGTCGATTACGAGATCGTACCCCGGGAATACGAGCTGAGCGTGGCGCAGACCGTGCTGCGGGTGCACACCCGGGTGGCGGATCTCTACAACAATCCGATGAACCAGGTTGAACAGCAGTTGCGATTGACTATTGAGGCCCTGCGGGAACGGCAAGAACACGAGATGATGAACAACCACGAGTTCGGGCTGTTGCACAACGTCGATCTCAAACAACGCATCAGCACCCGCACTGGGCCCCCCACCCCCGACGACCTTGACGAACTACTCACCCGCAGGAGAAAATCGAGGGCCTTCCTGGCCCATCCCCGCACCATCGCCGCCTTCGGTCGAGAATGCACCCGCCGCGGCATCTATCCACAGAACGTCGACATCGACGGCCATATGGTGATGTCCTGGCGCGGCGTACCAATCTTCCCCTGCAACAAGATCCCCATCACCAAGACTCGCACCAGCTCCATTCTCGTACTCCGTACCGGTGTGGAAGACGAAGGCGTGATCGGCCTGCACCAGACCGGCATCCCCGATGAAGTCCAGCCCGGACTGAACGTCCGCTTCATAGGGATCAACGATAAGGCCATCACCTCCTACCTAGTCAGCGCCTATTACTCCGTGGCCGTCCTGGTTCCCGACGCGCTCGGCATCCTCGAAAACGTCGAAATCAGCCGGTATGATCAGCGGGCAGGATCATGACCACTATTGACGTGAAGACCGAGCCCCGGTCGACGCGCGAGATACTCGCGTGGAGCCGAACTACTGTCGAACCCGCCCTGCGCGCGGCGGTCAACACGCTGCCCCCGTCGATGCGGCACATCGCCGGCTACCACTTTGGCTGGTGGAACGAGCATGGCCAGCTGTACCAGGACCCAAAAAAGAACCCAAAAAAGGGTCCAGAAAAGCGCACCGGAGGCAAATCGATCCGCCCCACGCTGGTATTGCTCAGCGCTCAGGCCGTCGGCGGGATTCCGGACACGACGGTGCCGGCCGCCGCTGCGGTGGAGTTGGCGCACAACTTCTCCCTGGTACACGACGACGTGATGGACGGTGACCTCACCCGCCGCCACCGCCCCACGGTGTGGCGCGTGTTCGGTCTCAATACGGCAATTCTCGCTGGTGACGCGTTGCTGACATTGGCCTTGGACGTGCTCGCCACCAGCGGGCACCCGGCCGCCACGGACGCGACACGAATGCTCAGCGTCGCGATCCAGGCTCTGGTAGACGGCCAAAGCGCAGACCTGGGCCTCGAACAACGCGTGGAGGTCGAGCTGGCCGAATGCGTGAGTATGGCCCAGCGAAAGACCGGTGCCCTGATAGAATGCGCCTGCGCGGTGGGCGCCACTTTCGGAGGGGGCAGCCCAAGGCAAGTTGAGCATTTCCGCCGCTTCGGCGCGCACCTGGGCCTGGCGTTCCAGCACGTGGACGACCTGCTGGGTATCTGGGGAGACCCAGCCGTGACCGGCAAGCCCGTCTATTCGGATCTGCTCAGCCGTAAGAAGTCCCTTCCAGTGGTAGCAGCCTTGGTCTCAGGCACCCCAGCCGGGCCCGAACTGGCCGAGCTTTACCAGCGCGAGGCGCCACTATCCGATACCGATCTGGCCCACGCTGCGGACCTGATCGACATCGCGGGTGGCCGTACCTGGAGCCAGACCCAGGTGGACGATCTGCTGACGCAGGCGATGCGCGACCTGGAATCAGCAAGCCCGACCCCGCGAGCCGCCCGAGAGTTGGACGCGCTAGCCCGGCAGGCCACCCACCGTGACAACTGAACTGTGCAAGAGCAGGTCGACCAAGAAGAAGCTCGACCAAGAGAAGGTTACTGTCGAGGAGATCTGATGACAACTGTCACGCTGGGCATGCCCACACCGCCGGCTCTACCGGCCCTGCCGCGCCGGGTGTCACGCCAGGTCATGGTCGGCCGCGTGCCGGTGGGGGGCGACGCGCCCA
>JAFAXZ010000179.1 GCA_019240665.1 Pseudonocardiales bacterium | reverse complement strand
GCAACACCCAGCGTTTCGCCGAGTTCGGCTCGACGGCGGCACTGTTCCTGCCCGGCGGCAGGCCACCCGCGGTGGGCTCGACACAGCGCAACCCTGACCTTGCGAAGACCTATCGGGAGATCGGCAGGCGCGGGATCGGCGCGCTCTACGGCGGCTCGATCGGCGCCGATCTGGTCAAGGCCGTGCAGCACCCGCCGCTGGCACCCGGCGCCATACCGGTGGCAAGGCCCGGCCCCATGACGCTGTCGGACCTGCGTACCTACCGCGCGCTGGACGCTAACCCGACGCACGTGAACTACCGTGGCCTCGACGTGTACGGCATGGCGCCGTCCTCCAGCGGGGGTATCACCGACGGCGAGGCGCTCAACATCCTGACCAACTTCGACCTGTCCACGATGAGCCGGGTGCAGGCGCTGCACCACTACCTGGAGGCTAGCCGGCTGGCGTTCGCCGACCGTAACTGCTACCTCGGCGATTCCCACTATGTGGACGTACCCGAGCAGCCACTGCTCTCGAAGTCCTTCGACCGCCAGCGGGCCTACCTCATCGACCCGGCGAAGGCCAGTACCGGCCCGGTCGCGCCAGGTGACCCGGTCGCCGGGGCGCGCGCGTGCACGCCGGTTGGCGTGGCCGCCCCGGCGCCCGACCGAGAGCACCACACCAACCACTTCGTGGTCGCCGACGGTGCGGGCAACGTGGTGTCGTATACCAACACGATCGAGGAGGTAGGCGGCAGCGGGATCGTGGTGCCCGGCCGCGGGTTCCTGCTCAACAACGAGCTGACCGATTTCAACTTCGCGCCCACGCAGGGCAGCGCGCCCGATCCCAACCTGCCGGAGGCCGGCAAGCGACCACGCTCGAGCATGTCGCCGACCATCGTGCTGA
Organism: Pseudonocardiales bacterium; assembly: GCA_019240665.1. GTDB lineage: Bacteria > Actinomycetota > Actinomycetes > Mycobacteriales > Pseudonocardiaceae. The sequence goes on along the minus strand of JAFAXZ010000179.1, from coordinate 7,571 downwards.
AAGACAACCAACCGTTCCTCGCGGTCGGCTCGCCGGGGGGCGCCACGATCATCACCACGGTGTTGCAGATCCTGGTCAACCGGATCGACTTCGGCATGAGCCTGCCGGAGGCGATCGCCGCGCCACGCGCCTCGCAGCGCGACGCCACGACCACCCAGGCCGAGCCGGCGTTCATTGCGGCGTCTGCCACGCCTGGCCTGGAAGCGCTCGGGCACAAGTTCGCGATCAGCGACACCTCGCCGCTGGATCCCACGATCAAGATCAGTTCGGAGATTGGCGTGGCGTCGGGACTGGAGTTCCTTCCCGACGGCACGGTGCTCGCCGCTGGAGAGCCGACCCGGAATGGCGGTAGTGCAGCCGGCGTCGTCCGCCCCACCCGCTGACCCTCGGTGGCGTGACCTGACCAGTGACCCTTTTCGCCGGTGTCGCCCGGCGGGCGGGGCTAAATCTTCTGGAGGAATTGGGCGCGTTCCTCGTCGAGCAGGTCAGCGGTCAGCCGGGCCAGACCGGGGTGCCCGGTGAGGTCGGGATCGGCCGCAACCAGCCGCTGGGCAGCTTCCCGAGCCTGCCCGATCAGGTCCTCATCGCGCAGCAACGACAGCAGCTTGAGCCCGGAACGGCGGCCGGACTGCACCGCGCCGAGCACGTCACCCTCGCGGCGCAGTTCCAGATCCAGCTGGGCCAGCTCGAACCCGTCGGTGGTGGCGGCCACGGCGTCCAGCCGCTCCCGGGCGGTGCTGCCCTCCAGGAAGTCGGTCACCAGCAGACACAGCCCGGGATGCGATCCCCGGCCGACCCGACCGCGCAGCTGGTGCAGCTGGCTGACCCCGAACCGCTGCGCATCCATGATCACCATGACAGTGGCGTTGGGCACATCCACCCCGACCTCGATGACGGTGGTAGCCACCAGCACGTCGATCTCGCCAGCGGTGAAGGACCGCATCACGGCGTCCTTATCGTTCCCCGTCAGGCGGCCGTGCAACACCCCCAGCCGCAGCCCAGCCAGTGGACCTTCCTCGAGTTGCGGAGCCAGGTCAAGCACCGCCAGCGGCGGGCGCTCGCTGGCAGAGCCGGCAGCGTCTTCACCGGCAGCGTCTTCACCGGCAGCGTCCGCACCGCCGATCCGTGGGCAGACCACGTAGGCCTGCCGGCCAGCGGCGACTTCCTCAGTGATCCGCTGCCACACTCGGTTCAGCCAGCCGGGTTTCTCCCCAACCGGGACCACCGTGGTCGAGATCGGTGACCGTCCGCGCGGTAGCTCGCGCAGCGCGGAGACCTCCAGGTCGCCGTAGACGGTCATCGCAACAGTGCGCGGAATCGGCGTCGCGGTCATGACCAGCACGTGCGGGCTGGTGCCGTCGACCGCCCTGGCGCGCAGCGCGTCGCGCTGCTCGACGCCGAAGCGGTGCTGCTCATCGACCACCACCAGGCCCAGGTCCGCGAAGGAAACCCGATCCTGGATCAGGGCATGCGTGCCGACCACGATCCCGGCCGCACCGCTGGCCACGTCCAACAGCGCCTGCTTGCGGACCCGAGCCGGCAATGACCCGGTGAGCAGGACAATCCGGGTGGCCTGCTTGGCTGACCCCAGCTCGCCGGCCCGGCCATGCGCACCGAGCATATCTCGTAGCGACCGGGCGTGCTGCACGGCGAGCACCTCGGTGGGCGCCAATAACACCGTTTGCCGTCCCGCGTCGACGACCTGCAGCATCGCCCGCAGCGCCACCACGGTCTTACCCGATCCCACCTCGCCCTGGAGCAGCCGGTTCATGGGATGTTCACCGGCCAACTCGGCGGCCAGCAGTTCACCTACCTCCTGCTGCCCGGCGGTCAACGTAAAGGGCAGCGCGGCGTCAAACGCGGCAGCCAGCCCGCCGTCTCGGCACGGGCAGGCCGGCGCGGGCCGCCGCGCCGCCTGGAGACGGCGTCGCGCGAGGGTGAGCTGCACCGCCATCGCCTCATCCCACTTCAGCCGGCACTGCGCGGTGGCGATCTCAGCACGATCGTCGGAGCGATGCACGGCCCGCAACGCCGCGCCCAGCTCCGGCAGCCGGTGCTGGGCGCGCAAATTGAGTGGCAGCGGGTCCCTCGGGTCGTCCAGGACGTCGAAGACCTGCCGGACACAGAGCTGGATCGTCCAGGACGGCAGGTCCTTGGTGGCGGGATAGACCGGGATCAGTGGCCGGGCGAACTCGGCGAGCTTGTCCGCGTCACCGTCGAGCAGTTGGTATCTCGGGTGGGTGAGCTGCAGGGCGCGATCTTTGCCGTACGTCGTCACTCGGCCGGCGAACAACGCCTTCCGGCCGGGCGTGAGCACACCGGGCAGATGTTTCTGGTTGAAGAAAGTGAGGTCCAGCTGGCGGGTGCCGTCCCAGATCACCGCGTGCTGAATGGTGCCCTCCCGGCGCTGCATCCGCCGAGAGCTGCACTGACGGACCTCGGCGACCACCGTGACGTCCTGCCCCGGTGTCAGATCCGCGATCGGGGTGAGCTGGCCCTGATCGGCGTACCGGCGTGGGTAGTGGCGCAGCAGGTCCCCAACGGTGTGCACGTCCAGCTGCCCGGCCAGCAGCGCCGCCGATTTCGCGTCGAACACCCGGTCCAGCGCATCATCCATTCCGGCCGCGGCCCGCGAAGAGCTACCCACCGTCGAAGATTACCGATCACAGCAGTCCCGGTGCGCAGCGCCATGCACCGTCGGGTTATCCTTGCCCGGCCGCCCACAAGCGGGTGTGCCACCCTCGCGACGAACCCAGGGAGTGTGTGACGTGGCTGCCGTGTGCGACGTCTGCGGCAAGAGACCGGGCTTCGGCATGTCGGTTTCGCACTCGCACCGGCGGACTCACCGCCGGTGGAATCCGAACATCCAGACCGTCCGGGCGAAGATCGGTGCCAGCCGACGCCGCCGCCTGAACGTCTGCACCTCCTGCCTCAAAGCAGGCAAAGTCTCGCGAGGCTGACCACCCCCGGTTCTGGCTGCCCGCCGAGTGCTACGGCAGGGTCCAGTCGACGGGGTCGGTCCCGAGGTCGGTAAGCAGATGGTTGGCGCGGCTGAAGGGACGGGAACCGAAGAAGCCGCGATCGGCTGACATCGGTGATGGGTGCGCGGACTCGATACAGGGCACGTTGGAGAGCATCGGACGCAGTGTGCGCGCGTCCCGGCCCCACAGAATCGCGACCAGCGGACGGGCTGGACGCGCTACCAGTGCGCGGATGGCCTGCTCCGTGACTTCTTCCCAGCCCTTGCCGCGGTGTGAGCCCGGACGCCCAGGTTCCACTGTGAGCACCCTGTTGAGCAGCAGTACGCCGCGTGTGGCCCAGGGGCTGAGGTCCCCGCTGGACGGGGTGGGCAACCCGAGGTCGTCGCTGTACTCCCGAAAGATGTTGGCCAGACTGCCCGGCAGCGGCCGCACACCTGGCTCGACCGAAAAAGACAGGCCCACCGCGTGACCTGGGGTCGGGTAGGGATCTTGGCCGACAAGGAGCACACGTACTTGGTCGAAAGGTTGGGTGAAGGCGCGCAGGATGTTAGCTCCGGAGGGCAGGTAACGCCGCCCCGCGGCGATCTCAGCCCGGAGGAACTCACCAGCGGCGGCCACCTGAGCGGCCACCGGGGCCAGCGCACCAGCCCAGCCAGTTTCCACGATCTCGTCCACAGCTGCTGACACGACCGCGACCTTATCGAGACGTCGACTGCCCGCCAACAAGCCACTGTTCGTCGAGGGCACCACTCCGACACAGTGGTCGCTGTGATCTCGGGCCGGGTCAGGGCCTTCTCCTCCGCTGAGGCCGGCACCGAGGTGATTCTTCGGTGCGCGGGCCAGGTGTCTTACTTGGCAAGCTGACAGCGATCGAATCCGGTATCAAGTTAATGCCATCGGTCGGGGAGTTGGCCTGTACGCCTTAGATAGGTGAGAACGGCGAGAACTCGTGCGTTGTCGTCCGCCGTTCGCTCACCGTGGTGGGCATTGAGGCCAAGCTTGGAGAAAATGACGCTCACGTACCGCTCGATCGTATTCCTCGAGACGCAGAGGCGTTTGGCAATTGCGGGATTAGAGCGCCCCTCGGCCATGAGTTCAAGCGTGTGACGCTCCCTGTCGGTAAGTTGCTGCAGCGGGTCGTCAACGCGTGGTCGGTTGACCAAGCGTTTGACAACGTTGGGATCGACGACGGTACTGTTGGCGCCGCCATTACTGACTCTTTTAACCGTTTCGAGAAGCTCTTCAACACCAATTACACTGTCCTTCAGGAGGTATCCCACTCGATCGGAACATGCCTGCAGGAGCTGTATCGCATACTCCGTCTCACCGTACTTGGAGAGAATTATGATGCCAACCTGAGGATAATGCGCGCGGATAAATAGGGCAGCCTGCAATCCATCGTCGAGGTCGCGTGGGGGCATCTTGATGTCGAGCAGCACGACGTCGGGCGGCGTTTGGTGAACGAGCGCGAGCACTTCATCGGCACTGGCGGCTTCTCCAACAACCTCGAACCCATTGCTGGACAGTATACTGATAAGGATCTTACGATACAGCTTCTCATCTTCGGCGACGATCACACGCATGGTAGCTCCAGAATCATCCGAGTTCCTTGCCCCGTCGGGCTATGCAGGTCGAATCCACCTCCTAATGCATGAACCCGGTCGCGCATACCTCGTAGTCCGTGGCTTTCCGGGTCGGCTCCGCCGATACCGTCGTCGACAATCTCTACAACGAATCGATCACCCTGTTCCCAACCTCGGATCATGACTTGCCGTGCTTGTGCATGTTTGACAGCATTGCTGAGCGCTTCGGATATCGCGAAGAATGCGGTAGCCTGGACAGCTGACGGCAAATGGCTTGTGGGCAAACCGACACGAACAGGTACGGGAGTGCGGAGAGCTAATTCCTCCACGGCTGCGGCCAGCCCTTTGGTGTTGAGGATCGCTGGATGAATCCCTTGGGCGAGATCACGAAGCACGGTGTGGGTAGTGCGGATCTCCGCAGCAAGCTCGTGGAGTTGTTCGGCGAGCCCGGGGCGCTCAGGATTGTCGCCAGCAGCCGCTCGGGCCTGTTCTGCGAGATGCATGAGCCATAGCAGCCGTCCTTGCACTCCATCGTGCAAGTCGCGTTCAATCCTGCGTCGATCGTTAAGGGCATCCTCCACGATCCTGGCTCGCGACGCCTGGATCTCAGTTATCTGCGCCGCCTGGAGTCGAGCATTCTCTAGAGCTGATCGGGCCACGGCTACGACGGCGTTGATCAAGGCTGGCTGCTCAGCCAGAGCCGGGTCATGGATCAGCATAGCTATAGGCTGCCCCGCGGATTCCACAAATGTGGCGGTCCGCGCAGCGTCCGAGGTGGGCGGAGTAATTCGTTGTCCTTGAGCATCGACATACTCGCACGACTCCGCTGACCAAAAGCCGAGCTTGAGACCAGGATCTCCGAGAGCGTCGCCGAGCAGACCACGTAGCCGAGCCGGACTGGGAGCCTGCTGGAATTCCGGAACGAGGCCGACAACTCCCTGAAACGCCAAGCGTACACGCAGCAGCCCGATCAGAAACGCTAACGGCGAGGTGACAAAAACAATTCCGTAGCACAGGATCAAGATGAGCTGCACGTCAGGCGCAAGCTTGAGGATGGCGGCGACAGTGTTGGCGATCACTACAACGCTGATGAAGGTGATTGCCAACCACACCGGGACATAAAGACGTCTTGCCGCAACGTTCGCCGCCCGCCAGCGCCTCAGTACTGACCAGAACATGAGCACAGTCAATACGATAGCCCAGAGGCTGAGAACGTCTCCTAAGCTTGACTTCACGTGAATCGTCTGCCATGGCCCAACGGGGCCTTTTACTCCCTCGCGTAGGTAACGGACACCCTCCAATACGAGGTACCCGACATAACCGGTGATCACTAACCAGCGGTCGAAAGGTCGCACGAGACGACCAGTCGGAAACGCCAGAATAAGGTGACGAAAGATGGGTAGGTTTATGAAGAACAGCCAATAACCGATCACAAAAAAGAGGTGGTTGGCGCTCTCTTGCAGATTGCCGACATACCAAGCTGTGCCTACGATCACCATCAACGGACCGATGCGGTTGTTCGGCCGCTTCCACCAGCCCACGAGCCCGGCGATCATGAACGGAAGGCCGATCGATTCAGCGATGACGAGGATCCACCACTCGTGAGTATGGTGTTGGCACCCGACACTTATGGCGATCGAGATAAAGATTGCTGCTGCCATTCCGGTGGTTGTGATCGCGAAGGCCTGCCGACCGGATGGGCGATCACGGCCGTCAACTGCCGGCACTGTGGCAGTCAGGGCACCCGTACGGTCAGCCGCCTGGGTAGCGGGTTGATCAACCGAGCCCGTCACCAACCCAGTGTCCCGCATATGCCTGGCTGGAGGGTGCGGGAGATCCCTCATCCCAGGACACAGAGATCCCTCACTGAAGACGAGGGCGCTCCACCTAACCAAAGGAATCTCAAAGTTAAACCATGGTAGGCAGCGACGGCAACCTGACAACAAGGAGCAGCGATGACCATCTCCTATTCTGCCATACATCATGGCTTCGCCATGAACAGACAGCATTCGTAGTCGTGGCCGGGAATTATACCTTAAATAACACAGGCAAGCCGCCCTCTCAAATGTGCACACTGCCACACGCGGTGCACCGGACGATTTTCGTCGTCGACGTTGAGGGGTTCGGAAATCGGCGGCGGACCAATCTGCATCAAGTTGCGGTACGAGAAGGTATTTACGGTTCCCTGCAGAAGACGTTTGCTAAGTCCGGGGTGTGTTGGGCTGACTGCTACCACGAGGATCGTGGCGATGGGGTGCTTGTGCTAATCCCCCCGGATGTCCCGAAGAGCCTCCTGGTTGTGCAACTTCCCCGAGAGATGGCTGCGGCGTTGTGCGAGCACAACGAGGCATGTTCCCGGGAAGTGCAGATTCGACTCCGGATCGCGGTGCATGCTGGCGAGATTCAGCATGACGACCACGGCGTCGCTGGGGCGGCGATCAATCTAACCTTCCGGTTGCTGGAAGCTGAAGCGCTGCGAGCAGCTCTCGCTGGCTCGCCCGGTGTCCTCACGCTGATCGCGTCAAAGTGGTTTTACGAGGAGGTCATCCGACACACCCCAGCAAGCCACCCTTCCACGTATCGGCGAGTTCGAGTGGCGGTCAAGGAAACCGAGGATACCGCCTGGGTCTGTCTGCCCGATCATCCCTATCCTCCCAGTGACGACACCACCGATCTTCCCACTTTTCGGGCACGTAAAACGACGATGGCCATACCGAGGCAGCTTCCCGCAGTGATCCCAAATCTTGTCGGACGAGCAACCGAACTGGCCACATTAACCAGTATACTCGATAAGTCCGCCGAATGGAGTGCGGCGGTGGTCATTTCGGCGATCTCTGGTACCGCAGGGGTCGGCAAGACAGCGCTGGCTGTGCGCTGGGCGCACCAGGTGCGGGACCATTTCCCGGATGGACAGTTATACGTGAACCTACGCGGCTACGACCCCGGCCCGCCCATGACACCGGGACAGGCCCTGGACGGGTTTCTGCGGGCCTTCGACGTACCCGTC
>JAFAXZ010000015.1 GCA_019240665.1 Pseudonocardiales bacterium | reverse complement strand
CAACATCGAGACGAGATACGAGAAGTCGATGCCGCGCGGATCGGCGAATCGGATGACGAGCATCGACTCGTCCAGCGTCGGAATCGTTCGAGCGATGAACGGGTTGGATGTGTCGACGATCGGCACGCGCTGGAAGTTGACGTGCGTGCGCGAGAATTGCGGGCAGATATAATTCACGTAGTCGGGCATGCGGCGCAGAATGGTGTCTGTCACCGCCTCGGTGGAGTAGCCCCGCATCGCCTTATCCCGGTGCAGCTTCTGAACCCACTCCAAATTGATCACTGGAACGACACCGATCAGCAGGTCTACGTGCTGGGCGACGTCAACCTTGTCGGTCGCCACCGCTCCATGTAGCCCTTCGTAGAACAGCAAATCCGTGTCGACGGGCACGTCCTCCCAGGACGTGAACGTACCGGGGGGCTGCCCATAGGGCTCCGCCTCCTCCTCGTCGTGCAGGTATTTGCGCACGCGGCCGCAGCCATTCTCACCGTACTGCCGAAACAGCTCCTCTAGCTCCTCGAACAGGTTCGATTCCGGACCGAAGTGGCTGAACGAGTGGTCACCGCGCGCGGACGCCTCGGCCATCTTGGCCTTCATCTCAGTGCGATCGTATCGATGGAAGCTATCACCTTCGATGAGCACCACGTTCACCTGCTCACGCCGGAAGATCTGCTCAAAGGTGCGCATCACCAATGTCGTCCCGGCGCCCGAGGAGCCGGTGATGGCGATGATCGGATGCCTGGCTGACATAGCCTCTTCCCCTTTCGCTCAACCGTTGGTGCGGAACAGGCCGCGGCTGCCGTAGAGCGGTGCGTCGTCTTCGACCACACTGTGGTCGCGGTGGTACTGTTCGATGCGCTCGACCTCCTCGCGCGCACCGAAGATGAACGGGATGCGCTGGTGCAGGTCCTCCGGCGCGATGTCGAGCACTCGCGCACGTCCGGTGCTCGCGAGACCGCCTGCCTGCTCAATGATGAAGGCCACCGGATTGGCCTCGTAGAGCAAACACAGCTGCCCCGGCTTCGCCGGGTCCCTCATCTCACGCGGATAGAGGAACACGCCGCCGCGGGTGAGGATCCGGTGCGTCTCCGCGACAAGCGACGCGACCCATCGCATGGTGAAGTCCTTGCCGCGGGGGCCCGTACTGCCGGCGAGACACTCATCGACGTAGCGCGTCACCGCCGGCTCCCAGAATCGGCTATTCGAGGCGTTGATCGCGAACTCGCTCGCTGCGGCCTGAACCTGGATCGCCGGATGAGTCAGGATGAACTCGCCAAGCTGGGGCTCCAGCGTGAAGCCGTGCACACCCGTGCCAACGGTCAAGACGATCATCGTCGAAGGACCGTAAATCGCGTAGCCGGCGCAGACCTGCTCCGACCCAGGCTGCAGGAAGTCTTCCACGGCTGCGTTCACGCCCGAATTCGGCGCGCGCAGGATCGAGAAGATGCTGCCCACCGAGACGTTGACGTCTATGTTCGACGAACCATCGAGCGGGTCGAACGCCAGGAGGTACTTACCCCGCGGATAGCGCTCCGGAATGGGATGTGGTGCCTCCAACTCCTCGGACACCATCCCGGAGATCACGCCGCCCCATTCATTGGCGCGCAGAAACAAGTCGTTCGCGACCAGATCGAGTCTCTGCTGCGTCTCCCCCTGGGCGTTGGTCGACGCCTCCGTCCCGAGCACACCACCGAGCGCCCCGTACGCGACCCGCTTAGCGATCGCCTTGCACGCGAGCGCAACGTTGAGGATGAGCGAGTTCAGCTCCCCGCTCGCGCCCGGGTAGCGGCGCCGCTCCTCGATCAGGAACTGGGTGAGCGTCGTACGGTCGGTGAGCATGACGTCCCTCACATTCCCGGTGTAAACAGCCTAGTGTCCCGTACAAGCCCCCTTCCTCGATGCGCCGGCCGCGAGATACAGTTGATCTCATTCTCCTTGACCTCTTCGTTGTAATCATGGTGCTGGCTGTTCTCTAGGACGCCTGCTGGTGGGGATGTTCGCTCCTTTGGCGCAACCGGTGCTGGTGCTGCCGCACGGCGCACTGACTGGCTTGCCTCTCCCGCTAATCCCCGCTCTCCTGACGGCGATGGTGGGGGTGGACCGCAGCACCCTGCTGTGGCGTGACGGCATAAGGTGCCGTCCGGCAACTTCGTCAGCGCTGTGGAGGAGGTCGGCCTGCGATGGTCGTTGCCTTAGGCACAGCAGGCGAGGTAAGTAGGCCAGTACCCGTGGGGGTAGCAGTGAGCGGCGCAGGCGAGCTGATCGCTGGACGCTATCGCCTGATCTCACGGCTGGGCAGTGGGTCGATGGGTGTGGTGTGGCAGGCGCGCGACGAGCACCTAGACCGCACCGTGGCGATCAAGCAGCTGGTGCTGCCATCGAGGCTGAGCGACATCGAGACTGACGAGGCCAACTGTTGGGCGATGCGGGAGGGGCGTATCACCGCCCGAGTGCAGCACCCGCATGTGATCACGATCCATGACGTGGTCAAGCACCACGGCCAACCATGCCTGATCATGGAGTATCTGCCAGCGAGGAGCCTGGCCACGGTGCTGTCCACCCACGGCGTGCTGGCACCCGACATCGTCGCCGGCATCGGCAG
>JAFAXZ010000037.1 GCA_019240665.1 Pseudonocardiales bacterium | reverse complement strand
CTCGGGTGTCTTCCGCACCACCGAGGAGGTAGTACGGCTGCTGCGCGGCGACCAACTACCTAAGGGTGATGCCCTGGCCACTGCCCGCATCGCGGGCATCATGGCGGCTAAGCGCACGCCAGATCTCGTCCCGCTGTGCCATCCTCTCTCGCTGACCGGGGTGACTGTGGACCTGCACACCTCAGGCTCCGAGGTTCAGATCACTGCCACAGTCCGCACCACCGACCGCACGGGTGTGGAGATGGAGGCGCTCACCGCGGTCGCGGTGGCCGGGCTGGCGCTCCACGACATGGCCAAGGCAGTTGACCCCGCCGCCGTGCTCGACGCGGTGCGCGTGGAGCGCAAGGTGGGTGGGAAGACCGGCCTGTGGATCCGGCCGACGGCTGAGCCGTCGCATTGGCCACCGACGGCTGAGCCGTCGCATTAATCCGGGAGGACCCATGACAACAACGACCAACTCGACGGCTGAGCCGTCGGCGACTCGTCGCGCCGTGGTCGTGGTGGCCTCCAACCGTGCGGCCGCTGGGGTGTATCCCGACCGCACCGGTCCAGTCATCGTCGACTGGTTGTGCCAGCGTGGCTATCAGACCCCGGCCCCCGTGGTGGTACCTGACGGTTCGCCGGTGCGTGACGCGGTGGCGGTGGCGGTGGCGGATGCGGTCGACGTCGTGCTGACCACCGGCGGCACCGGAATCAGCCCCACCGATCGCACCCCGGAGGCCACCGAGCCACTGCTGGACCGGTGCCTGCCTGGATTGGCGGACGCGATCCGCTCGGCCGGGCTGCCCCGGGTGCCCACCGCGGTGCTATCCCGTGGGCTGGCTGGAGTGGCCGGCCAGACGCTGGTGGTCAACCTGCCGGGCTCCACCGGGGGAGTCCGCGACGGCCTGGCTGTTCTCGAACGAGTGCTTGATCACGCCATCGAGCAGCTACACGGCGCAGATCACGTCGGCAGCGGAACTGGCCAGCAGGCTCCGTCTCAGCACACACAGGGTCAGCACACACAGGGTCAGCACACACCTGGCCATGAACCCAGCACGGAGCACAGCCATGTGGCAGTCCCTTCTTCCTCGGGTGTCGTGCTTCGCGCCGTGGTCACCGAGGATCCACTGGACGTCGAGGAACACGCCCGCCTGGTAGCCTGCTCCGCCGCCGGCGCAGTGGTGAGCTTCTCCGGCGTGGTCCGCGACCATGACGGCGGCCGAGGAGTGCGTGCGCTGGAGTACTCCAGCCATCCCAGGGCTGGCGATGTGATCACGCGAGTGGCGGCCCAGATCGCCGCGGCTCACCCGAAGGTTCTCGGGTTGGCCGTCAGCCACCGGATCGGACCACTGGCGATCGGCGATTCCGCGCTGGCCTGCGCGGTCTCCGCGGCCCACCGCGGGACGGCCTTCGTGGCGTGCGCAGCGCTGGTCGATGAGATCAAACTGCAGTTACCGATCTGGAAGCGGCAGGAGTTCGCCGACGGCTCGGAGGAGTGGGTCAACTGTCCGTGAGGCTCCTGGCTCCGGGGATCCGGGTCGGGGGCTCAGCCGCCGGCGAACGGCGGTAATACATCCAGTTGGGCGCCGGGTCGCAGCGGCGTCGCGCAGTCTCGCACCGCGACCGAATCGAGCAGGAAGCTGCAGACGGCCAATACCCTGCGCAGCGCTTCCCCGTGCCGAGCGGCGATCGCGTCGAGCGCGTCGGCCACCGTGGCGCCGTCACCGACGTCGATGTTCTCGCTAGGCAGGCCCGCAGCGGCACGCGCCGCTGCGAAGTAGCGCACGATTACCACAGTTCAGCCCCCGATCCTTCGCCTCGGGCGGGCCGGCTGGTCGGAGCCTGGATCGTCAATCCCGTGTCTGTTCTGCCACAGGTCGGTCTGCTCGCCCTCATCAGCTCCACAGTGTATTGGTCCCCACAAACCGGTTCACTCCCCAAAACAACAGAACACAGAATTATAGCGCAGGATCTCCGATGTCCGCTGGCGGTGCTGGAGACCTGTGCAGGACTGACGGAGATCCCGGGCACACGGGCCGGATACCCGGGTCATGGAATTGTAGCCGGGGCGTCCCAGTTTCATGGCCGCCGTTGCGGAGGTATTCTCCCCCACGTGCCGCACTATCGGATGTCTGAGATCGCTGAGCTGTTCGGAGTAAGCGATGACACCGTTCGGCGCTGGGCCGATTCCGGGCAACTGACCGCGATTCGGGACGCCGGCGGACGCAAGGCTGTGGACGGGGTGGAGCTGGCGGCGTTCGCCAAGTCCCAGGCGCAGGCCACGCCCGATCCGTCCCTGGTGGACCGGTCGGCACGCAACCGCTTCGTCGGGCTAGTCACCGAGGTGATTACCGACCTGGTCATGGCACAAGTGGAGATCCAGTGCGGACCACACCGAGTGGTCTCACTGATGAGCAGCGAGGCAGTACGGGAACTGGGGCTCGTGCCGGGGGTACTGGCAGTGGCTGTCGTGAAGTCGACTCAGATCATGGTCGAGACCCCAGGAGGACGTGCGTGAAACGGTGGGTGATGGTGGCGCTGGCGGCGGGGCTGGTACTAGCGGGTTGTGGGGCAGGTAATACGGCGGCGACCGGGTCGAGCGCCCCAGCGCGGGTGCCGGTCACGGTCTTGGCGGCGGCGTCGCTCCAGGACGTATTCACCACAGTGAAACCGCAGTTCGAGGCCGCCAATTCTGGTGCTGACCTGCGGTTCAGCTTTGGCGGGTCGTCGGCTCTGGCCCAGCAGATCGTCAACGGCGCGCCCGCCGACGTCTTCGCTTCGGCCGACGAGGCGCAGATGAAGGTGGTACAGAACGCCGGAAAGGCGGCTGGCACCCCGCGGCCGTTCGTCACCAATGTGCTCACCATCGTGGTGCCGCCGGGTAATCCGAAGGGCATCCACTCGTTTGCCGACCTGGCCAAGCCGGGCGTCATCGAGGTCGTGTGCGCGCCGCAGGTGCCCTGCGGCGCGGCCACGACGAAGATCGAGCAGGTCACCAGGATCAAACTCAGTCCGGCCAGTGAGGAGCAGGACGTGCGGTCGGTGCTGTCCAAGGTTGAGGCCAAGGTGGCCGATGCCGGACTGGTCTACGTCACCGACGCGCGCAGCGCCGCGGGGAAGGTCCAGGAGGTGAACTTCCCGGAGGCCAGCAAAGCCATCAACACCTATCCGATCGTCGCGATCAAGAATTCCCCGCATGCCCAGCTTGCCCAGGCATTCGTGACCTTCGTGCTCAGCTCGGCCGTGCAGCACGAGCTGGCCTCCGCCGGTTTCGGCCCTGCTTGACGCGGACCCGACCGAGCCACGGCGCGTCGGTGCTCCAGACCAGGGCACCGCGCCCAGTCCACACCGGACTACCGGGTGGGCTGTGGGTACCCTCTGTGCTTGCCCTCGGGCTGATCGTGCTGCCGGTGATCGGACTGGTTGTGCGGGCCCCGTGGTCCCGGTTCGGCGAGCTGGTCACCAGCGAATCGGCGCTCGCCGCGCTGGAGCTCTCGTTGCGTACCGGGTTGGTGTCCACCCTGCTGTGCGTCGTGCTCGGGGGGCCGCTGGCGGTGGTGCTGGCCCGCGGCTCGGTACCGGGTCTTCGGCTGCTGCGCTCGGTGGTGCTGCTCCCGCTGGTGCTGCCGCCAGTGGTCGGCGGGCTCGCGCTGTTGTACCTGCTGGGGATCAGCGGATTCGCCGGATATGCACTGAACGTGGTGTTCGGTGTGCGTATCCCGTTCACCACCACGGCGGTGATCCTGGCGCAGACGTTCGTGGCGATGCCGTTTCTGGTGGTGAGCCTGGAGGGGGCGCTCCGCACCGGCGGGGAGCGTTACGAGGTGATCGCGGCGACCCTCGGTGCGCCACCATGGACAGTGTTCCGCCGGATCACCGTTCCGCTCGTGCTGCCCGGTCTCGGCTCCGGCATGGTGCTCAGCTTCGCCCGCTGTCTGGGCGAGTTCGGGGCCACTATCGCCTTCGCGGGCAGCCTGCAGGGAGTGACCAGGACGTTACCGCTGGAGGTGTATCTCAGGGAGGAGGTTGACCCCGACGGTGCGATCGCGCTGTCACTGGTGCTCGTCGTGGTGGCGATCGTGGTGATCGCGGTAGCCCGACCGCGTTCGGCGGAGGGTTGGGGGTGAGGGCGGGGCTGCACGTCGAGGTCGCCGTGCGCCGCGGCGACTTCACGCTGGATGCGACGGTGCATGTGGCGCCCGGCGAGGTGGTCGCGGTGCTGGGACGCAACGGGTCTGGCAAGTCCACTTTGCTCGCCGCGGTCGCGGGCCTACTGCGCCCGGACAACGGACGGATCGTGCTGGATGGCCGGGTGCTCACGGACACTGCCGCCGGGGTGGCGCTGCCGCCGTACCGCAGGCGCATCGGCTTGCTGGCTCAGCAGCCGCTGCTGTTCCCGCATCTGTCGGTGCTCGACAACGTCGCGTTCGCTCCGCTTGCCGCCGGTACCCGCCGGCGGGTAGCCCGGGAGGTGGCGCGGCGGCACCTCACCGAAGTGGACGCGGCGGAGTTCGCGCGGCGTCGCCCTGGGCAGCTGTCCGGTGGGCAGGCGCAGCGTGTCGCACTGGCCCGAGCGCTGGCCGCAGACCCTGACCTGCTGTTGCTGGACGAGCCGCTGTCCGCTGTGGACGTGGAGTTGGCCCCCGCGTTGCGGTCGCTGCTGCAGACGATGCTGGCCGAGCGGCCCGCCGTCCTCGTGACCCATCAGCTGATCGACGCGTTGGTGCTCGCGGATCGGGTAGTGGTGCTCGACGGTGGCCGGGTGGTGGAGCAGGGCCCGACGCGCGAGGTGCTCACCCGGCCGCGCAGCGCGTTCGCCGCGCGGCTGGCCGGACTGAACCTGGTATCCGGTACCGCGACGGTCGGCGGATTGCGGACCGAGGATGGCACCGAGCTATCCGGTTTGGCCGACTCCACGGTCCTCGGCGCCGCGGCGGTCGCCGTGTTCACCCCTGCCGCGGTGGCGGTCTATGTGGATCCGCCGAAGGGTAGTCCGCGTAATGTGGTCCACGACCGAGTCGCAGCCCTGGAGCCCAACGGCACGCTGGTCCGGGTGCGCGGGGTGGGCGGGCTGGCAGCGGACATCACGCCGGCCTCCGCCGTGGAGCTGGGTCTGCACGCCAGAGCCGACGTGTGGTTCGTCGTCAAAGCCGCCGAAGTCGCCGTCTACCCCGCGAGCGTCTGACCGATCACGCCGCGAGAGCTTCCGAGCTGCGGAACGGCCCGCCCCATGCGCTGGTGCCCCGTTGACCATCCACAGGCACCCACAGTTACCGTGCTACGTGCGGGCGGGTGGGAAAGTGCCCAAGCATCCATGAGACCGTGCCGGGGCGGGTAGGAAGGTGCCCAAGCATCCATGTGACCGCTGGCGTCGGGAGGAGATCGTGATTGCTTCGTATGCTTCGGGGGTGTCGAGGGTTTCGTTGCTGGGGGACACGATTGGGGACAACTTTGACTGCACGGTCGCTCGGTGCAGCGACCGGGAGGCGCTGGTCGACCGTCCGAGCGGCCACCGTTGGACCTACTCGCAGGTGCGCACCGAGGTCGACGCGATGGCGCACGGGCTGCTGGCCGCCGGGATCGGCAAGGGTGACCGGGTCGGCATCTGGGCACCGAACTGCCCGGAGTGGCTGTTCACGCAGTACGCCACCGCGAAGATCGGCGCGATCCTGGTCACTATCAACCCTGCGTACCAGAGCAGCGAACTGGAGTACGTGCTCAAAGCGGCCGGGATTCGGCTGCTAGTCGCGGCGGAGTCGTTCAAGACCTCCGACTATGCCGCGATAATCTCGCACGTGCGATCCCGCTGCACCACGCTGGAGCGGGTGGTGCTGATCGGTTCCCCAGAGTGGGATGCGCTACCGGTGCGGAGCGGTGCTGCGTCACTGCTTGCCGGCAAGCAGGCGACGCTGTCCCCGGACGACCCGATCAACATCCAGTACACCTCGGGCACCACCGGCTTTCCCAAAGGTGCCACGCTGTCGCATCACAACATCCTCAACAATGGCTACTTTGTCGGTGAGCTGTGCGGCTATACCGAGGCGGACCGGATCTGCCTGCCGGTGCCGCTTTACCACTGTTTCGGCATGGTGATGGGCAACCTGGCCGCCACCTCGCACGGCGCTTGCCTGGTATATCCGGCGCCGTCGTTCGAGCCGGCGGCGACCCTGTCGGCCGTCGCGCAGGAACGGTGCACCTCGTTGTACGGGGTGCCCACGATGTTCATCGCCATGCTGGCCCACATGAGTTCGCCTGAGCCCGATTTCCAGCCCCACGACCTGTCGTCGTTGCGAACCGGGATCATGGCGGGTTCGCCGTGCCCGGTGGAGGTAATGAAGCAGGTCGTCGAGCGGATGGGCATGACCGAGGTGACCATCTGCTATGGAATGACCGAGACCTCCCCGGTGTCCGCCCAGACCTGGGCGGACGACACGCTGGAGCGGCGGGTGTCCACGGTGGGCCGGGTACACCCGCACCTCGAAGTAAAGATCATCGACCCGGACACCGGCTTGACGGTCCCGCGCGGAACCCCGGGCGAACTGTGCATCCGCGGATATTCGGTCATGCTCGGCTACTGGGAGCAGCCCGACAAGACCGCCGAGGTGATTGACCAGGCTCGCTGGATGCACACCGAGGACGTCGCGGTCATGGACCCCGAGGGTTACCTCAACATCACCGGGCGCATCAAGGACATGGTCATTCGCGGCGGCGAGAACGTCTACCCGCGGGAGATTGAGGAGTTCCTCTACACTCATCCGGATATCCTCGATGCGCAAGTGATCGGCGTGCCTGACGCGCGCTACGGTGAGGAGCTGTGCGCCTGGGTGCGGCTGCGGCCGGGTGCGTCTGAACTCACCGCCGAGGCACTACGCGACTACGCCGTCGGCAAGCTGGCGCATTACAAGATCCCTCGGTACGTGCACGTGGTAGAGGAGTTCCCCATGACCGTCACCGGCAAGGTCCGCAAGGTGGAGATGCGCGAACGCTCGGTGGAGCTGCTCGGGCTGGGCGCCGCCGTCGTCGGAACGTACGCCTAAGGTGCCACATCCATGGGGCGGGAAGCGCCCGAAAAGCGGCCGGAAGTCGTAAGCTGGGGCGCACGCGTCCCGGGTGCGTTCGGGGCGC
>JAFAXZ010000019.1 GCA_019240665.1 Pseudonocardiales bacterium | reverse complement strand
AATTACGAAGTGTACGGGGCGCGGAAGGTATGGCGTCAGCTTAACCGGGACGGGATCGCAGTGGCGCGGTGCACGGTCGAGCGGCTCATGCGCGCCGACAGGCTGGTCGGTGCCCTGCGCGGCGGCGGACGGCCCCGCACGACCCGGGCGGACCCCCACGCCGCGCGGCCTGCTGACTTGGTCGAGCGCCAGGTCACCGCGGATCGGCCAAACGCATTGTGGGTGGCTGACATTACGTATGTCCCGACCTGGTCGGGCATGGTCTACGTCGCCTTTGTGACCGATGTCTTCTCCCGGCGAATTGTGGGGTGGAGACTCGATACGTCGATGCGCGCTGACCTTCCTCTCGATGCTCTGGAGATGGCCATCTGGGGCCGCAACGGCGGCCCGTTGGACGGTCTCGTGCACCATTCTGATTATGCCGAGGTTTGTGTTAAGCCGAGGAATCGCGGTCTTGCCTGCGTGTGAGGACGGGCCGGTCTGATTCCTCGGCTTAACGATTGGCGCTATCGGAGGTCGTAGAGCGCGTGGAGGGTCTGCTCGGTGAGTTGTTCGGCGGGTGCGGCGTTGATGGCGGGGGTGGCCGCGTTGATGGCGTCGCGCATCATGTCGAGGGTTGCGAACGCGTAGAACGCTGAGGTGGTGGAGGTGTTCTCGTGGCCGAGTAGCCGCATGATGATCGGCAGTGGGATGCCGTGCTGGTAGAGGTCCATGGCCTTGGTCTTGCGCAGCATGTGGCAGTGGATGTTCTCCGGGAGGGTCGGGCAGTCCTTGCGGGCGGTGCGGGCGGCGGTCTTGAGCACGGCGGCGATGGTGTCGGTCGAGAGCTTGCTCGGGTGCCCGTGGTGTCGGCTGTAGAACAGGGGCCGGGTCGCGGGCAGCTGGGCGTGGTTCGGGTGGAACTCGGCCAGGTAGACGCGCAGGTGCTCGATCGTCGTGCTGCTGATCGGGATGGTGCGGGTCTTGTTCTGCTTCCCGGTCAGGATGACGTGTCCGGGTGGGGTCAGGGCTAGGTCGTGCAGCGTCAACTCGGTGATCTCGCTGACGCGGGCGGCGGTGTTGTAGAGCAGGATCAGCAGCATCCGGTTCCGCCGTGACTTCGTGGTGAGGCCGGTGTGCGCGGCCAGCACCGCCCCGGGTTTCCGGCTCGGTCAGGTACTCGATTGGTGTTCGGGGACTGGCCGGGGCCCGCAGGGCCTTCGCGGCCTGGCTGAGCGCGATCAGGGTGATGTCCTCGTGGCCGCTGTAGGCCAGGAACGTCTTGATCGCGGTCAGCCGCAGCGCGATCGTCCTGGGCGCGTAGTGGCGCTGCTCGTGCATCCAGGCCAGCCAGGCCTTCAGGTGGACCCGGTCGAAGTGCTCGAAGCCGACTTGGGCGCGGTCGATGCCCTCGGCCTCGGTCAGGTAGCCAAGGAAGCACTCCAGGCTGATCCGGTAGGCCTGGATCGATTTCGGGGACAGCCCGCGCGCCTTGGGTAGGTAGCCGTGCAGGTAGTCCCTGGCGAAGGCGAACAGGTTTGGGGCGTCGGTGTCCGGGTCGCGTTTCATTCGAACCCGACCTCCGGCAGCAGCGACGCGTCGGCCGTGGCGAGGTCGGCGTAGCCGCGCATGAAGTCGGGCGAGGTGTGCACGTAGTAGAAGGTGGACTTGAATCCCGTGTGCCCCATGTAGCGCGACAGGTAGGGCAGCAGCGCGGTCACGTCCGCGCCGTGGCTCATCCACCGTTCGATGTTGGCGTAGGCGAAGTGATGCCGGAAGTCGTACGGACGAGGCCGGGGACCGTCCGTGGCCCGGGGCAGTCCGGCCTGGTCCCAGATCCGGTTGAAGATGACCCCGACCGCCGCGGCGGTGACCGGGTTGCCTCTCGCGGAGACGAAGAACGTTGCCCGCGACGGGAACTGGTCACGTGATGCCTTATCGCACGCGGCCAGCACGTCGAGCACCTGCTCGGTCACGGGCAGCCGGCGGCTACGGTTGCCCTTGGCCCAGATGATGTCCAGGTGCCCCGCGCGCAGGTCGCCCTGCTCGGCGGCCAGGGCACGGGCCTCGCCGGTGCGGAGCCCGCACGAGTGCATCAGGGTGAAGAACGCGACCGCTTGCCACCGCCACGGGGAGAACACGTCAAGGTGTGCCGCGGCGGTGAAGAACCGGTCGATCTCCTCGGTGCCGAGCAGGTACGGGTGGGCGGGAACGAACCTGGCTTTCCACCGGTCGGACAGCACGTAGGCATCGGTGTGTCCGTGGGCCCGCAACCACCGGCCGAGGTCGCGGAGGTAGGACATCCAGGACCGGTACCGGCCGGACCGGGCCAGTTGTTCGCTCACCCATCCCTCGACGGTCTCGCGGTCGAACACGGTCCGGCCATGGCGGGCGCAGTAGGTGTCGAACTGACGCAGATACCAGATCCGGGAAGTGCCGTAGCAGCCCATCGCCTGCTTGAACGCCAGGTAGGCCTCGAGCTGCGGCGCGAACACGCTGACGAACCCCTGCGAGGTCATGGCCGTGCTCCTGCCGGGACCGGCAGCACGCACTCGAGCAGACGCGCCTGGTCCACGCTCAGGTACACGTTGGTCGACTCCGAGCTGGCATGGCCGAGTACCGTCGAGATCGTCGGCAGCGGGACAGCCGCCCGCAGCAGCCGGGAGGCGGCACTGTGCCGCAGCAGGCTGGTGCCGACCTTCACATCGGTCACCCCGGCTGCGCGGAATGTCGTCGCGGTCACCCGGTAGATCGAGGCGTGGTCGGCCAGCCTCGTGTGCGGAGCCTTGCAGCGTAGGAACACGTGATCGTCGTCCGAGACGGGCCGCGCGTGCAGGACGTAGTCGGCGAGCCGGGCACTCACCAGCGGCGCCAGCGGCAGGGTCAGCGGGTTGCGGGTCTTCTGCTGGACGATCCCGATCGTGCCTGCCCGCCAGTCGATATCGCTCAGGCGCAGCCCGACGAGGTCGCAGGCACGTAGCCCGGTCGTCAGCGCCAGCAGGGTGATCGCGGCGTCCCGGGCGCCGACCCTCCCTGTGGTGCACGCGTGCACCACCCGGGCGTGGTCCTCGTCGTCGAGAACGGGCAGGATCCGGTGGGAGCGTTTCACCCCAGCCAGACCCACCGCCTCGACCAGCTCGGACCGGTGCGTGAACGTCAGGAACGGGCGGAAGTTCGACACCACCCAGAACAGCGAGGAAGCCGCCCACCGGCCCGAGAGCGAGACCAGGAACGCGAGCACGCTGGCCGCGTCGGCCGCGTCGAGATCGCGGATCCCGCGTGACTCCAGAAACGTCAGGTAGCCGCGCGCGACCCGGCCGTAGGCGGATCGGGTGGCCGGCGCCAGGCCACGCGCGTCCATGTCCGCCTCCCACGCGGCGTCCAGCGCTGTGAACGCAGGGGCCTGTGGATAAGGGCCGCCGCCGCCCCGCCTGCGCACCGACAGGTCCACCACCCCGGTGGCGAGGTAGGCATCGAACAGCGTGACCAGCCGACGGTAGTCGAACCGCCGCTGCGCGCTGAACCTGCCCGTCCGGGGGCTGGTCGTCATCGCGGCGAATGCAGCTCCCAACGCGGGCGTATAAACCCCGCCGCGGTCAACCACGAACCCATTCAGGTACCTGATCGTCTTCTCGTACTGCCCGATCGTGGACTCCACGTAGCCCGCCGCCCGCAGCGCATCGATCACCACGTCACCGAGCTGTCCGACCGTCGCATCCATCACCGTCTCCTTCCGCATCGAATGCAGGACACGGCGGACGCTAGCCACGAGCCAGCTCAACGTTAAGCCGAGGAATCAGACCGGCCCGTCCTCACACGCAGGCAAGACCGCGATTCCTCGGCTTAACACAAACCTCGGCATAATCACTGTTAAACCGATTTCGGTT
Source organism: Pseudonocardiales bacterium (assembly GCA_019240665.1). Lineage (GTDB taxonomy): Bacteria > Actinomycetota > Actinomycetes > Mycobacteriales > Pseudonocardiaceae. The sequence continues at coordinate 2,310 of JAFAXZ010000019.1, read as the reverse complement.
TAACAGTGACCGAGGATCACAGTACACGTCAATACGCTACACCGAACGCCTCGTCGAGGCCGGCGCCACGCCGTCGGTCGGCAGCGTCGGGGACTCTTATGATAACGCACTCGCGGAATCCGTCAACGGTCTCTACAAGACCGAGCTTATCAACCGTAAAGGACCGTGGCGCGCACGGGACGACGTCGAGCTCGCGACGTTCGAATGGGTGGACTGGTACAACCACCGGCGCATCCACGGCTCCTGTCAAAACATGCCACCGGTCGAGTACGAAGCCGCCTTCCATATGAAGAACGAACCTGCTAACATGGTCGAAGTGTAAGCAACCCGGTCTCTATCATAACCGGAACGGTTCACGGGCCACCACCGTATTGTCGATCAAGATCGTCGATCAAGGACTTTGTGTCGTTTGACTGGCCTAGGGCGTGTGAATTCTGCGGAGATGGTGCAGATGCTGCGATGGAGCCGCTGCTCCTGCGTCAGCTCAATTTCTGGGGTGATGATCACCCGAGGCTTGACCGGAAAGGGCGGAGTTTTCATCCCCTTGCCGGGATACACGAAGGTGATTTGATCATTTAGCGTGGTCGTGAAGATAGCGCTCAAGATCACTTGATTGCGCGCGATGGTCGCGGCCGTAACACCGTTGGTCAACAGTGTGGCGAGCCACGCCCTTACGTGCTCGGGTAGGACGTCGATCATTCGTCTCGAGCACCCACGCGGCCCTGGGCCGCTGCCACGCCTTGTCCGACTCCTTGCGGGTGTCGAAGGTTCCGGCTGAGCGCTCACGGCCCTTCACGTCCACGTACTGGGCCGTGTAACGCGGCTTACCCCCGCCCCGGGCCTCAGCGTGGCGGCGAAGTGCAGCGCCACTCGCGCAGGTGGTTCGGATGGCGTCGGTGGCTGTTGACCGTCATCGCCTGGGAGCGGGCTGAGCATGGGTGTCTCACCGGCGGCGGGTCCGCCGCTTCACCAGTTCGCGTGATTTCCTTGTTTGTATACATTGCGTGTCAACATGCCTACGCACCGTCGTGATGGCCATTCGCGGTATCTCCCTGATGTGAACCTGCTCTTCTCAATGGCAGGAACAGCCCGGCTGGCTCGGAGGTCACGCCAAACATCGACCAGGAGGACAGATGACCGAGACTCGGCAGCGCGGCGAGGACGTCTGCCTGGAGGCGCTGGTCGGCGCCGTCGCCCACGACCCGGCCGCCGATCCGTTCCCGGTAGTTGACATGGATTACGTGCGCTTCGCGGTCGGCAATGCCCGTCAGGCGGCGTATTACTACTCCACCGCGTTCGGGATGACCTGCGTGGCGTACCGCGGTCCGGAGACTGGCCACCGTGAACACGTGGAGTATGTGCTCAGGTCCGGGCGGGCCCGCTTTGTCTTGGCCGGTGACGCGCGCCCCGGGATGCCCGGGGGTGACCACGTCAGGATCCACGGTGACGGTGTGGTCGACCTCGCCTTGGAGGTGCCCGACGTGGATCGGGCGATCGAGCACGCGCTTACTCAGGGTGCAACCGTAGTGGCGGAGCCGAACGACACGAGCGACGAACACGGCACCGTCCGGTCTGCCGCTATCGCCTGCTTCGGCGAGACCCGACATACATTGATTGACCGGTCCGGCTATTCCGGGGTGTTCCTCCCCGGTTTCGTCGCCGCCGAGCCGATCTTCCGTGGCAAGCCGGCCCACCACCCGGCACAGTATTTTCAGGCCCTCGACCATTGCGCGGCCAACGTTGAACTCGGCCGAATGGAAGAATGGGTCAGCTTCTATAACCGAGTGATGGGCTTCACCAACCTCAGGGAGTTCATCGGTGAAGACATCGCTACTGAGTACTCCGCGTTGATGGCCAAGGTGGTCGCCAGCGGAAATCACCGGGTGAAGTTCCCGTTGAACGAGCCGTCGGTGGGTAAACGGCGTTCTCAGATCGATGAGTACCTCGAATTCTACTGCGGACCCGGCGTGCAGCACATCGGGGTGGCCACCGACGATATCGTGGCCAGCGTCCGGGCGATGCGCGAGATGGGTGTGGAGTTCCTCAACACACCCGATGCCTACTACGACGCACTCGGTGACTGGGTCGGCGAGACTCGGGTGCCGCTCCGGACCCTGCGGGAGCTAGGCATTCTCGCCGACCGCGATGAGGACGGCTACCTGCTGCAGATTTTCACCAAGCCGGTCCAGGACCGCCCCACGGTGTTCTTTGAGCTCATCGAGCGGCACGGTTCGCTGGGCTTCGGCAAGAACAACATCAAGGCCCTGTTCGAGGCCGTCGAGCGTGAGCAGGCCCGTCGCGGCAACCTCT
>JAFAXZ010000326.1 GCA_019240665.1 Pseudonocardiales bacterium | reverse complement strand
GGATCCGGGGCGGTGACTCGAGTGCTGATGCTCACGGCCAGCGGCACCGTGTCCGATCGGGTGGCTGGACTGTCATTGGGAGCCGACGACTACCTGTCCAAGCCGTTCGCGTTCCCGGAGCTAGTGGCCCGGCTGCGCGCGTTGGGTCGCCGCGCCACGCCCGCGGTGCCCCCGGTGCTCAGCGCCGGTGATGTGGTGCTCGATCCGTCCCGGCGCACCGTCAGCCGGTCTGGCTCGCCGGTCGACCTCACTCGAAAAGAATTCGGGGTACTCGAGGTGCTGATTGCCGCCGGAGGCGGGGTGGTCAGCAGCGAGGAGCTGCTGGATCGGGTATGGGATGAGAATGCCGATCCGTTCACCACCACGGTGCGGGTAACCGTGATGACCTTGCGCAAGAAGCTCGGCGAGCCCGGCATCATCGAGACCGTGGTCGGGTCCGGTTACCGAGTGCCGAGTGCTGATCTTGCCCTCGGCTGAGTGGTTGGTGAGGCCTCGCCGCGGGCCAGGACTGCGGGCCCGGCTCACGTTGCTCGCCACTGGGTTGTCGGCGGCGGTGAGCGCGCTGCTGCTGTGGTTAGGCTGGCTACTGGTCGGCGGGGTGGTGGCCGCGGTGCCGGACTTGCCGCCGGGCAGTACTGTGCAGGTTAATGGTGTGCCGGTGGCCGCCCGCCAGCTCGGGGAGGCCCTGCAGCAGGCCGCCAGGCAGCGCGTGCTGCAGGCCGGGTCGGTGGCCTTCCTGCTTGCGGTGACCGCGACCGTGCTCCTGGCTTGGGTGATCACCGGCCAGGTGTTGCGGCCGTTGCATGACGTGACCGCCACCGCGCGCCGGCTCTCCGCTGAGTCATTGGACGAGCGGCTGCGGCTGCCCGGGCCGCGGGACGAGGTGGCTGAGCTAGCCGACACCTTCGATGCGATGCTTGACCGGCTGCAAGCCGCGTTCCAGGCGCAACGCCGATTCGTCGCGAACGCCAGCCACGAGCTGCGGACCCCGTTGACAGTCGTGCGTACCGAAGTGGACGTTACGCTGGCGGATCCCGCTGCGGACACCGCCGAGCTGCGCCGCATGGCCACGGTGATCCGGGACGCGACGTTGCGGGCCCAGCAGCTGGTAGACGGCCTGTTGGTGCTGGCCCGGACCGAGGGCGGCGCGCTTCGGATCCGGGAGCTGACCGACCTGGCCAGCCTGGTTGAGGCCGCCCTGCGGATCGTCGCGCCCGAGGCCCGCAGTCAGGGCTTGCGGGTGACCACGCGGATGACGCCGGCGTTGACGGTGGGTGACCCCGCGCTGCTGGAACGGGTGGTGGGCAACCTGGTAGAGAACGCGGTGCGGCATAACGTGGGCGGCGGCTGGGTGGAGGTTTGCACGGGCCTGGCGGGACCGCAGGCGACGCTGCGGGTCAGCAGTTCAGGCGAGGTGGTTGCGCCCGAGGTGGTGACTGAGCTGTTCGAACCCTTCCACCGCGGCGGAGTGGCTCGGACCGCCCACGACGGAGCCGGATTGGGCCTGTCGATCGTCCGCGCCGTGGTGGCCGCGCACGCTGGCACGGTGCACGCCGAACCCGTCCCCGGCGGTGGGCTCATCGTGACGGTGCACCTGCCAGCTGCATAGGTGGTACTCGAGGGGCTACTTGGAGGCTTCGAGGGCTACTTGGGGGCTGTTGTGAGGGCCGTCGCGAGGGGGTGCGCGGTCAGTTCACACTGCCACGGCCGTGCCCCACCAGCGACGAGTTCCCGTTGCACCGCAGCGGCATCGAGCGGTTCAGGGGGCTCCCAGCACAACCGGCGGACCACGTCGGGTGCCAGCAGGTTCTGCAACGGCAGCCGGTAGTGTTCGGCAATCTTGGTCAGCGTTGCCCGCGCCGCCGTGAGCCGGACCGCCGCGGCCGGATCCCGGTCCTGCCAGCGGTTCAGCGGAGGTGGACCCCCCCCTTGGGCGCGCAGCGATGGTAGCTCGCTGGCTGGCAGGACCCTCGCGGCCTGTATCGCGGCCAGCCAAGTCTTGACGTGCCGGCGCTGCGAGCGGCCATTGAACACCGGCCGGGACAGCAGCGCGGCCTCATCCGGCGGGTCGGCCAGCGCTGCGTCGATGATCGCGGCATCGGGCAGCACCCGACCCGGGGCGATGTCCCGCTGCCGGGCCAGCTGGTCGCGGGCGTGCCACAGCTCACGCACCGTGGCCAATTCGCGGGGCTTGTGGATGCGATGCATCCCCGAGGTCCGCCGCCAAGGGTCAGTCCGCGGGACGGGTGGGCCGGCGTTGCGCACGGTCTCGAACTCCTCCACAGCCCAGCCTGACTTGCCTTGGGCATCCAGTTCAGCGGCGATCGCGGTCCGCAGCGGCAGCAGCAGCTCGACATCGAGCGCGGCGTAGGTCAACCACTCCGCGGGCAGCGGCCGGCGAGACCAGTCAGCGGCGCCGTGTCCCTTCTGCAGGTGGTAGCCCAGCAGTTCTTCGACCAGTGCCGCCAGGCCAACCCGCTCGAGTCCGGCCAGCCGGGCGGCCAGCTCGGTGTCGAATATCACGGCGGGCGCCAGCCCCAGTTCGGCCAAGCAGGGCAGGTCTTGGGAAGCGGCGTGGAGCACCCATTCCAGCGGGTTGAGCACGTCGGCCAGTTCGGACAGGCCATCAAGACCGATCGGGTCAATGAGCACCGTGCCCGCGCCTTCTCGCCGGAGCTGTACTAGATAGGCGCGCTGCCAGTAGCGATAGCCCGATGCGCGTTCGGTATCCACGGCTACTGGGCCGGTGCCGCGGCCGAGCACCGCGACTGCGGCGTCCAAGGCCCCCGCGGAGGCGACGATCGGTGGCACCCCGGCGGCCGGTTCCAGCAACGGGACCGGAGTGGTCTCGGTCAGCGGATGACCCCCGCACGCATCGCGAGGGCGACCATCTGCGCTCGGTCACCGGTGCCGAGCTTGCGTCCGATCCGGGAGAGATGGCTCTTGACGGTGAGCGCGGACAGGCTCAGCGCCTCGCCGATCTCCTTGTTGGATTGGCCGTCGGCGACCAGTTGGAGCACTTCCACCTCCCTGGCAGACAGTTCGCGCGGCGTGTTGTCGGTTCCTGCTACCCGGGTGCCCGACGCGAGGATCGGCGCCACCGTCGGGTCGGCGTATACCCCGCCTTCGAGCACTCGGCGCACGCCGTCGGTGACCACCGAAGGGGACGCCGATTTGAGCAGGTAGGCCTGCGCGCCAGTCTGAAACGCCGTACGTACGGCGTGCGGGTCGTCGGATGAGGCCAGTACCACGATGCGGGTCCAGCCCCATCCGCGCAGCTCACCAATCAGGTCGAGTCCGCTCCCGTCAGGCAGGGTCAGGTCAAGTATGGCCAAATCGCACGGGCCCGAGGCCAGGGCGCGTGTCCTGGCCTCGGCTAGCGATGCGGCCTCATGCACGGTGACGGCTCCCATTGTCACCAAACGTGAGGCGATGGCCTCACGCAGTAACGGATGGTCATCGACCACCAGCACCGTAAACAGTTCCTCCCGCGGATGCGGGACCAATGACGCCGGCACGGCGCCGGATGGCGCCGACCTGACGGCCGCGCCGTATCCGACAGCAGCCACGTAGCTACCTCCCTGGAGTCGGTCGTGCCCCCGACCGCACCGGGACCCCGTTCGAGTAACCGCGCCGCCACTCGAGCGAGGATGGTGTCGTACGGGGCAGACTATCTGCCCGAGCGGCCTAACGGGGGGCCCGGTGGAAACCTTCTTGCCGATCTGCCCGAAAGCCGCCATCGGCGGTCGCCCAATCAGGCGAGACTTGAGAAGACGAGCTAACGCCAGTGCCATGCTGGACGATTTCCTCTATTTAACGCATAACGCCAGCTCCCCGTGAGGGCTGGGCCCGGCGACTCTTTAATCGAGCCGCTTACCGAGGGTTACCACCCCGACCGGCGGGAGCCCGGTGGCTGCCGCCATGAGTTCACAGAAAGCCTCGGCATGCGCCATCAGGCTGTCGCCAACCGGGGTCCACGATGCCCGCAACTCGATGTCGTTGGCCCGCTCAGGTCCCGCAATAGTGCCGAACCGGAATGACGAGGACTGGGTGACGGTGCCCCCGAGGGCGGTGTGCTCGGCGCCTGAGCTGCCCAGCGCGTCGGCAAGCCAGGACCAGCTCACCGCTGGGAGCAGGGGGTCACCAGCCAACTCGACGTCCAGCTCGGCGCGGACAAAGCCGACCAGCCGCAGGGTGCCGTTCCAGCCGTCTTGACCCGCCGGGTCGTGCAGGAGCACAAGCCGACCGGTTGCCGACGCGTGGCCAGCGCCGGAAAGCTCAAGACCCCAGGCGTATGTCCAAGGCGCAAGTCTGCGCGGGGCCGGGACCGGCTCGAACCGCATCTCGGGGCGAGGCCGCACTGCGCTGAGCGAGGCTACTGCGTTGCGGAAAATCTCCGGGGCATCCGCCAGATCGGGCACAGCCGCCAACTGTAGGAGGATCCTCACCGACAGTCTCGTCGAAACGCCGCTGCCCAGAGCGTTGGAGAGGGGGCTGGTTCCACAGCCCTGGGCCAACCCGTGCGACGATAGTGGCTGAGATGACCAAGACAGGCGCACCGGCCACTCCCCGCCGGCTGCTTCCCGACGCACCGCTGCTGGTCGCCGCCCGGGGTGAGCGCCCGAATCGTCTGCCGGTGTGGTTTATGAGGCAGGCCGGGCGGTCGTTGCCTGAGTACCGTGAGCTGCGAGCTGAGCAGCCGATGCTGCAGGCCTGCATGACTCCCGAGCTAGCGTGCGAGATCACGCTGCAGCCCGTGCGCCGGTACGGAGTGGACGCTGCGATCCTGTTCAGCGACATTATGGTGCCGCTGCACGCCGCCGGAGTCGGACTGGACATCGTGCCGGGCACCGGTCCGGTGGTGGACAGCCCGGTGCGTAACGCCTCCGACGTCATGGCGTTGCCGGTACTGGACCCCGATGCGGTCGAGCCGGTTGCCGCCGCGGTGCGGCTGCTGGTCGCCGAGCTCGGTCAAACCCCGTTGATCGGCTTCGCCGGGGCCCCGTTCACCCTTGCTTCCTACCTTGTCGAGGGCGGGCCGAGTCGGCACCACGAGCGCACCAAGGCGCTTATGCACTCCGAGCCCGAAGTCTGGCACGCGCTGCTGGGCCGGCTCGCCGAGCTCACCCTGACCTTCCTTGGGGTGCAGGCAGCCGCTGGGGTGGACGCGGTTCAGCTATTCGACTCCTGGGCAGGCGTACTGTCGGAACGGGATTACCGGCAGTTCGTGCTCCCGCACTCGGCGTGGGTGCTGGCGGGCTTGGCTGGCACCGGCTTGCCGCGGATCCACTTCGGGGTGGGCACCGGGGAGCTGCTCGGCGCGATGGTCCAAGCCGGCGCGGATGTCGTCGGGGTGGACTGGCGGATCTCCCTGGACGTCGCTGCGCAGCGCGTGCGGGCCGCCCGACCGCATGGCACTACTGTGCTTCAGGGCAACCTCGACCCGGCAATTCTGCTAGCCGGGTGGCCGGCCGTCGAGCGAGAGGTGCGCCGGGTGATCACTGAGGGGGGCGCGGCTGACGCTCATGTGCTCAACCTCGGTCATGGTGTCCTGCCGGAAACCGACCCGGACATGCTGACTCGCATCGTGGAGCTGGCGCACTCGCGGTGAGCAGCACTCATCCTTCGCGGGTCGTCCCTTCCGGGGTCGCCGCTTCCCGCGTTGCTGTGGTCGGTGGAGGGATCTCCGGGCTGGTCGCGGCGTACCGGTTGCGTACGCTGCTCGGCCCGGCCGCCGAGATCGTGCTCGTCGAGGGTTCGCAGCGGCTCGGCGGTGCGCTGCGTACTGTCGAGCTCGGTGGCGTCGCGCTCGATGTGGGCGCGGAAGCTTTCCTCGTGCGCCGGCCGGAGGCGGTCGGGCTGGTTGCGGAACTGGGGCTCGGTGGGCAACTGACGCACCCCACCCCGGCGGCTCCCACAGTGCGGGGTGGTGGCCGTACTCTGCCGCTGCCCACCCGTACCGTGCTGGGCCTGCCCGGCGCGGCTACCGACGTCGAAGGCCTGCTGTCCGCGCCAGGCGCGGCGCGAGTGGCTGCGGAACCCACGGTGCCGCTGTGCTGGGAGCCGGGGCAGGACGCTGCGGTTGGAATGTTGCTGCGGAAGCGGGCCGGTGACGAGCTGGTCGATCGGCTGGTCGACCCGCTGCTGGGGGGGGTGTACGCCGGGCGCGCCGACGCGCTGGGGCTGCGTGCGACGTTGCCTGCGGTGGCTACCGCGCTAGACCGTGGCGCCGGGTCACTGCTCGCCGCGGCCAGTGCTGTGCTGTTTTCCGGTTCGCCTCCCGGCGGCGGCCGGTCTCCGGTGTTCGGCACGCTGCGCGGCGGGCTCAGCGTTCTGGTGGACGCGCTGGTGGCCGCCGCGGCGGTGCGTCTGCGGCTCGGGTTACCGGTGCGCGGGCTGGCCCGCATTCCCGAGGGCTGGCGGCTGGAGCTGGGCAGTCACCTTCTCGGGACTGCCGGGGCCGAGTATCTCGACGCTGACGCTGTGGTGCTCGCCGTCCCGGCCCCCGCCTTGCGGCGGCTGCTGGCTGATCCGTTGCCTGTCGCCTCGGCCGCCGCGGGCCGGGTTGAAGTTGCCTCCTGCGCGGTGGTTGGGCTCGCGCTGCCGCTGGCCGCCACGCAGGCGCTGCCAGAGGTCTCCGGCGTGCTGGTCGCTGCGAGCGAGGCCCTAAGCGAGCCACCACTGTCGGTCAAGGCGTTCACCTTCTCCGGGCGCAAGTGGGCGCATGCCCGCTCCGAGCACGTGCTGTTGGTCCGGGCCTCGCTGGGCCGCCACGGCGAGGCCCGGGTGCTGCAACGTGACGACGCGGAGCTCCTCGACGCGGTGCGCGCCGACCTCGCCGCACTCACCGGGATCACCGCCGCGCCGGTGGCCACCGTGGTGGCCCGCTGGGGCGGTGGATTGCCGCAATACGCGCCTGGGCACCTGGACGCCGTCGCTGCCCTTGAGCGGGACGTATCCGGGTCAGCTGGTCTCGCGGTTGCCGGCGCCACCCTGCACGGGGTTGGCCTGCCCGCCTGCATCGCGACCGCTGACGCCGCCGCCCGCCGCATCGCTGAGTACCTGAACGGCGTCAACGCACCAGCCGCAGCGCGCGGTGGCACGATGGGGTCATGACCCGCTTGGACTACGCCGCGCTGAACTCCACCATTCGCTATACCATGTGGTCGGTTTTCCGGGTCGAGCCCGGACGGCTGCCCACCGACCGCACTGAGCCCGCCCATGAGGCGCAGCACTACCTTGAGGCGCTGGCGGGCAAGGGCGTGGTGGTACGCGGAGTCTACGACCTCGCTGGCCTGCGCGCCGACGCGGACTGGATGATTTGGTGGCACGCTGAGGAGATCGAGGCGCTGCAGTCTGGGTACGCTGAGTTGCGCCGCGCCACCGCGCTGGGCCGGGCCAGCCTGCCGGTGTGGTCGACGGTGGCATTGCACCGCCCCGCGGAGTTCAACAAGAGTCACGTGCCGGCGTTCCTGGCCGGTGAGGAGCCTAAACGGTATGTCTGCGTCTACCCGTTCGTGCGCTCCTACGAGTGGTATCTGCTGCCCGATGCGCAGCGCCGCGAGCTGCTCGCTGAGCACGGCATGCAAGCGCGCGACTATCCCGACGTGCGGGCCAACACAGTCGCCTCGTTCGCGCTGGGGGACTACGAGTGGATCCTCGCGTTCGAGGCCGACGAGCTGCATCGCATCGTCGACCTGATGCGCTCGCTGCGGGCCAGCCGGGCCCGGCGGCACGTCCGCCAAGAGGTACCGTTCTTCACCGGTCCCCGGGTGCCTGTCGCCGAGCTGGCCGCTGCGCTGCCCTAATTGGGTGCTTTAGCTGGTGGGCTGGCCGTCGTCGGGCACCAGCCGTAGCGAGATCGAGTTGATGCAGTAGCGCTGATCGGTGGGGGTCTCGTAACCCTCACCCTCGAAGACGTGCCCGAGGTGGCTGTGGCAGGTGGCGCAGAGCACCTCGACGCGTGTGGAGAACAAGCTGTGGTCCTCGCGCAGCAGCACCGCGTCGCCGGCCAGCGGCGTGAAGAACGAGGGCCATCCACAGTGCGATTCGAACTTGTGCTCACTGCGGAACAGCTCTACTCCGCAGGCCCGGCACTCGTACACTCCGCGGGTCTTGGTGTGTTCGTACTCGCCGGTTCCCGGGGGTTCGGTGGCTGCCCTGCGCAAGATAGCGTACTCCTGCGGGGTGAGCTGTTCGCGCCACTGGGCGTCAGACTTGACGACCTTGGGCGTCATCCCCTCAACCGGTTCCATAGTCAACACGCTACCCGGGCGGTAGTTTTCTTCTTCGTGGGCAGCGGTGACGAGCTGGAGCTCACGGTGCCCGGCCCGGAGGGCGAACGCGCCGTGCGGGTGTCCAACCCAGACAAGGTGTATTTCCCGGAGCGCGGCATCACCAAGCGGCAGATCGTGGAGTACTACCTCACGGTGTCCGAGCCGCTGCTGAGCGTGCTCGCGCAGCGTCCGGTCACGCTGAAGCGCTTCGTGGATGGGGTGAGGGGGGAGGCCTTCTACGCCAAGCGGGTTCCCCGCGGGGCCCCGGCCTGGGTAGATACGGTGGAGATCACCTTCCCGTCTGGACGCACTGCCCGCGAGGTGTGCCCCACCGAGCCTGCGGTGCTCGCCTGGGCGGCGAATTTAGGTACCTTCGACTTTCACCCATGGCCGGTGCGCCGCCCCCGGGTGGATCACCCTGATGAGCTGCGGGTCGACCTCGACCCGCAGCCGGGGACCGGCTTCGGCGATGCCGTCGTGGTGGCCGAGGTGCTGCGCGAGGTGCTGGCCGCGGCGGGGTTGGTTGGTTATCCCAAGACCTCCGGGGGCCGGGGGATTCACGTCGCGGTCCGGATCCGCCCGCAGTGGTCGTTCGCGCACGTCCGCCGGGCAGTGATCGCGCTGACTCGGGAGGTGGTGCGGCGGATCCCGCAACGGGCCACCGTGTCGTGGTGGAAGGAGGAGCGCGGCCGGCGGGTGTTCCTGGACTTCAATCAGGCAGCTCGGGACCGCACGATTGCCTCGGCCTGGTCGGTACGCGGCACCCCGCGCGCCACGGTGTCGATGCCGGTGCACTGGGAAGACCTGACGGATGTGTACCCGGACGATTTCGACGTGCTCACGGTACCCGCACTGCTCGCGCAGCGGGGTGACCCGCACGCCGAGCTGGACGGCGAAGCCTTTGGCCTGGAAATGTTGTTGGACTGGGCAGCGCGCGACGAGCGCGACCACGGTCTCGGGGACCTGCCCTATCCACCCGAGTATCCCAAGATGCCCGGCGAGCCCGTGCGGGTGCAGCCCTCCCGTGCGAAGCGTGTTATCGGCTGAAGCAGCGGCACGAGCAGTAAGCCGCGTGCGAAGGCTGACAAAAATTACAAACCAACGGGTCCCGCCCGAACCTGCGTAATCGGAGGCTGTTCGTCACGACGAACAGCGAGGAGATCGTCATGGCACCCCCGGCGATCAGCGGATTGAGCAGGCCGAGGGCCGCTAGCGGCAGCGCGGCGATGTTGTAGCTGAACGCCCAGGCGAGGTTGCTGTGAATGGTGCGAAGGGTGCTCCGGGCGAGCTTGATCGCGTTGGGCACGACGTTCAGGTCGTTGCGCATCAGGATCAGATCGGCGGCGCCGAGTGCGACGTCGGTGCCGGAGACAACCGCCAAGCCGAGGTTGGCGCGGGCCAGCGCGGGCGCGTCGTTAACGCCGTCTCCGACCATGGCCACTGAGCGCCCCTGAGCCTGCAGCGCCTCGATCACGGCGGCCTTGTCACCCGGCAGCACCTCAGCGATGACCTCATCGATGCCGACCTGCGCGGCGACCGCCCGAGCGGTGGCCGCGTTGTCGCCGGTGAGCAGGACCGTGCGCAGCCCGAGCCGGAGCAGCTCGTTGATCGCCGCGGCCGCGCTGGTCCGCACCGTGTCGGTCAGCGCGAAGGCGCCTTCTACGACACCGTCCGCGGCCACGACCACGGTCGTGCAACCCTGCTGTTCCCAGCGGACACGCTGCTCCTCCAGCGCGATCGGCATCGAGATGCCGCGCGCAGCCAGCAGCCGCGCCGATCCGACCAGCACTTCCTGGCCGTCGACCACACCCCGGGCCCCGAGGCCGGACAGGCTGGTGAAGTCCACGACCGGAGGGATTCCATCCAGCCCGGCTCGGGCCAGCGCGCTGATCGCCGTTGCAACGACATGCTCGGAGGCGTCCTCCACGGCGCCGGCGTGACGCAGCAGCGTTTCCAGTTCGGCCTCCGCGCTTGGTGTCCTCTCAACTGGTGTCCTCTCAACCAGGGCAACGTCGATCACCGCCATCCGTCCAGTGGTGATGGTTCCCGTCTTGTCCCACACCACCGTGTCGATGGCCTTGGCCGACTCCAACGCCTGGTGACCCTTGATGAAGATGCCCAGTTCCGCTCCGCGCCCGGAGGCCACCATGAGAGCCGTCGGCGTGGCCAGGCCCAGCGCGCACGGACAAGCGATGATCAACACCGCCAGCGCCGAACTGAACGCATGCTCGACCGACCCGCCGATCACCAGCCACCCGAGGAAAGTCAGGACCGCCAAGGCGAGCACAACCGGAACGAATACCCCGCAGATGCGGTCCGCGAGCCGTTGGACGCTGGCCTTGTCGTTCTGCGCCTGCTCGACCAACCGCACCAACTGAGCCAACTGGGTGTCTTTGCCCACTGCGGTGGCGCGGACAACAAGCCGGCCACTACGGGCGATGGTGCCGCCGATGACCGGATTGCCCTCGGACACCTCGATGGGCGCCGATTCTCCGGTGAGCGCGCTGCTGTCCACTCCGCTGTGACCCAGTACCACCTCGCCGTCGGTCGCGATGGTCTCGCCAGGACGAACCACGAAGTGATCACCGAGACGCAGTTGCGCGACCGGGATGCGGTACTCCTGCCCGTCGTCGCGCCGTACAGACACGTTCCGCGCACCGATCTTGGCCAATCCACTCAGCGCACCGCCGGCTCGCCGCTTGGCCCGCGCTTCGAACAACCGTCCACCGAGCAGAAAGATCGTCACGCCGACGGCCACGTCGAGGTAGATGGAGCCAGCGGGCCGGAAGATCAGTCCCCAGCCGCTGTCACCCCGTTGTCCTGTACTGTTATTGACGAACATGGTGTAGACGGACCAGCAGCTGGCTGCGGTGATCCCCAACGACACCAGAGTGTCCATCGAGGTCGAACCATGCCTCGCGGCGGCGACGGCCTTGCGGTGAAATGGCCAAGCACACCACGTCACCACCGGCAAGGTCATCGCCAGCAGTACCCATTGCCACCCGGTGAACCGCGACGAGGGCAGAAAGACCACCGTCATGGACAGATCCCCCAGCGGCACCCCGAGCAGCAGCGCCACCACCAGCCGACGCAACAGGTACCGAACCGGCGCATCGGTCAGTCCGTCCTGCGTCGGCTGTTCGGGCTCGATCGGCGCGGCGCGGTAGCCGGCGCGTTCCACCTGAGCGATCAGCTCCGCGATCCCTACCTCAGCGGAGGCCGCCACGCTGGCTTTCTCCGTCGCGTAGTTCACGCTGGCGTGCACGCCGTCAAGCTTGTTGAGCTTGCGTTCCACCCGCGCCGCGCATGCTGCGCACGTCATACCCCCGATGGACAGCTCGATCGACCGCATGGCGGACGGCGGCTGATCGACCGACGAGGCCAACGGCATGACCTGGAGTTCACCTCCTTGCGCCCAGTTACGGTGGACACTTAGTTATGGTGGACACTCAGTTACGGTGGACACAGTGTGCCTTGCCTCGGTATCGAGGCATCCACCAGGAAGCGAGTGACCAGGTCGACGATGCAAGGGCTGCGTGATAGCGCGCCATGCGCCTGGCCCTGCCAGCTCACCAGCGTTCCGGAGGGCAGCGACTGCGCGGTGCGCCTGGCTCCTTCGGCAGGGGTCACCGGGTCGCCGGTGGTGGCCACCACAAGCACCGGCGGTAGCGCCCGGTCCTCCGGTCCTCCCGGTGGTGGCGAGGGCACCGGCCACGCGCTGCACCACAGTAGCCGCGCCGCGAACAACGGCCCGAATAGCGCGGAGCGCTGCTGCCACTGGTATGCCAGCTGCTGGGCACGCTCGGGTGGCACTCGGGTGGGGGTGTCGTTGCAGTGCGTCGCCAGGGCAGGGTCAAAGCGGGCCGGCAGCCCGCGGTCTTTCGCTAGTACTGGCGCCACGAGCGCGGCCAGCTCGGCCCCGTCCCCGTCGCGGGCGGCCGCCAGCGCGTGGGACAGCAGCGGCCAGCGCTGGGGGTCACCGACTGTCTCGAGTACTGCTTGGTAGGCGATGCCCGCAGTGATCTGCTGCCAGCCGACCTGTAGCGGGGTCCGACGCAGTGCCTCGGCCAGGGCCACCAAGGCGCCGCGAGGATCGGATCCTAGTGGGCAACCCCGGGCCATGCAGTCGGTGGCGAATGCGGTGTAGCCAGCGTCCGCGGCGACCAGCGTGGCCTCGCTTGCGCTGACGTCGTCGAGGGTTGGATCAACAGTTCCGTCGAGCACTACCCGCCCGACGGAGCTGGGATACCGGCGTAGGAAGTCGGTCACCGCCCGGGACGCCTCACCGTAAGAGATCAGGTTGAGCACTGGGGCGTTCAGGGCAACCCGGAGCTGCTCGAGGTCGTCAGCTGTGCCCGTGGAAGTGATCGTGGTGAGCACCTCGCCGAGGTCTTGCACACAGGCTTGGATCGCGGCGCGGGTGGTGTCGAGCAGCGAATCCAGCGCTCCGGCCTGGCCTGCGCCGGGATCGATGCCGACGATCTGATTCCGGGTGGTCTTCGGTATGCAGTCCACTGGTTCGCTTGGACCGGTGCCACGGCGGGCCAGCCCGATCACGGTGAAACGGTCTAGGAGGACGGGCGGCAGCTGCTGTGCCAGCTGGGCGGCCTGGACCGTTCCGGGCGCCCCGGACGCTTCGCCGAGGACCACAAGCGGGGCGGGGCCGTCGCCGACCCTGCTGAGGTCCAGTTTGAGGAAATTCCCGAACGCTGGTGTCGCCACCGTGGTGTCGACCCGGAGTTCGGTGCACTCCACCCGTCGCGGGCTTGCCATGCCGAGCGCAGTGCTGATCGCGCCGGTGCAGTCCCGCCAGGGCAGCGAATTACGGTAGTACTCGCCGGCCGGTGGCAGCGGCGGGCTGCTGGGCGGAGTCTGCTGAATGCGTTGCGGGGGGAGGTTGGCGTCCCGGACCGCCACCGCGGGTCGGTCCGAGGGCCCGGCGGTGCAGCCGCCTATCAGCACCGCCAGCAGCATCATCGGCACCCCCAGACACCGCAGGATCCGGTGGGGCACGAACTCTCCTCGCATTTCCAGGTAGGGGCGGCATCGCGATGTTGACAGCCACCCGGTAAACCTGCCGTGACCCGACTGCGATTCGACTCCACATGGCTGCCGGATGCCCCGTGCGATCATAATTCGGCGCCGAATGGCGGCTAGGGATCAGTGCGTGAGGACGTCGGTGATGGCGTCGAGGGCGATGTCCAGCTCGTCGCGTGTGATCACTAGTGGGGGAGCGATCCGCAATGTTGTGGCATGGGTCTCCTTGCATAGCACGCCGCGGGCAAGCAGTGCCTCCGCCGCCACCCGGCCGGTTGGGCCACCGGAAGCGATGTGCACGCCGGCCCACAGTCCTCGGCCAGTGACCTGCGCGACTCCATGCCCGACCAGCGTGCGCAGACGGGTGTGCAGGTGCGCGCCCAGCTCTCGGGAGCGCGATTGGAACTCGCCGCTCGCCAGGAGGGTGATCACAGCGCGACCGACTGCGCAGGCCAGTGGGTTGCCGCCGAAGGTTGATCCGTGCTCCCCGGGCCGCAGCACACCCAGCACCGCGCGCCGTCCCACTACGGCCGAGACCGGGAGGATCCCCCCGCCCAGCGCTTTACCCAGGGTGTACAGGTCGGCCCGCACATCCTCATGGTCTAGGGCCAGCAGCTCTCCCGTGCGAGCCAGCCCGGATTGGATCTCGTCGGCGATCAGCAGCGCGCCCGCGTCATCGCAGGCCGTGCGGGCTCCGGCCAGGTAACCCGGAGGCGGAACCAGGATTCCCGCCTCACCCTGCACGGGCTCGACGAGCACCGCTGCTGTCCGGGACGTCATCGCGCCCCGTAGCGCGTCAAGGTCACCGTAGGGCACCACGACGAAGCCAGGGGTGAACGGGCCGAACCCAGCCCGGGCCACCTCGTCGGTGGAGAACGAGACAAGGGTGGTGGTGCGGCCGTGGAAGTTCCCCCTCGTGACCACGATCTCGGCGGTGCCGTCCGGGACACCCTTGACCCGGTGAGCCCACAGCCGGGCCACTTTGATCGCAGACTCGACGGTCTCGGCACCGGTGTTCATGGGGAGCACCATCTCGGTTCCCGTCAGCTGGGCAAGCTCCCGGCAGAACGCGCCGAGCAGGTTGTGGTGAAACGCCCGCGAGGTCAGTGTCACTCGCCCCAACTGGTCCACTGCGGCAGCCACCAAGGCG
>JAFAXZ010000111.1 GCA_019240665.1 Pseudonocardiales bacterium | reverse complement strand
CATCCGACCGCGCGGATCATGGGAAAACCGGCGGCCCGATCCAATACGATCCGGTCCAGTTTGACGACAGGGATTGACGACAGGTAGAACCGTCAACGGGGTGCCCGTAGCATCGAAAAAATTTTGGTCGGATATGCCTGTGAGCTGTGGTGATGCGGTAGCCGCCGCCGGGCTGTGAGGTCAACACCTGCTACGTCGTGTCCGTGTTGACGGTGGTGGCGTGTCGCAAGAGGGCGGCGAAGTCGGAGTGGGCCTGGGCGACGGCTTCTGGGTAGGCCTGGGCCTTGGCGTGCTCGGCGAGGGCCCGGTAGATGCTGGCCAGGCTCGGGTTGTGCCCCTTGCGTTTACCGGTGGGGATGATCAGATCGGGGCGGATGGACTCCACCGACTCTCCGGCGGCCCTGCGACGGAGCACGGTGTGCAGCATGTCGTCGGTGATCACGGCGGGGCGGCCGCCGTGGTTGCCCTTTCGGGCGGCGGAGTCCAGACCCTCCAGGGTGGCCTCGCGGATATTCTCGCGTTCGGTTTCGGCCATGGCGGCGAAGAACCCGAACAGGATCCTGCCGGGCCCGGTCGGGTCGTAGATGCCGGGTAGGGGTCCGGCGAGCATCTCCAGGACCAAGCTGTGCGCGGTGAGGTGGTCGGCCAGGGCGGTGAGCTCAGCAGCGTCGCGTCCGAGCCGTTTCATCTCGTAGACGGTGAGGATCACCCTGCAGTGCGGGGCGTGGGCCTTGATCTCGCGGGCAAGCGCGAGTGCGGCCTCGAACTTGGGGCGGACTCGCACGCGGGTGCTGATCTTTTCGGAGAAGATCTTGTCGCGCGGGATGCCATGCGCGACCAGGGCGTCGAGCTGGGACTGCAGCTCCTGGGTCAGGGTGCTGCAGCGTGCGTAGCCGATGCGGATGTCGGCGGTGGGACCGCTGTTAGGGATGGGCGCTGGTGGTGGGATGCCGGGCCGCCAGGGCTGGCCGGGGCGGCGGTCGGCGGGAGTCTGGATGCGCAGGAGTTTGGTCAGCCGCGCCACTTTGGTGAAGCGGCCGGTGTGGTAGGTGCCGGCGACGGCGCCGGACCGGGATCGGCAGGGTGAGCCGGGGTCGACACCGCAGCGGGGGCACGGATGGAGTTCGATGTTGTCGGCGTCGCGTCGCGAGGCCGGTTCAGGCGGTGGTGACGGAGAGTTTGCCACCCCCGCATCGTGTCACAAGCAATTCTCAGAACACATCAGAACCGAGGATTACGTGAGACCGAGTTCTGAGGAGAGAATTCGGGTCGGGATGATCTCCGGGACCGCTTGTCGATCTTACTCCGACAATGGGAGGTTTCTGAGAACTGGCCAGGCATAGCCGCGCTGTTCTGTCTGGTCGGCCTACCGGTCGCAGGCCTGTGCGGTGGCCAGGCTGGCGCTCAGCCGCCACCGGCCTTGCCCGTCGCGGATGCATCTACTTCGGGTCGGCGTAGGGGTTGGTCTCGGAGTAGGCGTCATCGGCCTCGGTCAGGTCGAAGCCCTCTTCCCATCGGCGGCTCGGCGGCCAGTTTCGTGGAGGCCCTGTCCTGAAGCGGGACTCCCAGCGGGGTTCGGTGACGCACAGCGCGTGGACCTCGGGCTGCCAGTCGCTGTGACGGCGGACGAACCTCTCGTCGTAGACGCAGAAGTGGCCCATGTCGTCACGGTCCTCGCGGATCTCCTCCGGTAGCGTCACCACCCGCGCGATCTGGTCGGAGTCACAGTCGACCTCGACCATCACTGGCATGACGTAGCGCACCCACCGGCGAGTCGCCGGCCCGTGGCCCTCCTCGACGATGACCAGACCGCCCTCCTCACCAGCGTCGCCCTCCTCACCAGCGTCGTCGTCGAGATCGGCGATCTCACGGTCGTCGATCTCGTGCGGCGCTGGATCCCCCTGTTCGGCCACACTCGCCGCCCTTCCCGTGAAGATTGACCGCGATCAGCATTCTCTACCGCCCGCGCCGTGGTGAACGCTTCGCCCAGATCGGCACCTATGTGCGCAGGCCCGGCCACAGCCCCAGGTCACGGAGCTGGGCTGGTCGCAGCGGCCGCCACCCGCCACTCAACTTGGCCATCTCCGCTTCAACGTCCACGTTGATGACACCGAAGAAGTTGATGTTTTCGGAGTGCCCGGGCGAGATGTGCGACAGTAGCTCGTCGGGGACCGAGCGGCCCTCGGAGCGCAGTTGCTTGACCGCTAGGGTGTAGTACTCGGTCGTCCAGGTCACCAGGGCGTTGGTCAGCACGGTCAGACACCAGGCCTGTTCGGTCTGTTCGTTCATGTGTGCCTTGGTGACGGTGCCCTGCTGGGCGTAGTGCAGCGCGCGGCGCAGCGCGTGCAGGGACTCGCCCTTGTTGAGTTGGCGGGTGATCCGCCGCCGGTACGCCGGATCCGACAAGTACTTCGCCGTGTGGATGGTTCTGCGGAGCATGCCCCACTCCTTGAGCGCGGCCGCCAGGGTGTTCTGTCTCGATGCGGCCGACCACTTGCCGACGATCAGCGACGCCGAGGCCTGCCCGTACTTCAACGACCCGCCCATCCGCAGCAGATCTGGCCAGCAATCGCTGATCAGGTCCTCGTTCCAGCGGGCGGTGAGCAGCGGCCCGGCGTGCGGGTAGAGCTTCCCGATCTCGGTCGGGGTGGCGTCGCGCACCAGCGTGATCTTCCTCAGGTCCCGCATCCTGGGCGTGAGCGCCTTGCCTACCAGGTCGAACAATCCAAAGTTGATCAGGGTGGCGCCATGGGTATCGGTCGCGTGCTCGGTGATCGGCAGATCGGTGGCGTTGCCCAGGAACTCATCCAGCGCGTAGTGGGCCTCCCGAACGGTCGGCACAATGATCTTCGTGCCGTAGGTGGACCACTGGTCGGACACGTGGGTGTAGCTCGACAGCACCCGACCACCGTGGATGATCATGTCGCGAGCCGGCAGGGACTTGCCGCGCACAGGGAAGCGCTGCCCGTCGGAGGAGGACATGATGCCGCCGCCGAACAGCCCCGCCAGTTCCAACCCGTAGTGGTGGTTGACGATGCGGGTGTTCGCCTCGCGCAGCGTCTCCTCGCGGACGTGCCACTCCATCGTCCACGCGAGCACATCGGCGGAGATCCCGCACGCCTCCGACATCCTGGCCAGGCCCAAGTTCGTCGCCAGAGCGATGAGTACGGCCAGGATGTTGCGTTTCAACTCCGGGGAGTGAGCGAGTTTCTTGCCGCCCGCGTGGGTGAAGCAGCCCAGGAAGTTCGTCCGGCCGTCCAGCTCGATCAGCAGCGAGGCGATCGGCGCGAACGGCAGCATCCCCGACAGCTCGTCCTTGAGTTCCTGGGCCTCGGCCGGGATGTCCTCGGCGGTCAGTCTCGGGATCACCAGATGGCCCTCGGCGTCCAAGCGGACGATGCCGGTGTCGCCCGGCACCGCGCCCGCCAGAGTCTTGTCCATCTCGGCCAGCGCGGTGTGGAGTTCCTCCTTGCCCTGCTCCAGGGCATCCGCGGCCTTGGCCGGCTTGTTGACGAGCTGGCAGTAGTCGGCCTGCCTGGGCTTCCACTGCGCGGGCGTGTACAAGTACGTCGCCGGGTCGGCATACCGGCGTGACCCCGGCACATACACATCACCCGAGCGCAGACCGTCACGCAGGCCCAAGATCACGCACAGCTCCCAGTAGTGCCGGTAGGCGGTGTCGTCCCCGGATTTGCGGGCCTTCGCCAGGTACCCGGCGTAGCGGGTGGGGACGAAGGAGTCGGGCGCATCGGCGGGAACCTTCCGACCGCCGGTCTCGTTCAGCCTCTTCAACATCGTCACCGCCGCCATCAGGTCGGTGGTACCCGGGCCGCCCTTGAAATCGATCGCGCCCAGCACGTGGGGGGTGAACTGGCGCAGGTAGGTGTAGGAGGCGGCCATCGCCGAGAGCCTGCCGTGGTCCTTCGGGAGCGGCTTCCACGGACCCGCCATCACCTCCCGCAGCCGCTGCATCCCGATCGTGTTGCGCAGGATCCCGCCGACCTGCTCATCAGGGATGGACGGGTCGGCCAGCACCGGCAGGATCACATCCACCAGCAGTTGCCGGTCCTCGCCCTTCTTCGCGCGCTCCACCAGCGCCTCGTCGGTCTTGGTCTTCGCCTTGCTCTCTCGCGCCGACACCGCCTGGTCGAACAGCGCGACCACCTCGTCGAGTTGGTCGACCGCGGACTGGGCCACCAGTGCCAGCAGGATCGGGTAGCGGCGCTCCATACGCCGCTGCAGCCCCTGCACCGTCGAACGGCGGCCCACCGTGGCCAAAAACCGGCGCCG
Source organism: Pseudonocardiales bacterium (assembly GCA_019240665.1). Lineage (GTDB taxonomy): Bacteria > Actinomycetota > Actinomycetes > Mycobacteriales > Pseudonocardiaceae. The sequence continues at coordinate 3,160 of JAFAXZ010000111.1, read as the reverse complement.
CTCGTTCGGCAGCATCGACAGATCCAGCAGGTGGGCGTCCATGCTCCGCAGCCACGTCAGCTTCTCGATCGAGGTCTTCACCGCACTCGCGGTCGCATCCACCGCCGGGATGGTCAGCCACGCCAACCTGCTCATCCCGAGTCCGATGTCATCAACCAGCAACAAGTCCAGATCCTGGCGGACCTGCGAGGTCAGCAGATGTGCCACCTTCTGCGAGGTCAGCTCCGCCGCACTCGCCCGGGCCGTTCCGACCATCTTCGCCAGCGTGACAGCCCCAGGCCGGATCACCTTCGCCGACATCAGATACTCGCGGCCCAGGTTGAACAGCAGCGTCGGCGAGTCATGCTCCATCGCCCGGTCCAGCAGAAACTGCTCCAGCTCTTTCATCTCCCGGCTACCAGCAGCGGCGGTCTTCCACCCCAGATACCGGGCGACCTTGTTGAGATGATCCGAGCGAGTGTGCGCACGCTTCCCGTAGCCACGCAGCGCCCCCGGATCCAGCCCGAGCTGCTCGGCCAGCCGGGCCACCGCCGCCGGTGGAGCCGACGCCACATCGTCGGGTACGAACCCCAGCCACGGCAAAGTCGAGAGCTGAACAGACAGCCCGAGCCGGTCCGCCGGGCCACGGCCCGCGCCCGGATCCACGAACGCCACATCCGCCGACGTCAACGTGAAGTACCGGAACAGCTCATCCCGGCTAATCTCCGGGAACGACCGCCACTGCTCGTACTGCTCCCGGGAGAACATCTTCTCCGACACCCGACCACCCCCGCCGCACCGAGCAAACCAGGCAGAACCTAGCGGGGGTTGACCTCACAGCCCGGCGGCAGCTACCGCATCACCACAGCTCACAGGCATATCCGACCAAAATTTCTTCGAGGCTACGGGCACCCCATATGCTTGGGAGGCTTGCTCGACCGTCGGGAAGGACTCGACAACTTCTCCTACTACAGGACCGAGGTCTTCGGAGAGCTGCACCCCCGCTGACTCCGGTGGATTAGCTGGCGGTTCGAAGCATGGGCTTGTCGCTCCGTTAGGCGTCAACACCGTTGGGTTCCAGGTACCATCTGGCACGACTTGTTCCATGTCGGAAGCGGTCAGCAGGGCTTTACTCAAGTCCGAGGAAGGCGCCACCGCACCGCCCCCTGATAGAGGCGGAGGAGGAGGTGGGCCGTGGTGGTCTGGAAAGATGATAATCACAGTGAGGCTGACAGTGACAGCGACAAGGGCGCCGAATAATGCTCCTATCAAGGATCGACGAGATAAACGAGGGCGCGATGGCGTTCCCGTACCACCGTTATGCCGCTGTGCTGACCCTCCGGCCTGGGGGGGTGGCGGGGTTGGTGTGCGGCGGATACGAGCGTCCGGCTGTTGCTTGCCACCAGCCCGGTTCTTGCGGCGTTCCTGGCATTCCGTTTACCCCTCCCCGGAGGTGGCATACGCTCCAGCACACGCTTGCCGTCCCCACCTTTTCTCCTTTGTAACTGGTCGCCAGCCGCGTTGCGATCGTTAACCGCCTGTCGACGCTCACAGGAATTTTCCAGGGCGGAAGTCGATGATCCCCTGGGTCGCGGGCCAGCGCCGCGAGGAGTTGGGCTGCAGGCCCAGCAGCGCCACCTGCCACACCTCGCCAGCGAACGGGTCCGCCGGTGCAGGCCGCCCACGTCTGGTCCAGGTGCCGTCGCAAGTCGCGGAACAGACCACGGGTCGCCGAGTTGTACTGCACGCCCCCGGTCTCGCACACGACCGCCGGGTCGGCGTGGCGCACCGAGGGCGCCCCGGCGAGCCGGGCGAGCAGGATCCGCACCTGGGCCGGGTCCAGCGGCGGCGGGGCCTGGTCGCGCCGTTGCAGCGCGAACAGGAACTCCGTGCGCAGCAACTCGGGCAGAGCGGCCAGGGAGAACTGGTGCGCCCCCAGCAGCGGCCGCTCGGCGGCGATCCATGCGTCCAGCTCGTCCGCCCGCAGCGATGTCACCTCGTGCTGGCGGAGCAGCCGGTTGTCGTGGAACCGGCACAGCCCGCGGCGGCTGACCTGCTCGCGTTCGCAGCCGGCGACGGCGCAGTCCCCGCGACGGGCCAGCGGCCGGGCCCGGGCGATGAACGCCTCGACCGGCTCGGCATTGTCCTTGCGCCAGGAACGCTCATGCCGCAAGCACAGGCCGCGGCTGAGCAGCTCGCTCTCGCAGCCGGGCACCAGGCAGATACCGCGGACCAGCGGGCGGATCAGGCGGCGCAACGGCGCGGCGTCGAACTCCTCCCAGCTCAGATCCGCCGCCAGCCTGGCCCGCCGACAGCCCTCACAGCGGCGGTGATGGTAGCGGGTGGCGACCGAGCAGTCGGGCATGGCACACGGCCACGCCGCGGTCCGGTCGCTGCCCAGGTCACCGGTGAACAGCCAGCGCTTGTGGTCCCACTCGCCAGGGCGCCAGCCCAGGTCCAGGTGCTCTCCCAACCACTCCAGCCACCCATGCCCGGCATGCCGTTCCTCGTGGGTGCCAACCGACACGGCTGCCCGCAGCGGGCGATGGCTCACTGGTAGCGCCTCCCCGCGGCGACGGCCTCGACCGCCCGACGTTTGTCCTCGTCGCGGGCATGCAGGTAAACGGTCGTCGAGGCGAGGGATACGTGACCGAGCAAGGCCCGCACCACGTCAAGATCGGTTCCGGCCCGGACCCAGCCGGTGGCCGCCGTGTGCCGGAGCATGTGGGGCCGCGCCGCGAAACCACAGTCCCTGGCCAGCCGTTCGAACAGCCGTTTCGCGGCGCGGTAGGTCATCGGCGCGCCCAGGGGTTCGCGGTAGAGGTTGACGAACACCATGTCGCAGTCGTCCTCGCCGAGGATCTCCGCCCGCTCATGCTGGTAGTCGGTGTAGCTGGACAGCACCGCGTCGCTGGCGGGCACGGTGCGCGGGAACCGGGACTTGGCCAGCGCGCCGTTGGGGTTGGCCCGGTGCCGCACGTGAACGTGGGCGCCCAGCACGGCGCATCCCACGCAGCGGGAGTCGGGAAGCAGGTGCAGGTCAGACCTGCGCAGCCCGAGAGCCTCCCCGATCCGCAGTCCGCTATCACGCAGCAGCCTCACCATGAAGCGTTCCCGCGGCCGCTGGCAACACGCCACGACCCGTTCGGCCTGTTCAGGGGTGAACGCCTCCGGGAACGCC
>JAFAXZ010000083.1 GCA_019240665.1 Pseudonocardiales bacterium | reverse complement strand
TGAGGCACTGGCGTGGTGCAGTTGCACGGTGGTGGCCAAGGACCGCTGGAGCCGCAGGTTGCGTACGTCGCCGAGGAACACTGCACCGCCGGGGGCGAGTAGGCGCAGTGCTGCCTCGAGCACCTCGACCAGGTATTCAACGCTGGGGAAGTATTGGATGACAGAATTGAGGATCACGGTGTCGAACACCCCGACCGGCAATCCGTCGGTGTTGTGCGCGGGTTGGGCGCGGAGTACTACCCGCTTGGCCAGTTCAGGCCGCTGGTCGACATGGCCGGCGAGGACGTCGATCGCTGGGCCGGAAAAGTCGGTGGCCCAATACGCCTCACACTGGGGTGCGAGCTGAGACAGCAACAGCCCGGTGCCCGCCCCGATCTCCAATACCTGCCGAGGTTGCAGTGACAGGATGCGCGCGACGGTCTGTTCGCGCCATTCGCACATCTGCACCAGCGGGATCGGTTGGCCGTCGTAGCTGCTGTTCCACCCAGTGAAGTCGTGCCCGAACGCTGTCGAGTTCGACGTGGTGTGCAGCGATTCGTACAGCTGCCGCCATTCACCGATCTGGTCTTGTTCTCGGTGTTCGTTCCGGGTTTGGCCGTGGCCGCCAGCGGCCACGACGTAGGCGACCAGCCGTTGGTCCCCGGGTCGGTCCTGTCGGGCGATGACCGCAACCTGCACCAGGTCGGGGTGTGCCGCGAGGACGGTTTCGATTTCGCCTGTCTCGATCCGGTACCCGCGGAGTTTGACCTGGTCATCCGCACGGCCGACGAATTCCAGGTTCCCGTCAGCACGCCAGCGGACCAGATCGCCGGTGCGGTACATGCGAGTTCCTGGCGTACCGAACGGGTCGGCGACGAACCGTTGCGCGCTCAGGCCGGGACGGCGCAGATAACCACGGGCCAGCCCGGCCCCGGCGATATGCAATTCGCCCACCACCCCGGCCGGTACCGGCTGGAGGCCAGCATCGAGCACATACCCGCGGGTGTTGGTGATGGGCCTTGTGAACATGAACACGGAACTGAGCGAGAAATAGCTCGGTGTTCGCGGTGCTGTACGAGTAGATGGAGGAAATTCTGGACCTCCGAAGTCGTCTTGCGGGAGGGGGCTTCAAACCACCCACCGGGGCCTTGGCTGAAGACCGTGGTCTTGAACGGTGTGGGAAAAGGCGCGGCATTGATCGCGTCAGGTGTGGACCGGAAAGATGAGCGATGGGCTGTGGAGCCCTCTGCCGGCTGAAGCGTCGAAAACTAATCAGATGACATCAAAACCAGGGCCTGGTCTTTGCTCTGGGATGAGTCTGGGGGTTACCCGTTTACTGCCCAGGTGGTGTCCGGCGTACAGGCAGCATGAGTCCGGTCCGGGCTCTCGTACGGAACATGTGAAGGCGCGTCCTGATACTGCTGCTGGAAGGGAATCGGTGGCGAGAGGGAGGACTCCAAGCGGCGGAATCCGCAAGGAGCTGAGTACCGTCGCGGGTCGCGCTGGCGGACTCGCCCGGAGTAGCTGGGAAGCCTCTGCGTATCGCAGTGGGGGTGGAGCCAAGGGGCGGGGTCGTCCTGGCTGATGAGTGTGATCAACCGGGAGGAAGGAATCGCATGAGTGAGCCGATGTTGCAGGGCAAGTCGCATCACATTCCGAAACGGCTGGTGTGGGATGCGTGGTTAAAGGTGAAGAAGAACGGAGGAGCGGCCGGGGTCGATGGCGTGACGATTGAGCAGTTCGAGGAGGGGTTGAAGGATAACCTTTACCGGCTGTGGAATCGTATGTCGTCGGGATCGTACTTCCCCGGGCCGGTTCGCGCGGTGGAGATACCTAAGAAAGGAGGAACGAGGGTCCTTGGTATCCCGAACGTGGTCGATCGGGTGGCGCAGACGGTGGCGGTACTGGCCTTGGAGCCTGACGTGGAGAAGGTGTTCCACGAGGATTCTTACGGGTACCGGCCCGGACGCTCCCCGCTGGACGCGGTCGCGGTATGCCGCAAGCGGTGCTGGAAGAAGGATTGGGTCCTCGACCTGGACGTCAAGGCCTTCTTCGACACGGTGTCCTGGGATCTGGTATTGAAGGCAGTCGCGCGCCACACGGACCAGAAGTGGGTCCTGCTGTATGGGGAGCGCTGGCTGAAAGCCCCGATGCGGACGCCGGATGGGACTCTCACCAAAAGGATACAAGGGACGCCACAAGGCGGCCCGATCTCCCCGTTGCTCGCCAATCTTTTTCTGCATTACGGCTTCGATCTCTGGATCTCTCGGGAGTTCCCGGGTGTCCAGTTCGAACGTTTCGCAGACGATGCGGTGGTCCATTGTGTGACCGAACGACAAGCCTGGGAGGTGCGGGAGGCGATCGGGTGCCGGTTCGCTGGCATCGGACTGAGCCTGCACCCCGATAAGACGAAGATAGTGTACTGCAAGGACAGCCAGCGGCGCCGGGATTATCCGGTGGTGTCGTTCACGTTCTGTGGGTATGCGTTTCGTCCCCGGAAAGCCTTCAACAAGGCTGAAGGGAGGGCGTTCACGAGGTTCTTGCCAGCGGTTGATCCCGGCAAGTTGGCGGATATGAGCCGGAAGATTGCCTCGTGGAAGGTGCATCGGCGCACGACTCTGACACTGAATGACCTCGCACGTGAGGTGAATCCGGTTCTTCGGGGCTGGTTCGCCTACTTCACCATGTTCTATCCGAGCATGGTGATCCCGGTGTGCTGGCGTGTCGATCGCCATCTCATACACTGGGCCAGAAGGAAGTATAAGCGGCTGAAACGTAGTGCCAAACATGCGCGGAAATGGTTGTGCGGAGTCCGGCAACGGGCACCTCGCCTGTTCGCGCATTGGGAGCTGCGGTACACGTCCTGGTGACTGGACGGCACGAGCCGGATGAATCGAGAGGTTCACGTCCGGATCTGTGAGGGCCGGGGGCTGAGATGCCCCCGGCTACTCGGCGGCTGGGGGCAGGCTGTGCTGATGCGTCGTCGCCACCGTCGAGTGCCTCCGCTGAAGTCGGGCTTTGCTGGGTTCCGCTTCCCCGTGAGGTCATCATGGTGGCGGTGGGCTGGTACCTGCGCTACGGCCTGTCCTACCGCGACGGGGAAGAGTTGCTCGCCGAGCGCGGCATCACCGTTGAGCACGTCACGATCTACCGTTGGGTGCAACGCTTCCCGCCACGGGTGATCGATGCCGCCCGGCCCTGCCGACGCTCCCCGGGCGATCGATCAGTTCGGGCAGGTCATCATGGCCGAGTGAAGTCCCGGCTGCGGCCGATGCGGGGCCTCACACGTCTGCCCTCAGCGCGGGTGATCAGTGCTGGGTATGCGGGCATCCAGAACATCCGCCGCGGTCAC
>JAFAXZ010000371.1 GCA_019240665.1 Pseudonocardiales bacterium | reverse complement strand
CAACTAGGCAGGCGCGGGAGCGCCCGGGTGCGGGGGGACCGCCCGCTAGGGTGGCCGGCCTGGCGTGCGCGCGGGTGGATCCGGAGGTGAGCTGGCGTGAGCACCGTGCAGTTGCGGCGATTACCTCGACTGGCGGCGCCGAAGATGCCCGGTGGCGAGCTTCATCTCGAGCCGCCGCCAGAGGTACCCAGAGTCATCCCCGGCAGCATCATCCAGAAGACCCTGCCGGTGGTGATGATCGTGGCCGTGCTGGGCATGGTGGCCTACGTCTTCCTGACCCCGGGGCAGGACAAGAACAACCCGCTGTTCCTGATGTTCACGATCATGATGGTGCTCTCGACCGTCGGCATGTTCGCCGGTGGTAGCCGCCCTGGCCAGGCCACCACCGAGATGAACGAGGACCGCAAGGACTACCTGCGCTACCTGGGCCAGATGCGGGAGCGGGCCCGGGAGGCCGCGCAGGAGCAGCGCGCGGCCTTGGAGTGGAGCCATCCCGATCCCACCGCGCTGTGGTCGATCGCGAACAGCCGGCGGACGTGGGAGCGGCGCCCCAGTGACCTGGACTTCTGCCATGTGCGGATCTGCCGAGGATCGCAGCGGCTGGCTACCCGGCTGGTGCCACCGCAGACCGGTCCGGTCGATGAGCTGGAGCCGATCACCATGCTGGCGCTGCGCCAGTTCGTCCGAGCCCATTCCATCGTGCCGGAGCTGCCGATTGCCATCTCGGTCCGCGGGTTCGCCGCCATCGGGATCTTCGGCGAGCCGGTCGCATCGCGTGGGCTGGCGCGGGCGATGGTGGCTCAGCTGGCCACCTTCCACAGTCCCGATGATCTGCTCGTTGCCGTGGTCACCGCCGGGCGGGCGAAGGTGGACTGGGAATGGGCGAAGTGGCTGCCTCATGTGCAGCACCCGAGTCGCGTCGACGGTGCCGGGCCGATGCGGATGATGGCCTCCTCGTTGGCCCGGATTGAGGAGCTGCTCGGCGAGCAGCTCCGGGACCGCCCGCGGTTCTCCCGCAACGCTGCGCCACCGGGCGACGGGCCGCACATCCTGATCGTCATTGACGGCGGCGAGGTCACCGGAGCGGAGCAGATCATTCTCGAGGAAGGCGTGGCCGGGGTCACCCTGCTCGACCTCTCGGCATCGCTGGGTACGTTGACCGCACGCCGTGGACTACAGCTGGTGATCGAGGATGGGGTGATCGGCGCTCGGGGGACGGCCGGGGTCGAGTCCTTCGGGTCTCCCGACTCGCTCGTCGTTGTCGAGGCCGAGGCGGTGGCGCGTGCCCTGGCCCCTTTCCGCCTCGGCGCACCGGAGTCCTACGGCCAGGACGAGCCGCTGCTGGGCAATGCCGGGTTGCTCGGGCTGCTTGGCCTGCCGGAGGATCCTCATGCCTTCGACGTCGCCCAGGCCTGGCGACCACGCCCGATCGGGGATCGGTTGCGAGTGCCCATCGGGCTCGGCGAGTTCGGCCAGCCCGTGGAGCTGGACATCAAGGAGGCCGCCCAGGGCGGGATGGGCCCGCACGGGCTCTGCGTGGGGGCCACGGGGTCGGGGAAATCGGAGTTCCTGCGGACTCTCGTGCTGGGCCTGATCGCCACCCACTCGTCGGCGGTGTTGAACCTCGTGCTGGTCGACTTCAAGGGTGGCGCGACGTTCCTGGGCATGGAGCACGCGCCGCACGTCGCCGCGGTGATCACTAACCTGGCCGGCGACCTGACCCAGGTCACCCGCATGCAGGACGCGCTGGCCGGCGAGATGAACCGCCGGCAGGAACTGCTCCGCACCGCGGGGAACTTCGCCAACGTCTCCGACTACGAGCGTGCCCGAGACCACGGCGCCGACCTCGATCCGCTACCGGCGCTGTTCATCGTGATCGACGAGTTCTCCGAGCTGCTCGCTCAGCAGCCGGAGTTCATCGATCTGTTCGTGGCGATCGGCCGGTTGGGCCGCTCGCTGCAGATGCACCTGCTGCTGGCCTCGCAACGCCTCGAGGAGGGCAAGCTGCGCGGCTTGGAGTCCCACCTGTCCTACCGGATCGGGCTGAAGACCTTCTCCGCTGGGGAGTCCCGCGCAGTGCTGGGCGTACCTGACGCCTACGAGCTGCCGCCGGTGCCCGGCTCGGGCTACCTGAAATTCGACACCGCGTCCATGGAGCGCTTCAAGGCGGCCTACGTCTCGGGCCCCTACCGCGCCGGTCGTGTCGTCGCGATGCCCAGCCCGGTCGGAGTCACCTCGGACCGGCGGCCGCGGCTGTTCGTGCCCGACTACGTGGACCTACCCGAGGCAGCCCCAGCCGAGGCAGCCCCACCCGCCGTCCACCACGAGGTGCTGCCCGCGCCCCCAGAAGACGTCACCGAGCCCAGCGTGCTGGATGTCGTGGTGGCCAAGCTGCGCGGGCAGGGGCCCCCGGCCCATGAGGTGTGGCTGCCGCCGCTGGATACGCCGCCCTCGCTGGACCAGCTGGTGCCGCCGCTGTCGATCACTGAGGATCGCGGGTTGTCCCCGGTCGGGTTCTTCGGCAACGGCCGGCTCGCTATCCCGGTCGGGATCGTGGACAAGCCGTACGAGCAGCGCCGCGACCTGCTCTGGGCGGATCTCTCTGGCGCCGCGGGCCACGCCGTGGTCACCGGTGGCCCGCAGTCGGGCAAGTCCACGTTGCTGCGCTCGATGTTGATGTCGCTGGCGCTCACCCACACCCCCGAGGAGGTGCAGTTCTTCTGCATCGACTTCGGTGGCGGCACGTTGGCGTCGCTGGATGGCCTGCCGCACAGCGGCGGGGTGGCCAGCCGGTTGGAGCCGGACACCGTCCGGCGCATCCTCGCCGAGGTGAGTGGCTTGCTCGCCGCTCGGGAGCAGCGATTCCGTTCGCTGGGCATCGACTCGATGGCCGATTTCCGGGCCCGCAGGCAGCGCGACCGATCTCCTGGTCAGACAGAGCAGTTGCGGGAAGATCCGTTTGGCGACGTATTCCTGGTGGTCGACGGGTGGCACAGCTTCCGCCAGGAATTCGACGTCTCCGACCTGGAGATGCGGGTGGTGAACCTGGCCACCCAGGGCCTGTCCTACGGGGTGCACGTGATGATCGGCGCCACCCGGTGGGCCGAGATCCGGCCCGCGCTGAAAGACCTCCTGGGTACCCGCTTCGAGCTGCGTCTCGGCGATCCGGGCGAGTCCGACGTCGACCGGCGGGCGGCGCTCAACGTGCCGCCGGGTCGTCCGGGACGGGGGCTGTCCCGGGACAAGCTGCACTTCCTCGCCGCGCTGCCCAGAATTGACGCGGTCACCAGCGCGCAGGACGTCGGCACCGGGGTAGCCGACGCGGTCGCGCGCATTCGCGACGGGTGGGCCGGCCACAGCGCGCCGCGGGTCCGGCTACTGCCCGAGCGGATCCCCTACCAGCAATTGCCCGTACCCGGGCAGCAGCGACCGCACCTGATCCCGATCGGGATCAACGAAGCCGAGCTCGCCACGGTGTATCTCGACTTCGCCGCCGAGCCGCACTTCCTGTGCTTCGCCGACGGCGAGTCCGGCAAGACCAACCTGCTGCGGACCATCGCCCGGGGCATCGTGGATCGCTGCACTCCCGGGCAGGCCCGCATCGTCATAGTCGACTATCGCCGGACCATGCTCGGCTTCCTGGAGTCCGACCACCTCATCGGATATGGCATGTCGGCCGACGTGCTGACCCCGATCATCAGCGACGTGCAGAGCTCCATGCGCAAGCGCTTGCCCGGAGCTGGCGTCACTCAGCAGCAGCTTCGGGACCGCTCCTGGTGGTCGGGCCCGGAGCTCTACGTCCTGGTTGACGACTACGACCTGGTGGCCACCCAAGGCGGGGTGAACCCGCTCGCGCCGTTGCTGGAGTTCCTGGCCCACGCTAAGGACGTGGGGTTGCACCTCATTATCGCCCGGCGTTGCGGTGGGGCTTCCCGGGCCCTGTTCGAGCCGGTGATCGCCAGGTTGCGAGAGTTGTCCACTCCCGGCATCGTGATGAGCGGCAACCCCGATGAGGGACCACTGCTCAGCAACGTCAAACCATCCCCGATGCCGCCCGGCCGAGGCACTCTGGTCGACCGCAAGGCCGGTCGGCAGCTCGTCCAGCTCGCGTGGCTTCCGCACGACCCGTGAGTGGCAATGCGAGCTGTGACTCGCATTGCCACTCACGGGTTCAGCGCCCCGCGCTGAACCCTAAGCTTGCGCCATGACGTCCGAGGACGAGGAGTTCCGCACTGAGCTGTATCGCAACCTCACCAAACAGGCTGTGCTTGGAGCTGGAACGCGGTCGGCTGGACGCCGCGGAGCCGCTCGCCGCGGCGTCGGTGCGGAGGTTGCCGTGGCAGATCACTGGGTTACGAACGCCGGTCGGGGTTGTTGGCATCGAGAATTTCTAGGCTGGCACGAACCTTCGCTGCTTTAACCGTGTCGTTGAAATCTTCGAAGATCGGCAGCGCCTGGCGCCAGTACGTGGCTGCCGCCTCTGTCTGGTTGAATTTCTGTAGGATGTCACCGATATTGAGTAAAGTTCGGGCTTCGCCCCATCGGTCGCTGATCTCGCGGTAGGTGATACGAGCTTGCTGGAAGTACTCAAGGGCGTCCTCGAACCGCTCAAGATCCCGGTAGGTGGCGCCAAGGTTATGCAGGACTGTGGCTTCGCCCGATCGGTCGTGGGCGAGGCGGACGACGGCCAGGGCCCGCTGAAAATAGTCGAGGGCATCTTCGAAATGCTGAAGCTTCCGATGGACGGCGCCGAGGTTGATTAAGGCGAAAGTTTCGCTCCAGGGATCGTCGATTCCTTGGCAGATGGGTAGCGCCCGCTGCGAGTAGTCGAAGGCTTCCTCGTATCGCCCAAGATAAAAACAGGCCGCGCCGAGGCCGGTCAGGGAAATAGCTTCACCCCATTGGTCGCCGATTTCCCCGCAGATGGCTAGTGCGCGCTGATAGTGGGCGAAGGCTGCTTCGTGTTGCCGTAGGTAAAAGTAAGCCATCCCGACGGCACCGAAGGTCCAGGCTTCGACCTTCCGATCGTGCAGGTGCTGAGCAGCGGTGAGGCCGATGTTGGAGGTGGTGATCAGGTCGTCCCAGTGTTTGCGCAGGTTGAAAAAGCCCCACAGGGCGAGGGGGAGTTTGCAGGCGATGACGCGCTCGTCGGCTTCGGCGGCCTGGCGAGTGGCAGCCACAAGATTCGCCCGTTCAGCCTCACACCAGTCCAGCGCCTGGCCATAGTCAGTGAATTCCAGCGGCGAGCAGGCTACTTCCGTGCCCTCAAGGGGGATGCGGCGGCGATGCGGATTAAGGATGCGGTCGGCGGCATCACCGGTATGCAGGTACCAGGTGAGCACTCGCCGCACGGCGGCGTCACGGTTGTGGTCGTTTTCCTCCTTGGCGCACTCCGCGGCATAGACCCCCAGCAGGTTGTGGAACCGGTACCGGTCTGCGCCGGTCTCCTCAATCAGGTGCGTACCGACCAGAATTTCCAACAGCCGTCGTGCCTGAGCAGGGGTGGTGTTGGTGAGTGCGGCGGCGGCCGGGGCGCTGATGTCCGGTCCGGCGTGCAGGCCAAGTAATCGGAACGCGCGTGCCGTGTCGGACGGTAGCGTGTGGTAGGACCACGAGAACACCGCACGCACCGCGGTGGCCTCGTCCTCCTCATCAGCGGTGGCGAGCAGGTCCAGGCGGTCGTGCACCACCGCCAGCTCGCCGGTCAAGTCAGCCAGCGTGACGTGCGGGTGAGTGACGACACGTTCGGCCGCGATACGTAACGCCAGCGGCAGGTAAGCGCACTGGCTGGCCAACTCGGCAGCCGACTCGGGTTCGGCCGCGACTCGGGCGGTTCCGATGACATCGCGCAGTAACGCGATCGCCTCGGCCGGGGGTAGCAGGTCCAAGGTGACCCGGCTGGCTTCGCCACGGGCAATGAGACCGGACAGGCGGCTGCGACTGGTCACCACGACCCGACAGGTGGCTGAGCCAGGCAGCAACGGCCGTACCTGCTCAGCGGTGTTGGCATTGTCCAGCACGATCAACATGCGACGCCCATCGAGCAAGGAACGGTACAGCGCGGCCCTCGCCCCTAACCCGGCGGGAATCCGCTCAGCGGGCACCTCCAGAGCACGCAAAAACTCTTCGAGGGCCTGCTCGGGGGCCATCGGTGAGCCAGGATCGTATCCTCGCAGGTTCACAAACAACTGCCCCTCGGGGAAGCGATCACGGACCCGATGCGCCCAATGCACCACCAGGGCTGTCTTGCCCACCCCGGCGGTGCCGGCGATCGCCATGGCCGCGGGGCGGTCCCCCTCCTCCGGGGCGAGGAAGGCATCGAGTGCCGCCAGCTCAGCATCCCGACCGGTGAAATGTGTCACATCCATCGGAAGCTGCCGCGGCACCGACCCCGATGCAGGTGCCAGCCCGGCCGCGGACTTGTCAGCTGAGGCCGCCACAACCCAGGAGGGCCCCGCCGGGGCGGGGTCGCACATCGATGACCGTGGATCAGGGTGCTCATCCGCGGCCCTGGACTCAAAGAACACCGGGGTCGTAGCGCGGTCCAGCTCCTTGCGCCGCCGTTCCTCTCTTTTGCGCTCACGGTCGGCCGTGAGCGCTGCTCTGTGCAGTGAGCGCCAGTCCTCGTCATGCTCGGCAGCCAACGCCTTGACCAAGACCTCGAATTTCTCCCATGCTGGGACAACGGACCAGGTCTCGAACCAACCCGCGATCGTGCTTCCGGCCAGCTCAAGACCGGCGGCCGCCGCCATACGGTCGATGCGACGAGGTGATGGATCTTCGTTCGCTGCCAGCGCCTTCTGTACACACGTCCACAGCTGCGTCACTGCCCCGGGGACGGGTACGACCCCAGAGTCGTCCACAGGTCCCCATTATGCGCCACCCCCCGTCGGCCCGGCCCCATACCGATCGGTCGACTCGGTCCGAGTCGGTCCGACCCGCTCAAGGCCGCCCAACTCCGCCCGAAAAATTTCCTAGGGGCACGGCCAGCCCGGACTCTTACCAGCGGGGCTTGGGCAGAGTACAACCAGCGCTAGCGGTGCTGACATAACACACCGCCGCCCACAACGACCAGCGCACTCTCGACCAGCGCACCCAGGAGGCCGGATTTGCCGCATGAAACACGAACGTGAGGTGCACAGTGGCGGGGTATGGGAAGCTCGCCATGACGAGTGATAGTCCCGACCTCGTGATCGCCAAACGGCTGCTCGACGACGTTAAGGCGCAAGGCTTTCAGTTCCGGCGCGTTGGCGGCCCCGATGGGGCGCTACTAGGCACCCGGCGCACAGACGAATGGACAGACACCGTCTACCTCAACGGGTTCAGCCGGGGTTGCTGTGCGATGCGCGAGCGCAAAACGTCATTGGTCGTACCGGGTGGCGCGCTGGTCGAACTCCGCGCTGCCGGCGACGCCACGACCGTGCTCAACACCGTATTGACGTGGGAGAAACCGTGACCCACGCGGACTCGATGACCGGCCTGGCGGGAACTCCCCGGTAGCTCGATAGCTCGCCAGATCGGTTCCGAGCGCTAGCGGGGCCGCCGCGATGGGCCCTACCGCGTCTGGCAATCGGCGATGGGCACGGACCTGGGCGACGACGGGTGGACCCAGCGTGGGATCGCTAAGGTAACCAGGATCCACCAGTCCAGTGTCTGGAAGATCATCAAAGGTTGCTGGATGATCGGTTACGGGTGCTGTCAGGGCTGCGCAGGTCTGCACCGAGCTGGTGGGTAAGTCAGGCGTTCGCGGCAACCTCGTGCCGGACGCCTCCCGGGCTGCGCTGGCAATCGAGTTCGGGTCGGAGTGGATCACCGCAGATCACGGCTTCGCGCTATCCGCCGATGACGCTTCCGTCATCCGCTTGAGCCTGCGTGAGTGCAGCCATCAGGCGCCGGTCCACCGGAGGGAAGTAGCATCCGACAAGATCCGGTGACACTGATCGGAGTCGAGAGATGGCGGCTAAGGCCCACGGATCAGCAGCTCGGGCGAGGGCGCAGCTGGCACTGATTCCGGGTGATGGGCCCGCGTGCGTGGTTCAGTGGCGGGTGTTGGGCCCGGTGGAAGCCGTGGTTGATGGGCGGTTGGTTGATTTAGGGCCGCCGCGGCAACGTGCGTTGTTCGGGTTGTTGTTGAGTCGGGTGGACCGGCTGGTAGCAGCCGATGTTCTGATTGACGAGTTATGGTCGGGGGACCCGCCGACGGCGGCAATAACGTCGCTGCGGACCTACGTGTCGAATCTGCGGCGGGTGTTGGAGCCGGGCCGGGCGCCCCGGACACCGGCTACAGTGTTGCATACCCGCACGCCAGGTTATCTGTTGGATAGTCGTGGTGTCGAGTTCGATGTGCACCGGTTCACCGGGCATGTCAAGACCGGTCGAGAAGCGCTAAGTCGAGCCGATCCCGGGCATGCGGTCGCTGAATTCGATGCGGCGTTGGGGCTGTGGCGTGGGTGTGCCTATGCCGACATGTGTGACGCCAGATGGGCGGCACCGGACGTGGCGCGGCTGGAGGAGCTTCGGCTGTCAGCGGTCGAGGAGCGGTGCGCCGCGCAGTTGCAGTTGGGTGAGCATCACGGTGCGGTGGCTGAGCTGGATGCGCATGTGCGGGCTCATCCGCTGCGCGAACACGGCTGTGAGCTGCTAGCCCTGGCGCTGTATCGGGCCGGGCGGCAGGCTGAGGCGCTGGCGGTGCTGCGGGATACCCGGGGGCGGTTGATCGAGGAGCTGGGCATAGACCCGAGTACGGCGCTGCGACGGTTGGAGGGCGACATCCTCGCTCAGGCGTCGACCCTCGACTGGCACCCGCCAGCGTCGACCGCACCCGTTGCGGGGTCGCCGCCGCTCGCGCCGCCAACACCGGCTACTGCTGCGGTGAGCGCCCTGCCGTCGCCCGATCCTGGCCGCGCCGGGGCGGTGACCAGCCGGGGAGAGGCGGGGCCGCGGCTGCCGGGGGCGTGGAATGTCGGTCCGCGCAATCCGGGGTTTGTCGGCCGGGACGACATGCTCGGGCATGTGCGGGAGCGGTTGCGGTCCGGCGGGACGGCCGTGGTGCAGGCACTGCACGGCATGGGCGGGGTAGGTAAGACCCAGGTGGCGATTGAATACGCGCACCGCTACGCCGCCGATTACGACGTGGTGTGGTGGGTCAGCGCCGAGGAGGCTGGCCTGATCGGTGAGCAGTACGCCACGCTCGCGGTCGAGTTGGGCCTGACCCCACCGCAGGCTGACACGGCCAGCGCGGTTGGGGCGTTGCGTAGCTACCTGCGGGAACACAGTCGGTGGCTGCTCCTGCTAGACAATGCCGAGTCAACCGCTGACCTGCGTGCCTGGTTGCCCGCCGGCCCAGGACACACTCTGATCACTTCCCGGAATCCCGGCTGGGGGGAGCTCGCCGCCCGGGTCGAGATCGATGTGCTGCCCCGCCCGGAATCGGTGGCGTTGATCCAGGTCTCCCGGTTGGGCGTCGGTGCAGCGGAGGCCGGCCGGCTCGCCGAGGCGCTGGGCGATCTGCCGCTGGCGCTGGCGCAGGCGGCCAGGTTCCTGGCCGAGACCGGCATGCCAGTGAGCTCCTACCTGAGCCTGCTGGAGACCCGGGCGGAGGAGCTGCTCGACCAGAGCCCGCCAGAGAGCCACCCGCACTCCCTCACCGCGGCGATCCGGCTGGCTACCGACCGACTCGCCGAGGTGGACCCGGCCGCGCTCGCCCTGGTGCGCATCGGCGCGTTCCTCGCCCCAGAACCCATCCCCGCCGACATGCTGACCCGGCCCATCACCGCGACCGGCTCCAGCCGGTCCCCGGAACTGGAGGCGCTCACTGCTGTGGTAGCCAGTCCGGTGGCGGCGCACCGCAGTCTCGGGCGGATCGGCAGCTACGGCCTGGGCCGCCTCGACCGGGGGCTGCAGCTGCACCGGCTCACCCAAGCTGTGCTCCGCGACCAGCTCACCGAGGACAGTGCCACCGCGTACCGCCGCCATGCCCAGGCGTTGCTCGTCGCAGCGGACCCAGGGGACGAGCAGGACCCGGGGTGCTGGCCGGGCTGGGCGCGGATCCTGCCTCACCTGCTGGCCACCGACCCCGCCGCCAGTCCCAGCCCCGACCTTCGGGACCTGGCCTGCCGTGCTGTCAGGTACCTGTATCACCGTGGTGACACCCAGGCGACCCGTGACCTCGCTGAGCACCTGCACCGGCAGTGGGGTGAACGGCTCGGGCCAGACGACCAGCACACCTTGCGGGCCGCTTATACCCGCGTCCTTCTCCTAGCCGCTGTCGGCCCTTACCGCCAAGCCCTCCGGCTCGCGGAGGACACTCTCGCTCGATGCCGGCGGGTGCTCGGGGACGAGCATCCCAGCACGCTGGAGGCGGCGCATAACCTCGCGATCTGCCTGCTCGTGATGGGTGCGTTCGAGCAGTCCCGGCAGCTCAACGTCGACACCCTCACCCGCAGGCGACGAGTGCTCGGCGACGACCACATCGACGTCTATCGCACGGTCATTATCCTTGCCATCAACCTACGTTTTCTGGGTGAGGTCGAGACAGCCCTACAGCTGCACGAGGACTGCCTCGCTTATGCCCGGCGGGTGCTCGGCGATGATCACCCTGACACTATTCACGCGGCTAACGAAATTGGCCGCGACCTGCGCGCACTCGGCCAGATCGAGGCGGCGCGACAGCTGCATGCGGACACCCTCGCCCGGGCGCGGCGAGTCCTCGGCAAGAATCATTACTGGACCATGGCTAGCGTCACCGATCTCGCTCATGTTCTGTTCACACTCGGTGAAGTCGAGGCAGCCCGACACCTCGGTGAGGATGCTCTCGTCTGGGCGCGGCGGGTACTCGGCGACGAGAACTACTTCACCATGGATGTCGCGAACACTCTCGCCACCATCCTGCACACGGTGGGCGAGCTCGAGGCAGCCCGGCAGCTCAGCGAGGACACGCTCACCCGGGCGCAGCATGTGTTCGGCGCGGACCACCACATCACTCTGAAGGCGGCCGACAACCTCGCCACCGTCCAGCGTCTGGTGACAGAGGCGGCCCGGCAGGGTGACCCCGACTCCCCTGACGAGTGAGCTAGCGAAGCCCGTCCGCATCACGCTGCGCTGCGGAGGACGCAGACCGGTCGATCTGGCTCCAATCCGGCTCCGATCCGCCACGTATCCCCGGCCGAACCCGGTGACCGATGGTGGTCCGGTGACAGCCGCCATGAGGAGCTGCCCCGCCACCGGTACCCCGGGCGACGTTGCCGACCTGCTGCGACGGGCGAACGACGGGGAGCCGCTGGCCTGGGACGAAATCCTGCGCCGGTACGGCAAGCTCGTGTCCGCGACGGTGCGCTCGTTTCAGATGCAAGACGCCGACGCGCTCGACGCGGTGCAGATAACCTGGCTTCGGTTGGCCGAAAACGCCCACCGAGTGCAGTGTCCTGAGCGGCTGGCCGGATGGCTGGCTACCACCGCTCGTCGCGAGTGTCTGCGTATTCTGCGCCGGGCCACTCTCGCGCCGAACCTCTGTCATACGGCGCCAGACACAGTCGCCGACCCTTCGATGGGTCCGGAGCAGCGCGTCATTGATGCCGACACCATACGGACGTTGTGGACCATCGTCGCGGAGTTGCCGCCCCGCTGGCGAGCCCTGCTGCTGGCCCTGTTCACCGACCACCCGCGACCCTACGCTGAGGTCGCCCGCGTGGCCGGAATTCCCCTCGGTGGGATCGGGCCCACCCGGGCGCGAGCCCTGCGGCAGCTTCGCGGCAGGCTCAATGCTGACGGGTTGGGCCCAGACGCCTGGCCATGAGATCCGCGCCCGCACCCGATCAGCCCTCCAGCTCCCGCGCTCTGCGGCGGAGCTGTCCGGGGGCCACCGAGCAGCTCTCCCGCCGAACTCGGCGCGCTGAGCGTTCGCGCTTGCAACGTTCTGCGACCAGGTGGTCACGGTACGGAACCGAATCTGGCAATGTGGCGTCCCCCAGTAGTCAGATCGCCCAACCCCGACCGAGGAGACCGCAGCAGATGGCACAGCAGTTCGGCGCGCAGTTCGAGCAGATGCAGGCGGCGGCACATCGCGTCGCCGAAGTGAACCAGAGCGTGCAGAGTCAGCTCTCGGTTCTGCGCAACCAGCTGGCACCGCTGGCAGGGGCGTGGAAGGGTCAGGCCGCGACCGCCTTCCAGGTGCTGATGGAGCGTTGGGATACCGACGCACGCACCCTCAACGAAGCACTCAACAGCATCGGTGAGCAGATCCGGGGATCCGGGACCACCTATGCGCAGGCCGACGAGACCGAGAACCAGACCTACTCGCGGATCAGCCAGGCGCTGGGCAATTGAGTGCGCCCACTCGGGCCCCGCGATACCACAAGACTGAAGGAGAGAGACCCGTGAGCGAGATCCTGGTCACGTTCGGCGAGCTTGAGAATGCGCGGAGCTCGATTCAGGCGACGTGGACGAATATCAGCCGGGAGATGGAGGACCTTAAGAGGTACCTGCAGCCGATGGTGGAGACCTGGACCGGCGAGGCGTCCACTGCCTATCAGGCCCACCAGGCGAAGTGGGATCGATCGGCGAACGACCTGAACCAGGTGCTGAACCAGATAGGGGTGGCGCTGGGTACGTCAAACGAGAACTACCAGGCCGGTGAAGCAACGAACCGGGCGCGTTGGTCGTAGTCGTCCAGGGTGCGGTTTCCGGGTCGCCGCTGGGGAGGAGCTCGCCCAGCGGCGACCCCGTTTTGGGCGACCCCGTTTTGACCGTGTCGCGCGGCGGCCGGTATCGTTTCCCCGCTGCTGTGCGGAGGTGCACGGCTCCCCGGAGACGGCTGTTGTGACTGTCGTTTGTTGTGACTGTCGTTGACGGGGGCGCAAGCCGCACCGGCACCCCTGATTCCGGCCCCGGGGGGCCGGACCCTGAGATAATGAGGTAGGTCCGTGCGCACGTACAGCCCTAAACCTAGCGAGGTCGAGCGCGCCTGGCATGTCATCGATGCCACGGATGTGGTACTGGGGCGTCTCGCCAGTCAGGTCGCCACGCTGCTGCGCGGCAAGCACAAGCCGATCTACGCCCCGCATGTCGACACCGGCGACTTCGTCGTGATCGTCAACGCTGGTAAGGTGGCGTTGTCCGGCAACAAGGGCGAGCGCAGCTTCGCCTACCGGCACAGTGGCCGCCCAGGCGGGCTCAAGCGGCGCTCGTTCTCCGAGATGCTCGCCACCCAACCGGAGCGGCTGGTGGAGCGGTCTATCAAGGGCATGCTTCCGAAAAATGCGCTGGGTCGGGCGATGGCTCGCAAACTTAAGGTCTATGCCACCCCCGAGCACCCCCACGCGGCCCAGCGGCCGCAACCCTTCCAGATCACCCAGGTCGCCCAGTGATCGGGTCAAACCCAGTGACCATGTCCAGCCCAGAAACCGCAACTAGTGAGGACCCGAGAGACGCCGTGACCACCCCGCAGATGCCGCAACCCGAGGCCGGGCTGGCTGCCGCCGTTGCACCGGTCCCGCTTGTGTCGGCGATGCCGATGTCCAGCGGCCAGGCTGTGCAGGCCGTCGGTCGCCGCAAGGAGGCGATCGTGCGGGTGCGCTTGGTGCCCGGCACCGGTGTTTTCACGCTCAACGGCACCAGCCTGGAGCAGTATTTCCCGAATAAGGTGCATCAGCAGCTGATCCGGGAACCCTTGCTGACCGTCAACAAGCCCGAGTCCTATGACATCCTGGGCAATCTCTCCGGTGGCGGTACGTCCGGCCAGGCTGGAGCGCTGCGGCTGGCCATTGCCCGGGCACTGGTCGAGCTCAACGTCGATGACCGCCCGGCGCTGAAGAAGGCGGGCTTTCTCACCCGCGACGCCAGGGCTAAAGAGCGCAAGAAGTACGGGCTGAAGAAGGCGCGCAAGGCGCCCCAGTACTCGAAGCGTTAGTACCGCAAGCGTTGACGCGGCGCCTGTTCGGCACCGACGGGGTGCGGGGACTGGCCAACTCCGAGCTCACGCCGGAGCTGGCGCTGGCTCTGTCCGGCGCGGCGGCACGGGTGCTCGCCGAGCATGGTCTCGGGCACCGCCCCATCGCTGTGGTGGGCCGGGACCCACGGGCCAGCGGGGAAATGCTGGAGGCGGCCGTCACCGCCGGCCTGACCTCGGCGGGCGCTGATGTGCTGCGGGTCGGGGTGCTGCCCACCCCAGCGGTTGCTCACCTGGTGGGCGCGTTCTCCGCGGACTTCGGCGTGATGATCTCCGGTTCGCACAATCCGATGCCGGATAACGGCATCAAGCTCTTCGCAGCCGGTGGGCGCAAACTTCCCGACGCGGTAGAGGACGAGATCACCGCCCGGGTCCACGGCTGTGAGTGTGAGCGTCCCACCGGAGCCCGGATCGGCCGAGTGCGTGATGCGCCGGAGGCCGCCGGGCGCTATGTGGATCACCTGCTGCTGGCTGCTCCGCACTCGCTGGACGGGGTCCACGTGGTGGTCGACTGCGCGCACGGCGCGGCGTCCGCCGTCGCAGCGCAGGCCTACCGCAGGGCCGGTGCCGAGGTGGTGGTGCTGCATGCGCAGCCCGACGGTCTCAATATCAACGACGGCTGTGGGTCGGCCCATCTGGACCGGCTGCGGGAGGCGGTGTTGGCGCAGCGCGCGGCGATCGGTATCGCGCACGATGGCGACGCCGACCGCTGCCTGGCCGTGGATGCCGCCGGTGAGGTGGTGGACGGCGACCAGATCATGGCCATTCTCGCGGTGGCGATGCGGGAGAGCGGTGAGCTGGTCGCGGACACCTTGGTCGCCACCGTGATGAGCAACCTGGGGTTGCATTTAGCGATGCGCGAACACGGCGTGGTGGTCAGGACCACACCGGTGGGGGACCGGTACGTGCTGGAGGCGCTGATGGCGGGCGGGTTCTCGCTGGGCGGCGAGCAGTCTGGGCATGTGGTGCTTCCTGGGTACGCCACCACGGGCGATGGGTTGCTCACCGCGTTGCGACTGATGTCCCGGATGGTCAACTCGGGGCGGAGCCTGGCGGATCTGGCCAGCGTGCTGACCCGGCTGCCGCAGGTTCTGATCAATGTCGCGGTTGCGGACAAAACGGCGGTCGTGGCGGCACCCGCGGTGGCCGACGTCATCGCCGGTGCCGAGGCCGAATTGGGCGAGACCGGCCGCGTTCTGCTCCGCCCCTCGGGGACCGAGCAGCTAGTGCGCGTGATGGTCGAAGCCCCCACCGAATCCACTGCCCAGACCCTCGCCCACCGCATCGCCACTGTCGTCGCCGCCAGCTGACTCGTGAAGGGGGTTGCGCGCGAGCACCGCGCCTATCAGCAAGACCGGGAGACGCGGGTACTGCATGAAACGCTCATGTATTGCTGGCGTCCGCTTTGACCAGCCAGAAATGCACGCCGAGTTCGTCGTCTTTGAGCAGACCGGTGTCGGAGGCATTGGCGTCTGGGAGGTTCGGGAGCGGGTATTCGGTGATCTCGATGGCGAGAACGGCGTCGGCGAGTTCGCGTTCGTGCTCGCGGAGTGCGTCGGCCGTCTCCCCGTTTGCGGCCCAGGACAGCAGGATGCGGTCTGTGACGTCGAGGTTGGCTTCCTTCCTGGCGGTTTGCACCAGTCGGATGGCCTCTCGTGCCAGACCAGCCTTGCGTAGTTCCGGTGTGATGGTGGTGTCCAGCGCGACCGTCATGTCTTGTTGGCTGCTGACCGCCCATCCGCTACGAGGGACTTCGGTGAAGGTCACGTCGTCCAGGGTTACCGTGATGTCTTCTCCGTTCAGGCTGATCGTTGCTTGACCGTCGGTCTTCAGAGTGCGGACAAGTTGGCTTTGATCGGTGGTGGTGATGGCCTTGGCGGCTTGTTGAGTCCGCGAGCCGAATTGCTTGCCGAGCGTACGGAAGTTGGGTTTCACAGTGATGTTCACGACTTCGCCGGCTTGCGCGAGGGGTGTGACGTTGCCGACGTTGAGTTCGTCGGCGATTTCTGCGATGAGTTCGGCAGGTAATTCGCGGCCACCGGGGATACCGACCAGCGCACGGTGCAGGGGCTGGCGGATACGGATGTTGGCGGTTTTGCGCACCGCGCGCCCGACCTCGACGAGCTGGCGCGCGATGTCCATGTTGGCACGCAAGTGGTCATTCGAGCGAGCGGCGTCCGGGGTCGGCCACGTGGCGAGGTGTACCGACTCTGCGGCTGAGGCGTCACCGGGCTTAATCACGTGCCGCCAGACCTGCTCGGTGATGAACGGTACGAACGGCGCGAGCATCCTGGTCAGGACATGGAGACACTCGTGCAGGGTAGCCAGCGCGTTGCCGTCACCGTTCCAGAAGCGGGCGCGGCAGCGCCGCACGTACCAGTTCGACAAGTCATCGATGAACTGGGCGAGCACTCGCCCCGATCCGGCCGTGTCGAAGTTCTCCAACGCAGTGTCAACACTGGCCACGGCGTGGTCGAGTGCAGCGAGCACCCACCTGTCCATCACTGGCCGGTCGGCGACGGGCGTGGCGGCTCCTGGTGCCCAGGAACTCGTGTCGGCGTAGAGGGTGAAGAACGACGCCGTGTTCCAGTAGGTCAAGAGGACCTTGCGGACGACCTCTTCCAACGGCGTGTCGCCGACACGTCGCGCAGACCACGGGGAGCCCGAGCACAGCATGAACCAACGCAGGGCGTCGGAACCGTGCTTCTCCATGAACGGAATGGGCTCGATGACGTTGCCGAGGTGCTTACTCATCTTGCGGCCGTCCTCGGCGACGATGTGCCCGAGGCAGACCACGTTTTCATACGATGAGCGGTCGAACACCAACGTGCCGATGGCCATGAGAGTGTAAAACCAGCCTCGGGTCTGATCGATTGCTTCACAGATGAACTGGGCAGGGTAGCTCTTTTCGAACCACTCGACGCTGCCGTCCATATAGGGATAGCCGATGCTGGCGAAGGGCATGGAGCCGGAGTCGAACCATGCGTCGATGACTTCATCGACCCTGTTGGCCTGCGCGCCACACAGCGGGCACGCAAAGGTCACCTCGTCGATGTAGGGGCGGTGCGGGTCGAGACTGGAAAGGTCCTGACCCGCGAGTTGCCCGAGTTCAATGCGGGAACCCACGCACGTGAGGTGCCCGTCCGGGCAGCGCCACATCGGCAGCGGAGTGCCCCAGTACCGGCTCCGTGACAGTGCCCAGTCGACGTTGTTGGCCAGCCAGTCACCAAAGCGACCGTGCTTGATGTGCTCGGGATACCAGTTGGTGCGCTCGTTCTCGCGCTGTAACTCCGTGCGCCTGGCAGTGGTGCGGATGTACCAGGATAACTGGGCGTAGTACATCAAGGGGGTGTGGCAGCGCCAGCAGTGTGGGTACTGGTGCTCGTAGCTCAGCGAGGTGAGCAGCAGACCACGTTGTTCGAGATCGGCGATGAGTATCGGGTCGGCGTCCTTGAAGAAGGTGCCGCCAACGAGATCCACATCGGCGAGAAAGTGCCCGTCCGGCCCGATCGGATTCACGACGGGAAGGTTGTGCCGCCGGCACGCGGCGAGGTCATCGGCACCGAACGCGGGCGCTTGGTGCACGAGGCCGGTGCCATCTCCGGTCGTCACGTAGTCAGCGGTGATCACGAAGTGCGCGTCAGGAATATCGACCAACTCGAAGGGAGGGCGGTAACGCACACCTGACAAGCTGCTTCCCGGCAGGGACGCCAGAACTTCCGCCTCTTCTCCGAGAACTGTGACCAGAAGCGGCTCGGCGATCACGAACGTGCCCTGGCGCGTGCGCGCTATCACGTATGTCACATCAGGATGCACAGCCACAGCGGTATTGGACACCAATGTCCACGGTGTGGTGGTCCACACCAGCAGGTCCACTCCGCTCAGCCCGTTCACCTGCCCGACGATCGGTAGCCGCACGTACACCGAGGGATCGACGATCGGCTCGTAGCCCTGGGCGACCTCGTGATCGGACAACCCAGTGCCGCAGCGCGGACAGTACGGCGCGACGCGATGGTCCCGGACGAGAAGGCCCTTGTCGTTGATCTGCTTCAGGGCCCACCAGACGCTGTCCACGTATTCGGGTGACATGGTCCAGTACGGGTTGGACATGTCAACCCAGTAGCCGACGCGCTCGGTCATCGCTTCGAACTCGCCGATGTAGCGCTGGACGGACTCCCGGCAGCGCGCGTTGAACTCCTCGATGCCGATCTTCTCGATGTCCTGTTTGCCAGACAGGCCGAGTTCCTTCTCCACAGCGATCTCGACCGGTAGCCCGTGGCAGTCCCATCCCGCTCGACGCGGTACGTGGAAGCCCTTCATCGTCTTGAACCGGGGGAAGACGTCCTTGAAGACGCGGGCCTCGACGTGGTGTGTGCCTGGTTTGCCGTTCGCGGTGGGCGGTCCCTCGAAGAACACCCACTCTGGACCGCCGGCTGTCTGGTCCACGCTCTTGGCGAAAATGTCCTGCTCACGCCAGAACGCCAAGACCTCATGGTCGACGGCAGACAGCTCTACCCGAGGGGATAGCGGGGTGTAGGGGGACTGATCGGGCAACGGGGCTCCTCCATGCCGGGCCAGCGGACACGTACGGCCTGTTCAGGGTATCGACCTGCACTCTGCGGCCCAGACGGACATCCGTCAGCGCGGATCGAGGAGCGAAACGTGCGCGGTCAGCAACCCTTACCGGACGCCTGACCAAGAGTTGTCACGTACTGTAGTCCAGATTCGCCAGGCAAGTACGCTGGGTAGATCAAGATCTATAACCATGCCCGGTCATCCCGATAGTCTGCGCCGACTGGCCGCGGTTCAGGTGGACTGCGTTCTGTTCCCAGGTTCTGTTCCCATCCCAGGTTCTGTTCCCAGAGTGCGGATGAGCGGGTGCGAGCGTTAGCGTCCGGTCGATCTGAACATGAACGCGATCGCCCCGAGCACGAATCCGATGATCACGATCCACAGCACGATTAACATGATCCAACCGACAATCATGGTGCCTACCTCGGTCATCGCGGCGTCGCTCCCTGGCGATTACTATAAAGCAGCTGCCCGCTCGGAGACTCGTCTCATCACACTAGTGGGATTCCGTCAGCAGCGCATCGTAGTCGGCGGCCTCGGTGCCGGTGGCCCCGGTGAGGTGGCGCAGCAGGAACGCGGTGACCAGCGCACGGCTGATCCTCCGGGTTCCGCTTTCCGGGCTGCTGCCGACGAGCAGGTCTGTCCAGTGCTGGCCCATGGTGAAGCCGAGATGGCTGGCCTTGGGCAGCGTCCGTAGCCGCACCGGACCGGCCCACGCTCTGGCCACCGGCTCGGCATGCCCGAGGGCCGGTGCCAGAAGATCCTTGCCACCGGCCACGTGCAGGCCCGGCATGGCGCAGCCGCGCGCAGCGGCCACCGCTGAAGGGAGAGTCTCGGCCAACGCCAGCGTGGCCACCGCACGGCAACGGTCGTCGGTGGCCGCCGCCAGCACCGCGCAGCCGCCACCCATCCCGTGCCCGGCCAGACCCAGCTTGTCAGGATCGACGCTGATCTCGCCGTCG
Source organism: Pseudonocardiales bacterium (assembly GCA_019240665.1). Lineage (GTDB taxonomy): Bacteria > Actinomycetota > Actinomycetes > Mycobacteriales > Pseudonocardiaceae. The sequence continues at coordinate 4,785 of JAFAXZ010000371.1, read as the reverse complement.
CCCAGCCGCACCCCCCCACACACATCCAGCACGGTGCGGAGATCGGTGGCGAATTGACGGTGCGACGCCAGCGCGCCGCGCTGGGTGGCCGGCGCTGCCGCAACCACTCCCCAGGTGGCCAGGTGGCGCAGCAACTCCTCGTAGCGTGACGTCGGCTGCAGCCAGCCGTGCCCGAACGCGACCGCGGGCAGTCCGAGCCCGGATCGCGGTGTGAACACCACGCCGGGTATACCAGCCGCTGCGAGGTCACCGCGGGCCACCGCATGGGGACCTGGCCGGGACAGCTCCTCAGCCGTGCGGCGGACCGTGGGATCGGTGCGTGCCATGAGCCGGGACGGTAGCGGATTGCGGGCCTGCCGGTGGGCTAGCGTGACGCACATGTGCGGAATCGTGGGCTACGTAGGACATCGAGACGCCCTCGATGTCGTCCTGCGGGGTCTGGGCCGGCTGGAATACCGTGGCTACGACTCTGCCGGTGTCGCGGTGCTCACCAGTGCCGGCATGCTCGCGGTGGCGCGCAAGGCCGGGGCGCTGGCCAACCTGATCGATGAGCTCGACGCCACCGGGCGGGCGGCGTTGCGCGGCACCGCCGGGATGGGGCACACCCGCTGGGCTACCCACGGTGCGCCGACCGATCGCAACGCCCACCCGCACCGCGACACCGCAGGCAGGCTCGCCGTGGTGCACAACGGCATCATCGAGAACCACGCCCAACTGCGCGCCGAGCTGGAGCACGGCGGGGTGGAGCTGGCCAGCGACACCGACACCGAGACCGCCGCGCATCTGCTCGCCGCGGCGTATGCGCGCTATGGTGACCTGCCGCTGGCCCTCCGCATGGTGTGCCGTCGGCTCTCCGGGGCGTTCACCCTCGTCGTCACCCACATTGACGAACCCGACCTGATTGTCGCGGCGCGCCGTTCGTCGCCGCTGGTGGTGGGGGTGGGCAACGGGGAGCACTTCATCGCCTCCGATGTTGCGGCGTTCATCGAACACACCCGCAACGCCGTCGAGCTCGGCCAGGACCAGGTGGTGACGATCACCCGGGATGGCTACCAGATCACCGATTTCCACGGCGCCCGGGCGCACGGTAGTCCCTTTCACGTTGATTGGGACCTCTCCGCGGCGGAGAAGGGCGGCCACGACTATTTCATGCTCAAGGAGATCCAGGAGCAACCCAGCGCTATCGCCAACACCCTGCGTGGGCACTTCATCGACGGCCGGATCGTGCTGGACGAGCAGCGGATGGACACCCAGGAGCTGCGTGATGTCGACAAGGTCTTCGTGGTCGCCTGCGGGACCGCGTACCACTCCGGCATGGTCGCCAAGTACGCCATCGAGCACTGGTGCCGGCTACCGGTGGAGGTGGAGCTGGCCAGCGAGTTCCGCTACCGCGACCCGGTGCTGGACCGCTCCACCCTGGTCGTCGCAATCTCGCAGTCCGGGGAGACGATGGACACCTTGGAGGCGGTGCGGCACGCGCGCGAGCAGAAGGCGCGGGTGCTGGCGATCTGCAACACTAACGGGGCGCAGATTCCGCGGGAGTCCGACGCGGTGCTCTACACCCACGCTGGGCCGGAGATCGGGGTGGCCGCCACCAAGACGTTCCTCGCCCAGATCGTGGCCAACTTCCTGGTGGGGCTGGCGTTGGCGCAGGCTCGCGGCACCAAGTACGCCGACGAGGTCGCCCGCGAGTTCGCCGAGCTGGAGGCGATGCCCGCGGCGGTGGCACAGGTGCTCGGAACCGTTGCGGCGGTGCGCGAGCTGGGCCGGGAACTCGCGCCCGCCAAGGTGGTGCTGTTTCTTGGCCGTCATGTCGGTTTCCCGGTGGCTTTGGAAGGTGCGCTCAAGCTCAAAGAGCTCGCCTACATGCACGCCGAGGGCTTCGCCGCCGGAGAGCTCAAGCACGGCGCGATCGCGCTGCTTGAGGAGGGTCTGCCGGTGGTCGTGGTGATGCCCTCGCCCAAGGGGCGGGCCGTGCTGCACGCCAAGCTGCTGTCCAACATCCAGGAAATCCGGGCCCGCGGCGCGCGGACCATCGTCATCGCCGAGGAGGGTGACGAGACAGTGCGGCCCTACGCCGCGCACCTGCTGGAGGTGCCCGCGGTGCCCACCCTGCTGCAGCCGCTGGTGTCCACCGTGCCCCTTCAGGTGCTCGCTGCGGAGATCGCCCGGCAACGCGGGTACGACGTGGACAAGCCCCGCAACCTCGCCAAATCCGTGACCGTGGAATAGCCCGTGAGTGGCAATCGGGGTGATAGCTCGCATCGCCACTCACAGTGCGCGTGGACCACTGCCCGAGTGCGCGCCGCCGAGGACGCTCTGCTTGCGCGCGTGCCGAGGGGTGTCCTGATGCGCCGCGCCGCGTTCGGGCTGGCCACCCGGGCTGCGGCGGTGCTGGCCGAGCGGACCGGCAGGGTGTCCGGCCGGCACGTCGTGCTGCTGGTTGGGGCCGGAAACAACGGCGGGGACACCCTGTGGGCCGGCGCGTACCTGCGCCGCCGCGGGGTGGCGGTCACCGCTGTTCTGCTGTCGCCGGACCGCGCGCACCCGCAGGGCCTGGCTGCGCTGCGCCGAGCCGGTGGGCGGATCGCCGACCACCTGCCGCAGGGTGCCCACCTCGTGCTCGACGGGATTGTCGGCCTGTCCGGGCGGGGTGGGCTGCGCCCGACGGCCGCCCGGCTGGTGGAGGCCGTCCGGGCGCCGATCATTGCGGTGGACTCGCCGTCCGGGGTGGACCCGGACACCGGCACCGCTGACGGACCCGCGGTCACCGCCACCGAGACCGTCACCTTCGGCGCCCGTAAGCCGGTGCACCTGCTTGCCCCATGGCGCTGCGGTCCGGTGCACCTGGTAGACATCGGGTTGTTCGGCGAGCTGGGGGAGCCTGATCTGTGGGTGCTAACTGCGGCCGAGATCGGTGCGCTGTGGCCGGTGCCGGGCCCGACCAGCGACAAGTACACCCAGGGTGTCGTGGGGATCGCCGCGGGTTCGGCGGACTACCCCGGGGCGGCGGTGCTCTGTGCGGGAGCCGCGGTGCTGGCGACGTCGGGCCTGGTTCGCTTCGCCGGCACGGCCGCCGACGTGGTACGCGGACGCTGGCCGGAGGTGGTGGCCACCGGGTCGGTGTCCGATGCCGGGCAGGTGCAGGCCTGGGCCGTCGGGCCGGGATTGGGCACCCGCGCCACCGGACGCCAGGTGCTGGCCCACGTGCTGTCCGCGGGGGTGCCGGTGGTGGCTGACGCCGATGCGATCACCCTGCTGGCCCGGTACCCCGAGCTGGCGGACAGCCGTGACCCGGGCACTCCGCTGGTGCTCACCCCGCACGATCGGGAATTCGAGCGGCTCACCGGTAAGCCGCCCGGTGCCGATCGGGTCACGGCCGCCCGGGACGCCGCTCGCCGGTTTGACGCGGTGCTGGTGCTCAAGGGAAACACCACCATCGTCGCGGCCCCGGACGGGCTGGTGCTGGTGAACCCAGCCCGCTCGTCCTGGCCGGCCACCGCGGGTTCCGGTGATGTCCTCACCGGCGTGCTCGGCGCGCTGCTGGCCGCCGGGCTGGAGCCGGTGACAGCTGCGGCCGCTGCGGTGCATGCCCAAGAGTTCGCTGCCGCCCTCGCCGCCTGGGGCGGCACCGCCAGCGCCGCCGCCTGGGGCGGCACAGCCAGCGCCGTCGCCTGGGGCGGCACAGCCAGCGGTGCGCCGGCGCCCGCCTCGGCGATCCAGGCAGCCCTGACCGACGCGATCCGCACCCTCCGTTCGGCAGCCCGGAGGTACGGATGACCATGATGTCCGAGATGCCAGTGCCATCCCCGCGTCCCCGGGCCGAAGTGGTGATCGACCTCGACGCGATCCGGCACAACGTCGGGATCCTCGTCGGGTGCGCCGCCGCATCCGGCGCCGCCACCATGGCAGTGGTCAAGGCCGATGGCTATGGCCACGGCGCACTCGACGTCGCCGTGGCGGCGCTGCAGGCGGGAGCCAGCGCGCTGGGCGTGTGCAGCATCGATGAGGCGCTCGCTCTACGCCACGGCGGAATTGACGCCCCCGTGCTGGCCTGGTTGCACGCTCCCGGGGAGGACTTCGCCGCCGGGCTCGCCGCCCGAGTCGACCTCGGTGTCTACTCCACCGGCCAACTCGACACCGTCGCTGCCGCCGCAGCAGCGCTCGGCCGCACCGCCCGGGTGCATCTCAAGGTCGACACCGGCCTGACTCGCGGCGGCGCCTACCGTAGCCAGTGGCCCGACCTGGTTCGCGCCGCGGAGGCGACCCAGAGCGTCGAGGTTGTCGCGATCTGGTCGCACCTCGCGCATGCCGACGATCCCGGGCACCCGATCATCGAGCAGCAGGTGCGGTACTTTGACGAGGCCTACCGGGTGGCTCGGGATGCCGGATTGCACCCGTTGCGGCACCTGGCGAACTCCGCGGCCACGCTGACCCGGCCCGATCTGCACTATGATCTGGTTCGCCCCGGCATCGCCGTCTACGGGCTCTCACCGGTACCCGGGGTCGGCTACCATCTTCTACCAGCGATGACGCTGCGCTCGCAGGTCGCGATGGTTAAACGTGTCCCGGCCGGCGAGGGGGTGTCATACGGGCACGTCTGGCATACCGATCGGGAAACCACCCTGGCGTTGGTCCCCGCCGGTTATGCCGACGGCGTGCCACGGGCACTCACCGGTCGGCTGGACGTGTGGCTGGCCGGCCGGCGCTGCCCGGTGGTGGGAAGGGTGTGTATGGATCAGGTGATGGTTGACTGCGGGGACGCCCCGGTCGCCGAGGGCGCTG
>JAFAXZ010000369.1 GCA_019240665.1 Pseudonocardiales bacterium | reverse complement strand
GTCGTCATCCACCGGGGCCTGGGGTAAGGCCGCTGCGTCGGGGTCGTCGGGATCCGAGGGATCAGGTGGTGGGGGAATACCATTGTCCGGGGGCTGCGACGTCGCCGGACGACGGTAGACGGAACGCTCCGGTGAGCGTTGCGGTGGGCGGGCGACACGCTCAGGAGGCCGCTGCGGCTGCTGGACGCCAGAGGGACCTGCGTCGCCGCTGGCATGCTCGCAGCGCACCTGCCAGTCAACGCCCAGGACATCGCGCAGCGCCCGCTTGATCATCTCGACGTTGCGCTCCTCACCCAGCCGGCGGGCCAGCGGGGCGGTGGGCAGGGTCAGGACGAGGGTGCTGCCCTCCACTGCGCTCGCGGTCGAGTTGCTGAACAGGGCCTGAGTTGCCCGGCTCTGCTCGCGCACCGCGTCCAGCAGAGCCTGCCACACCCGTCGCACCGCAGCCACGTCGAGCTGACCCGCCGCAGACTGGCTCTGGACTTCCGGGCTCCGGACTTCCGAGCGCCTGACGTCCGGGTTGGCCGGTTTCGGCCGGCCTGCGGACGGGGCCGCCGCGGGATCGGTGACTCTCGCTGAGCCCGGTGAGCCCTCCGCAGCGACGTTCGGCTGGGCGATGGCCGGCTGGGCGATGGTGAGTCGCCGTTCCAACCGCTCCAGCCGGTGTAGCATCGCGCTGTCCCCCTCGGCGGCGGCCGGCAGCAGCATCCGGGCACACAGCAGTTCCAGGAGCAGCCGAGGGGCGGTAGCTCCGCGCATCTCGGCCAAGCCGTTGTGCGTGATCTCAGCGAACCGGGTGAGGCTGGCCGTACCTAGGGCTTCAGCCTGGGCGGTCATCGTCCTGAGCTGATCTTCGGGAGCGTCGATCAACCCATGACAGGCCTGCTCGGGGGCGACCCGCAGCAGCACCAGATCGCGGAAACGCTGCAGGAGGTCGGAGGCGAAGCGCCGGGGATCGTGTCCCGCTTCCACCAGCCGGTCGATGGTGGCGAACACCGTGGCCCCATCCTGGGCGGCCAGCGCGGAGACCATGTCGTCGATCAGTACGACGTCGGTGACCCCGAGCAGTGCCACCGCCCGGGCGTAGGTGACACCATCGGTGCCTGCCCCCGCGAGCAGCTGGTCCAGCACGGACAGCGAGTCCCGGGCGGAGCCACCGCCGGCGCGGATCACCAGCGGGTAGACCGCGGGCTCGATCAGTACCCCTTCCCGGGCACACACCTGCTCCAGCAGCCCGCGCATCGTGCTCGGCGGCAGCAGCCGGAACGGGTAGTGATGGGTGCGGGAGCGGATGGTCGCCAACACCTTCTCCGGCTCGGTGGTGGCGAAGACGAAAACGAGGTGCTCCGGAGGCTCCTCCACGATCTTGAGCAGGGCGTTGAAACCCTGCGTGGTGACCATGTGGGCCTCGTCGATGATGAAGACCCGGTACCGGGACTCGGCAGGAGCGTAGAACGCGCGGTCCCGCAGGTCGCGGGCGTCGTCCACGCCGCCGTGGCTGGCCGCGTCGAGCTCGACGACGTCGATCGACCCGGGGCCTTCAGGCGCCAGCGCGACACACGGTGGGCAGACCCCACACGGATCCGGCGTCGGGCCCTGCGCACAGTTCAGCGAGCGGGCCAGGATGCGCGCGCTGGACGTTTTCCCACAGCCCCGCGGGCCCGAGAACAGGTAGGCGTGGTTGATCCGACCGGCCGCCAGCGCGGTGCGCAGCGGTTCGGTGACGTGCTCCTGGCCGACCACCTCGGCGAACGCCGCCGGACGGTACTTGCGGTAGAGAGCCAATGCCACGGCCGCGAGGCTACCGGGCGGCTACGACAGTCCTCACGGCACGCGGTGCACTTCCGGTAACCCGTGGCACAGCTCCGCGGCGAGCCAGCGGTGACACGTCCACAGCGGCACCCGAAAGCGCTCGGCGAGAGCGACGCACTGTGCGTCGTAGCGCAGCAGACTCGGCGCGATCAGGTCGCCGTCCGATTGAGCAAGCCGCTCCCACCTGGGCAGAACGGCGCGAAACACTGAGCTACCGTGCCGGCTACTGTCCTCGGCGATCCCAGAAGCCCTTGACGTACAGCGCGCGCCGATCGACGCCACGTTCGTTGAGCAGGTACGTCCGGATCCGTCGCACTGTCGGGGTGTGCCCGGCGATCCAGATCCGGCCCTGTCCAGGCGGCA
>JAFAXZ010000365.1 GCA_019240665.1 Pseudonocardiales bacterium | reverse complement strand
CAGCAGCGCAGCAACCGACTGGCTGGCGGTGTCAGCGGAAAGGTTCCCCTCGTCACGTTGATTAGTGTCCTCGAGCTTCACGGCGATGCCAGGGATACCGCCAGCGTCGTTAATGTCCTTCATCGCCAGATGCACGCCAGCGTTCAGTGCTGGTCCCGCGTAGCCGAATTCCCCGGTCTTCGGGAATAACGTCCCGAGCGAGAGCACACCGTCGGCGGGTTTGGTGCTGGGCGAACACGGGAGGGGGCTAGCCTTATGTGCGCTGGGTATGAAAAATAGCGCAATCATCAACACCAGCACCACCGCGAGCGGCAGACCGGCCCCCACCAACCGGCGATAGTGTGGACGTCGAGGATCTGGGATGTCAGGTCGCCGGGAAACTCTGGACAACGCCTCGCTGGCAGCCGTCCGAACGTCAAGATCGGTGTCGTCGTCACGCAGCCGGATCAGGGCTTGTCGCGCCGCGCGCTTCTGCCCTCCCGGGTGGTCACCAGACAGCAGACGCTGTACACCATCGACCGCCCACAATCGCTTCCATGCGCTTTCACTTGCTAAGACTTGGTCGAGCTCGGCCGGCAGCGGCACTGGTGCATGAGGGTTCTTCGCCAGATAGAGCTGGCCGCGCATCCCATCCGCCGACATTGTCGGCGTTTGGCCCTGCATGTTCCGCCGGACCTGGTCGTACACGTAGTGATACAATTCACTGACCGATACCAGGCCGTCGCCGTCGAGGTCAGCCGCCCCGGTCCGCAAACCGTGGACCACGGCATTGGTGAATTCCGACCCGTAGGCATACTCCATCGTGTCCGACGCGGTGATGACCACGCGGCCCCGGCCACCGAGCTGCTCAAGAATCTCCTCGGTGCCGGCACTTCTCCGCCTGAGACCCCTGGTGAACGCACCGCTGTAGCAGCAGTCGAGCAGCAACACGATCCGCTGCGAGCGACTGTGATCCATCTGCTCCTTCACCCAGCGCGCCGAGATCCCTGTCGAGTCCAGCAGCCGCTTCTGGGTATTGGCCATCACGAAGTACAGCCGTCCTCGTGGATCCAGGACCCCGTGGCACGAGAAGTAGAGCAGCAAGAGATCATCCGGCTTGCGGTTGGCGAAGAATTCCTCGATCTGTTGGCTGACCGTTCCCGACGGTTTGTTGCACAGCGTGTCTACCGTGAAATTACCAATCGCCGAGTCGGCGAGCACGCGTCTCAACGCGTCAATGTCCTGGGCTGGAGCCGGCAGCTGGCGGAAGGTCCGGTCCCCGTAATCGGAGCAGCCGACCAGCAGCGCGACCCTCCTGTCGCTCATCGGCGATGTCACCGTTCGGTGTGCCGGTCGATCCAGGTCTCGATCAGCTCACGCTGGTCTGTCCGCGTGATCCCGGTAATCTCCAGCACATCGCCATCGATCTCCAGCTTCACGCTGCGCCCGCCACTGCGGGAGACCCAGGACTGCACTGTCTCGACGAGCGCGGTGAGCAATCCCGAAGACTGGACAAGCATGACGGTCAGCGCGCCCGCGAGGAGAATGTCACCGGCGCGTGCACCGGGCGGCGCCTGACCCACGGTCGCGCGATCAGCGCCCTCGATGTCCAGCTCCAGCAGCTGTTCCCGCAGCTGCACTGCCAGCTCATCCAGTTCTGCGGCGTCGGCTTCCGGGCCCGCGTCAATGCACAGGTTGAGCCGAGCGACCCGCTCAGTCATGATTGTGCCCCGCTATCTGTTATGAAGACACCCAGCCTACTCATGTCACAGGCTCTCCCCAGCCGCCGCCACCTGGGGTTTCGATGCGGATCCGGTCGCCGCGGCGCAGCGACCAGGTGCCCTTGCTGGGCAGCTGGATCTCGGTTCCATCGGCTCGACGCAGGATGTTGTGACCTACCGCCCCCGGGTGCCCGCCGCCGAGCCCCCACGGCGGGTGCTCGCGACGTTCGGACTGCACGGTCAGGGTGCAATCGGCCAGCACCTCGACCTCACGGATGAGGCCCTCACCACCGGGGTGCGCCCCGGCGCCACCCGAGGAGGACCGCAGCTCGTAGCGCCACACCCGCAACGGGTAGTCCAGCTCGACGGCTTCAGCGGGAGTGTTCTGGGTGTTGGTCATCCCGGTGTGCACCCCTGACATGCCGGGACGGCTGGGGGTGCCACCCTCGCCGCCGCCCAGCGTCTCGTAGTAGCTGAACGCCGCCTCGCCACCAGTGCCGATCAGCAGGTTGTTCATCGTGCCCTGGCTCGCCGCCGGTACCCGCTCGGGAATCGCCTGGGCGAAGCAGCCGAGCAGGACATCGACGATCCGCTGGCTGGTCTCGACGTTGCCGGCGGCGCTCGGCGCGGGGAACGTCGCATTCACTACCGAGCTTTCCGGGGCGCGCACGTGCAGCGATCGGTAGCAGCCGGCGTTGGGCGGCGCGTCCGGGTCGGTCAGCATCCGGAACACGAACATTGCTGAAGACAGGGTCACCGCGAACACCGCGTTGAGGTTCACCGGGATCTGGGGGTCGGTGCCGCCAAAGTCGATCGTCACCTCGTCGTCGGCGACGGTGACGGCGGCGCGGATGGTGACCCCGGAACCGATTTCCAGCACGTCGCAGTGGCGGTAGCAGCCGTTCGGGATCTGCCGCACGGCCGCCCGGACCCGCCGGTCGGAGTAGTCGCAGACGGCCGCCATGGCCTCGTGCAGCCGCGGCGGCCCCATCCGATTGGCCAGCTCTCCTAGCCGCCGGGCCCCGACGTGGTTGGCCGCGAACTGCGCTCTCAGGTCGCCCCGGCGCTCGCCGGGTGTGCGCGAGTTCGCGGCGATCAGCCGCACCACGTCGTCCCGTTCCCCGTGGGCGTCGGCGATGAGGATGGGCGGAATGCGCAGTCCCTCCATCGCGATCTCGGTGGCGGTCGCCGGCATGGACCCCGGAGCCGCTCCACCGACGTCGGCGTGGTGGGCGCGGTTGGCCACGTAACCGAGCAGCTCGCCGGAGCCAGCACCGACCGCCGACACAGCACCGACCGCCGACACAATGGTGAGGTCCGGCAGGTGGGTTCCGCCCATGTAGGGGTCGTTGACGCAGACCTGCTGACCGGGCTGCAACGCGCCGTAGGCGTCGAGCACCGCGCGGACGCTGGCCGGCATGGCACCCAGGTGCACCGGGATGTGCTCGGCCTGCGCGACCATCTCCCCGTCCGGGTCGAACACCGCTGCCGAGCAGTCGGCGCGCTCCTTGATGTTGGGGGAGTACGCCGCGCGCCGCAACGCGACGCCCATCTCCTCGGCGACCCCGGCCAGCGCGTGCCGGAACACCTCCAACTCGACCCCGGACAGCTCAGCCATCGAGCGTCCGCCGGATGTCCTTGATCCGACGGTACAGCTTGAGCGGCTGCTCCAGCACTGGCACGAATCCCCACCGGCGGTAGAAGGTCAAGTCAGCCATGCAGGTGCACCACCAGGTTGCCGCCATCGTCCACCACGGCGACCTCGTCGGTGGCGAGCAACGTGGTGGTGTCCGGCTGCTCGATCAACGCTGGGCCGCTGACCTCGTCGCCGGCTGCCAGCCCCGCTCGGGAGATCACTCTGGCCATCCCCACACCGCCGATCTCGCGAGACCGCTCCGGAGCGGGTTCCCCCTGGTCCCAGTCGCCCGGTGGCTGCGACAGGACCGGGTCACCCTGCGCCACCACCCGCAGCGTGACGATCCTGACGGGTTCGTCGGGGATGGCGTACCCGTAGGCCTCCCGGTGCGCGCGGTGCAGCAACTGCGCCAGATCCGCCCCGGCGTCGACGACGATCCGCAGCTCGTGGGACTGGCCGGCGTAGCGGGCGTCGGCAACCCGGGACAGCGTGATCTCACCCATCACTCCCTGGCGCTCCAGCTCCTCGCGGGCTTGCGCCTCCAGCGCCTGCCAGGCGTCGGTGAGGTCGTCGTCGGCCGGCGCCATCACTGTCCGGGACGCCTCATAGCGGGCCGGCGCGAGCAGCAGGCCCAGCGCACTGAGCACTCCCGGTGCCGGCGGCACCACCACCGCGCGGCAGGGTAGCTCGCGGGCCAGTGCGGTCGCGTGCAGCGGGCCGGCGCCCCCGTAGGCGACCAGCGCCAACCCCGCCGGGTCGATGCCGCGCTCGGTGCTGACCTTGCGCAGGGCGCGCGCCATCGTGGCGCGCACCACCGCGAGGATCCCGGGCGCCCCGCCGGCCGGCTCCGGGAGCGCGCCGACAGCGCGTGCGGCCGCGTCGGCGTCCAGCCGCAGCCCCCCGCCTAGCTCCCGATCCGGGTCAAGGTGGCCGAGCACGCAGTGCGCGTCGGTCACCGTCGGCTCGGTGCCACCCAGCCCGTAGCAGGCTGGGCCGGGATCGGCGCCCGCTGAGACCGGGCCGACCCGCAGCGCACCACCGACGTCAACCCAGGCGATCGACCCGCCGCCCGCGCCCACCGTGTGGATCCCGACCGCCGGGGTGCGAAACGGCAACCCAGCGATCTGCGCGGTGCTCGACACCTCCGGCTGGCCATTCCTGATCAGGCACACGTCGGTGGACGTGCCGCCCATGTCGAAGGCGATCGCGTGCTCGAAGCCGGCGGAGTGCGCCACGGCACCCGCCGCGACGACACCGGCGGCGGGCCCGGACAGCACTGTGTGCACCGGGGCGGCTGCCACGAAATCGACGCCCGCGGTGCCGCCACCCGAGGTCATCACGGTGATCGTCGGACCGGGCAGCCGGGCCGTCAGGTTGGACAGGTAGCGGCGCATCACGGGCTCGACCGCGGCGTTGAGCACGCACGTCGAGGTCCGCTCAAACTCGCGGAACTCCGGCAGCAGCGCGCTGGATCGGGTGATCGGCACGTTGAGCCGCCGCAACGCGTCGACCAGGCGCCGCTCGTGCGCGTCGCCCGCGTAGCTGAACAGCAAGCTCACCGCCACCGATTCCGGCTCCAGGCGCTGCACCTGACGCACCACCCGGTCGATCTCCTCGTCAGTCAGCGCGATGACCGCCTTGCCCTCCGGGCTGGTCCGCTCCCGGACGGTCACCACCCGATCGGGCGACACGAGCGGCTCGGGGCGGGTGACGGTCAAGTCGTAGAGCGCGGGCCGGTCTTGCCGGGCGATCTGCAGCACATCGGCGAACCCGTCGGTGATCACCAAGACGGTCCGGGCGAGTGTGCGTTCCAGCACCGCGTTGGTGGCCGTGGTGGTGCCGTGCGCCAGGAGCCGCAACGCCGCGCCGGGCCACGCGTGTGCGACACCTCGTTGCACTCCCACCGCCTGGTTGTCCGGGGTGGTCGGCACCTTCACCGCCCGGGGCCGGTGACCGGCGGCATGCACCACGACATCGGTGAACGTGCCGCCGACATCGACCCCGGCACACGCCCCGGAAGGTTCGGCCATCACTGCATCCTCCCTGTCGTGTCCATAGTCCCCATTGGTCCAACGGCGACATGCGCAACGGTCCGAACCTCAAGCTTGGGATATTGATTACCAACGGCGCTACGGCTGTACCGCAAAAGACAACACCGCCGCGAGCAACGTCTGCACTGTGGAGATCGACGACTTCTCCTGCCCGGGTTTCGACAATCCCTTCTGATCCGACCAGGCTTGCTGGCTGAAGAGGGTGGGGTGGCCGCACCGCCACCACAGCTACCCGCGCGGATATACGCGGATATACTCCGTAACGCTCTCTGTGAGCGCGCGCTAAGGGGGCCATCATCCGTACTGGAAAGCCCAGCTCAAGGGGTGTTTCACGGTCGCCACGGGGGCACCAGAGCAAGGAGCACGAAAACCGCTGTGTCACATTCTTCCGTGCTACACCGAGGAGCCCGAACTCACCATGACGCTGGAAGAGACCTTGCGCCGTCTGGGCGCTCGGGACCGCCCGTTGCGCCTGATCGCCACCGGCGGAGGCACCGGGGGGCATACCTACCCGGCGATCACCACGATCCGGGCTGTTCGAGACCTTCTGGACGGTGCGGGTGTGGGGCTTGAGGTGCTCTACGTGGGCTCGGCCGGTGGGTTGGAGGCTCGCGTCGCCGAGCAGGAAGGGCTGCCCTTCCAGGCGGTGTCCACCGGCAAGCTGCGACGCTCCGCGAATCCGCTGCGGATGATCTCTACGGAGAACCTGCGCGACGTTGGACGGCTGACTCGGGGTTTGGTGGAGGGCCGGCGGGTGGTGCGGGCATTTCGACCTGACGT
>JAFAXZ010000268.1 GCA_019240665.1 Pseudonocardiales bacterium | reverse complement strand
GCCGACCGGCCGCCCCCAACCAGGTCACCGCGTCGACCAGCGCCACGTAGCCGCCGGTGACCGCCGCGGTGCGGGTGCCGCCGTCGGCTTGGATGACGTCGCAGTCCAGCGAGATGGTGTTCTCCCCCAGCGCAGCGAGGTCGATACACGATCGCAGAGCGCGTCCGATCATCCTGCTGATCTCGTGAGTCCGGCCCCCCAGGCGGCCCTTGACCGACTCCCGGTCGCTGCGGGTGTGTGTCGACGAAGGCAGCATCGCGTACTCTGCGGTGAGCCAGCCCTGCCCGGAACCCTTGCGCCAGCGCGGTACGCCCTCGACCACGCTGGCCGCGCAGAGTACCCGGGTGCAGCCGCACTCGATCAGCACCGACCCCGCGGGCCACTGCTGGTAGCCGCGGGTGATGCGCACCTCTCGGAGCGCCTCGTCGGTCCTCCCATCCGCTCGTGTCACCGCGCCAGCCTACCCACAGCTGTGCAGTCAGAGGTCCCTATGGCTGCCCCCTTATCGCTGCACTGTCAGATCTCGTAGCGGCTGCCGGGGTGGACCAGCTCGGTGGGCCCGTCGAAGGCGGCCTTGGCCTCGGTGAGCACCTGCTCGGTGTCGGTCCACGGCGGAACGTGAGTGATCAGTAGCCGGCCGACCCTTGCCGCTGCGGCGGCCTCGCCGGCTTCCCTACCGGACAGGTGTATCCCGGGCGGGTTGCCCGACCGGTCCGGCCAGGACGCCTCGGCGAGCAGGACGTCCGCACCGGTAGCCAGCTCGGCGAGCTGCGGGCAAGGGCCGGTGTCTCCGGAGTAGACCAGCGTCCGGCCCGCGTGGCGGATCCGCAGCGCGTAGGCCTCGCAAGGGTGCTCGACGCGTGCGGCATGCACCTCGAACGAGCCAATCCGGGCCGTCCCGCGGTAGGACCGGAAGTCGTAGACGTCGGATAGGTCAGTCAGGTTGCGCTCATCGGCGTTGGGCGCGTATGCGGCTGCCAGACGCTCGGCGGTGCCCGGCGGCCCGTACAACGGCATTGCGTCACACGGTGGTGGATGCGGGTGGTAGCGGCGATAGACGGTCAACGCCGAGACATCAGCGCAGTGATCCGGGTGCAGGTGGGACAGGACCAGCCCATCGAGGGTGAACGGGTCGAGGTAGCGCTGCAGCGCTCCGAAGGTCCCGTTGCCCAGATCGAGCACCACGCTGGTCTCCCCGGCTCGAACCAGATAACCAGACGCGGGAGAGTCCGGGCCAGGGACACTGCCGGAGCAGCCGAGCACCGTCAGCTGCATATCACCCTCCCAGTCAATCCACGATGGGCCAGTCAGTCCGCGATGGGCGCCGGCACCACCAGCGACGCTCCCAGGAAACGGCGGGCCAGCCGGGCAAAGGACACCGGATCGCCGGTGGCGGTGACGAGGTGCTCAGGCTCCTCGCGCTCGGCGCGCAGCAACTCTGCCTCGGTGAGTATCCGCAGCACTTCCTTGGCGGTCTCCTCCGCACTGGACACCAGAGTCACCCCGTCTCCCATGACGATTTGCAGCACTCCGGTGAGCAGCGGGTAATGCGTGCAAGCCAGCACGAGGGTGTCCACACCGGCCCGCTGCAGCGGTTCAAGATAAGACTGCGCCAGCCCGAGCATCTGGCGTCCCGACGTCATCCCACGCTCGACGAAGTCTACGAACCGCGGACAGGCCACCCCGGTCACCTCCACATGCGGAGCCGCGGCGAAGGCGTCATGGTAAGCCCGGGACCGGATGGTGGCCTGGGTCCCGATCACCCCGATCCGGCCGGAGTGGGTGACGGCGACGGCCCGCCGCACCGCCGGGCGCACCACCTCTACCAACGGGATCCAGTAGCGCTCCCTGGCATCGGCCAGGCAGGCCGCAGAAGCCGTGTTGCAGGCGATGACCAGCAGCTTCACCCCGCTTTCCACCAGCTCGTCGGCCACCGCCAGCGCGTGCGCGCGGATCTGCGCAATGGGCAGTGGACCGTATGGGCCATGCGCGGTATCACCGACGTAGTGCAACCGCTCGCGCGGTAGCTGGTCGGCAATCGCGCGCGCGACGGTGAGCCCGCCAACACCGGAATCGAAGACACCGATGGGGGCGTCCGGACCGGTCACGAGCTGCTGACCCAGGTTTGATCAGCGGTACCGGGTTGATCGGCACGGGGTCGATCGGCGCGGGCGACCAGCTGGGCGGCGATCAGCCCCCCCAGTGCTCCGAACAGGTGCCCCTGCCAGGAGATTCCGACAGTGCCCGGCAGCACTCCCCACAGCACACTGCCCCAGACCGCACACAACGCCACCGCCAGCAGGATCTGCGCCGCGCTGCGGACGAAGAAGCTTCGGGCAAGCAGGAACACCAGCCATCCGAAGATCAGGATCGAGGCGCCGAGGTGCACACTGTCGCTTCCTGTCAGCCACGTCCCCAGGCCGCCGACCAGCCAGATCGTGGCGGTCACCGCAATGAATTGGCCGACGCCGCCAGCCAGCGCGAAGAACCCGAGTACCAACACCGGAACCGTGTTAGCCGCCAGATGCTGCCAGCCGTGGTGCAGCAGCGGGGCCCACAGGATCCCCTCCAGCCCGTCGAGGCGTCGCGGCCGGATCCCGTCAGCGTCCAGGGCGCCGCCGAGCAGGGTGTCCGCCGCCTCGGTGAGATACAGCACGCCGGTGAACGCGGCAATGATCATCGCGGCCTGCCCGGGCCGCGCTGGAAGCACCCGCGAAGAACGCACGTCCGGCACGTGTACCGACCCTACCCCCACTCCCTGAGAGCATCCTGTGTCTGTGGATAACCCGTGAGTGGCGATACGAGCCACAACTGGTATCGCCACTCACGGGGCTACGCCCACAACTGGCTGTCTAGGCGGGCGGCTGCTTCCTCGAGGTCTCCTGAGTAGGCACCGGTGGATAGGTACTTCCATCCGGCGTCACAAACCACGATGACGATGTCGGCCGGCTCCCCGGTGCCGGCGGCCTTCTCGGCAACGGCCAGCGCGGCGTGCAGGATCCCGCCGGTGGAGATGCCGGCAAAGATGCCCTCCGTTTCCAGCAGCTCACGGGTGCGGCGCAACGCGTCGAGGGAGCCGACGGAGAACCGGCCGGTGAGCACCTCGGGGTCGTAAAGCTCAGGTACGAATCCCTCGTCGAGGTTGCGCAGACCGTAGACCAACTCCCCGTAGCGTGGTTCCGCAGCGATGATCTGCACGTCGGGCTTGTGCTCCCGCAGGTAGCGCCCCACCCCGACCAGCGTGCCAGTGGTGCCCAGCCCGGCGACGAAATGAGTGACGGAGGGCAGATCGCGCAGGATCTCCGGGCCGGTCGTACGGTAATGAGCCGCAGGGTTGGCTGGGTTGCCGTACTGGTAGAGCATGACCCAGTCGGGGTGCGCTGCGGCCAGCTCTTTGGCCCGCGCCACCGCCTGGTTGGAGCCGCCCGCCGCCGGCGAGAAGATGATCTCCGCGCCGTACGCCTCGAGGAGCTGCCGTCGCTCGATCGAGGTATTCTCTGGCATCACGCAGACCAGCCGGTAACCCTTGAGTTTCGCCGCCATCGCCAGCGAGATCCCGGTATTGCCCGAAGTCGGCTCCAGAACGGTGCAACCCGTCGTGAGCCGACCGGAGCGCTCGGCGTCCTCGATCATCGCCAACGCCGGGCGGTCCTTCACCGAGCCGGTCGGGTTGCGGTCCTCCAGCTTGGCCCATAGCCGTACGTCGGATGAGGGTGAGAGGTGGGGCAGCCCCACGAGCGGGGTGTCACCCAAAGCATCGAGCAGCGAATCATATCGGGCCATTGCTGCTCCCTTCAGTCGCGCTCGTGAGCGGCGTTGAGTGCTATAACATTGTTTGGCGCTCATGAGCGGCGGAGCCACCGGCGACGGCAGGCAGGATCGTCACGTTGTCACCGTCGTGCACCTTGGCGTCCAGACCTCCCACGAAGCGCACGTCTTCGTCGTTGACATAGACGTTGACAAAACGGTGCAGCGATCCGTCCTTCACCAGCCGGCCTTTGATCCCCGAGTGCCGGATCTCCAGGTCCTCAATCACCTCAGCAATCGTGGAACCTGACGCCTTCACGGACTTCTCGCCCCCGGTGTAAGTACGCAGGATGGTGGGAACGGAGACGGTGACGGACATGGTCGGATCCTCCTCTGGGTGCGGGCGGCTCACCAGTACCTGTACGCACAACCGCCCCCGGGCATTCCAAGGAAGGCGCGCGGATCAGGACGCGTCGGGGACGTCGTCGGCACCGGTATGGGAGAACATGTACGACTCGACCACGTCGACCGGCTCCTCGGTGACCTCACCGTCGATGATGCGGTAAGAGCGCAGCTCGTGAGTGTCCGGCTTGCGGGTGGAAATCAGCACGTAATGGGCGTCCGGCTGCGAAGCGTAGGAGATGTCGGTGCGCGACGGGTAGGCCTCGGTAGCGGTGTGCGAGTGGTAGATCACCACCGGCTCCTCGTCCGCAGCGTCCATCGCCCGCCACACCCGCAACTGCTCAGCCGCATCGAACCGGTAGAAGGTCGTTGAACGCTCGGCATTGGCCATCTCAATGAACCGTTCCGGGCGATTCGAGCCCACCGGCCCCGCCACCACGCCGCACGCCTCGTCGGGGTGATCTCGCCGAGCATGCGCCACCATCGCGTCGACAAGGTCGTGGCGGATCGTCAGCACATCCTCATCCTACGTGCCGGCACCCTCCGCGCCGGCCAACGCTTGGATGAGGGACTCTTGCACCCAGGTCAGCCAATGATATACCGCCAGATGCGTCGCGCGGGGGTCCTCGGGGGGGAGCTCGTCGGGCATGTCTTCGGTGACCTCGAGCACCGCGCCCAGGGCCAAGCGGACATCGTTGAGCGCGGAGAGCCACGCCTGCGCCTGCTCGTCGGACAGACGCACTCGCCCGCCCCGCACCGGGCAGGTGTCCAACACGATGCCGGCCACCTCGTCCTTGATGGCCACCAGCTCGGGCTCATGCAGCGCCCGCAGGCCGCCAGACAGCGTGGCGTCCTCGCGGTGGAAATCGGGTAGCAACCGGGCCAGCACCCGGTCGGCGGGAGCGGTGGTGGGGCCGGCGGTGATACCGGTGAGTTCGGACAGCTCATCCTGCGGGATTGCCGCGACCCGCGCCGCGAGCATGTCGCGGACCTGGCCGACCAGCCCGCGCAGCAGTCCGGCCTCCCGCTCGGACAGGGCAGCCACCACCAGTCCGCCGCGACGCCGCCAGCCGTTCACGCGTCCCGCTGCATGGTCGCCCAGAGTCCGGCGCCGTGCAGCTTCGCGACGTCAATCTCCACCTTGTCTCGAGAACCCCTGGTCACCACCGCACGGCCCTTATGGTGCACATCGAGCATCAACTTGGTGGCTTCATCGCGGCTGTATCCGAAGAGCTTCTGAAACACGTAAGTGACGTAGGAAATCAGGTTCACCGGGTCGTTCCAGACGATCGTCAGCCAAGGCCGGTCCTCGGTGCCGACCTCGTCCACCGCTGGGTCGACCTGGGTCTGTTCCAGTTCGACGGGTGTGGTCATGAACCCATGTTCTCACCAAGACCAGCCATAAACTCTCCAGATGCCCCTATGCACTCCGAACAGCACCGCACTGCTCACCGACCAGTACGAGCTGACGATGCTCGCCAGTGCGCTGGCTGACGGTTCGGCCTTCCGCCGCTGTACGTTCGAGGTGTTCGCCCGGGGACTGCGCGGCCACCGATACGGCATCGTCGCCGGTGTCCCCCGGCTGCTCGACGCAGTGGCCCGGTTCCAGTTCGGCGACGAACAACTGGCGTTCCTGCACCGCATGCTGGACGCCCGAACCCTGGACTGGTTGGCCGGCTACCAGTTCCGCGGCGACATCGACGGCTACCCCGAGGGCGAACTGTACTTCCCCGGCTCCCCAGTCCTGACGGTGACCGGCAGCTTCGCCGAGGCGGTGATGCTGGAAACGCTGGCGCTCTCGGTCCTCAATCACGACAGCGCGGTGGCCTCCGCGGCAGCCCGGATGGCCAGTGCCGCAGGTGACCGACCGTTGATCGAGATGGGCAGCCGGCGCACCCACGAGGAGGCCGCAGTGGCGGCCGCCCGTGCAGCCTACCTGGGAGGTTTCAGCGCGACGTCCAACCTGGCCGCCGGGCAGCGCTACGGCATTCCCACCACCGGCACCGCGGCGCACGCATTCAGCCTGCTGCACGAGCGCGAGGCGGATGCTTTCACCGCGCAAGTGGAGGCGCTGGGCACCGACACCACCTTGCTGGTGGACACCTACGACATCACCCTGGGCATCGCTACCGCGATCGAGGTCGCCGGTCCGGGGCTAGGAGCGATCCGGATCGACTCGGGGGATCTCGGGGAGCTCGCCCGGCAGGCTCGCGAGCAACTCGACCAACTGGGAGCGCCGGACGTGCAGATCGTAGTCTCCGGGGACCTGGACGAGTACTCGATCGCGGCGCTGCGTGCCGAACCGGTGAGCTCCTACGGAGTAGGCACCTCGGTGGTCACCGGTTCGGGCGTGCCGAGCGCGGGGATGGTCTACAAGCTGGTCGAGGTGGACGGGCAGCCGGTAGCCAAGCGCAGCACATCCAAGATCTCTCGGGGCGGCGCCAAGAGCGCGCTGCGCCGGTACAAACCCAGCGGCACCGCGATCGAGGAGGTGGTGTTCTTGCAAGACCAGCAACCAGAGCTCGAAGAGCACGACCGGGTGCTGCCGGTCCCGTTGCTGCGTGAAGGCCAGCGCATCGGTTCGCTCCCCACCCTGCAAGAAGGACGCGAGCGCGTCACCACAGCCCTGACCACTCTCCCCTGGGACGGCTTGTGCCTCTCCCTCGGTGAGCCCGCCCTCCCGACCGTCTTCCTGCTGTAGCGTGAGCCGCCGTGCCGGTCCTCACCACCGTGCCCGACACCCCGGCGCTGCTCGCTGCGGCGGTACACGCTCTGGGGGGTAGCGAGCGGGCTGGGCAGATCCTGATGGCAGAGGCGGTGGACCGGGCGATCCGCACCGGCGAGCACCTCGCGGTGCAAGCCGGTACCGGTACCGGCAAGTCGCTGGCCTATCTGGTCCCGGCGATCCGGCATGCCGTCACCGCGGATACCACCGTGGTGGTTTCCACCGCGACCATCGCGCTGCAGCGCCAGCTCGTGGACCGTGACCTGCCTCGACTGGCCGGTGCGCTGGAGCCGCTGTTGGGCAGCGCTCCGAGCTTCGCGATCCTCAAGGGACGGCGCAACTACCTATGCCTGCACCGGCTGCATACCGGACCGTCCGACGAGGGCGAGGACCTGTTCGATGCGGCGGCAGGAGCTTCGCCGACGTCGATGCTGGGCCGCCAGATCACCCGGCTGCACGAATGGTCCTCGCAGACCGACACCGGGGACCGTGACGAGCTGGTGCCCGGCGTGATCGACCGGGCCTGGCGGCAGGTGTCGGTCAACGCCCGGGAGTGCCTGGGCCTGTCCCGCTGCCCCGTCGGCATGGACTGCTTCGCCGAACAGGCCCGGGCGCGGGCCGGACGTGCCGAGGTGGTGGTCACCAACCATGCGCTGCTGGCGATCGACGCGATGGGCGATCGCCAAGTACTCCCCGACCATGACGTCGTGGTCGTCGACGAGGCGCACGATCTGGTCGACCGGGTCACCAGCGCGGCCACCGAGGAGCTCACCGCGTCGATGGTTGAGACCGCGGCCCGGCGCTGCGGCCGACTGATCGAGGCGCAGATCGCTGACGAGCTGGCCGCGGCCGGTGACGGGCTGGTGATGCTGCTCGGTGACGCTGGTCTGCGGCGGTGGGACACCCTGAACGCCGCGGTGGCCGGCGGCCTCACCGCGGTGCGCGACGCGGCGCACCGCTGCATCACCGCGCTGGGGACCGAGCGTCGGGAGGATCCTGACGCCGCCGTCCGTCGCCGGCTCGCGCTGGCCGCGCTGGAGCAGGTGCACTCGGCTGCCGCCCGGGTGCTGGCCGCCTTCCCCGACAGCGAGGCCGACCGGCATGACGTGGTCTGGCTGGCGGAGGAGACCGTGCGCGGGCGAGTGCTGAGGGTTGCGCCGCTGCGCGTCGCCGACCTGCTCCAGCAACGGCTGTTCGCGACGCGAACGGTGGTGCTCACCTCGGCCACCCTCACCCTGGGCGGGACATTCGACACGCTCGCCGCGCAGTGGGGCCTACCCCGGCAGCGGCCGACCCCGGCACCATCCGCCCCACCCGCCGTCGGAACAGCCACCCAGCAGCCGCCGCCCGCCACCGATGACGCCGGCCCGGCCTGGGTGGGGCTCGATGCGGGCTCCCCATTCGAGCACCGTCGCGCCGGGATCCTCTACACCGCCGCACACCTACCCCCACCCGGCCGCGACGGGCTAGCGCCTGCCTACCTTGACGAGCTCGCCACACTGGTCACCGCGGCGGGTGGTCGCACCCTCGGGTTGTTCTCCTCGATGCGGGCCGCCAAGCAGGCCGCCGAGGCACTGCGGTCCCAGCTGGACATACCCGTCCTGTGCCAGGGCGACGACGCGACCGGCCTGCTGGTGCAGCAGTTCGCGCAGGACGAACCGACCTGCCTCTTCGGCACCTTGTCGTTGTGGCAGGGCGTCGACGTGCCCGGCCGGTCGCTGTCTCTGGTGGTGGTCGACCGCATCCCGTTTCCCCGCCCCGACGATCCGCTGAGCTCGGCGCGGCAACGTGCGGTGGCCGCCCGCGGTGGCAACGGGTTCCTCACGGTGGCAGCGACGCACGCGGCGCTGCTGCTCGCGCAGGGCGCTGGCCGGCTGTTGCGCTCGACCGAGGACCGCGGCGTGGTGGCGATCCTGGACCCCAGGCTGGCCACAGCCCGCTACGGCGCTTTCCTGCGCGCCTCGCTACCACCGTTCTGGCCTACCACCGACCCCGCCGTCGCACGGGCGGCCCTAGCGCGTCTCGTCAGCACACCCTAGCCCGCTGGTGCGGGCTGGCGGTGCGTACCATGCAGGCGCATCCCCACTCACAGGGGCACCCTGCGCAGTATCCCGTCGGCGGCGTCGGCGGCCTCCACCTCGTCCCGGGTCACGCCCAGCACGAATAGCACGACATCCAGAAACGGCTGGGTAATCGCGGTGTCCGCGACTTCCCGCAGCGCTGGTTTGGCATTGAACGCCACACCCAGGCCAGCGGTGGTGAGCATGTCGATGTCGTTTGCGCCGTCCCCGACCGCGACACACTGGGCCAGCGGGACCCCGAAATGCTCCGCCGCTTGGCGCAGCGCGTCGGCTTTCCCGGACCGATCTACCACCGAGCCGATGACCCTGCCGGTGAGTTTCCCGTCGGAAATCTCCAATTCGTTGGCGGTGCAGAAGTCCAACCCCAACTCTTCGGCGACTGGCCGCACGATCTGGGTGAAACCGCCCGACACGGCTCCACAGCGGAATCCCAGCCGCTTGAGGGTCCGTACCGTCGTGCGTGCCCCGGGCGTGAGCTCCACTGCGTTGGTCACCTCGGTGAGCACGCTGGCTGGAAGGCCCGCCAGCAGGGCGACCCGGCGACGCAGCGACTGTGTGAAGTCCAGCTCCCCGCGCATCGCGGCTTCGGTGACCGCCCGCACCTCGACCCCGCAGCCGGCGTGTTCCGCAAGCATCTCGATCACCTCCCCCTGCACCAGGGTCGAGTCGACGTCGAAGACCATCAGACGCTTGGCTCGGCGGGCGATACCCACCCGTTCGACGGCGAGGTCGACCTCACCGTGCGCGGCAAGCCTGACTAGCGCGGATCGCAGTGCGGTGTCGGCGGCCTCGGGATCATCGTTGCTGGGCACCGACACGAGCAGCTCAAGCCCAGTGACCGGATAATCCGCGATTCGCCGGATGGCGTCGATGTTGATGTTCAATGCGGCCAACGCGCGGGTCGTCTCGGTGAAGGCGCGAGCCGTGACCGGCCGGCCCAGCACCAACACGACGTGCGTGGACCCGCGGGCACTCGCGCCTAGCACGTCAGCGCCGACCTCAACCTCCACCTGCATTCCAATGCTGGCCATGGCCTGCTCGGCGGCCTCCTGCAGGTCCTCCGGATCAGCCGTGGTCTCCACCAGCACGCCGAGAATGATCCGGCCTTGGATCACCACCTGCTCGACGTCGAGGATGTCCACCCCATGCCTGGTGAGCGCGGCGAAGATCACCGACACGACCCCGGGCTTGTCCCGCCCAGTGACCGTCACCAGCAGGGTCGTCCGCGACTTACCGGTCACTTGTCCCGCGGGTCGACGAAACCGGTGTCGCCTCGCTCCACGGCGTATACCGCCTGCTCGCTTGGCGCCACCGGGTGGCCACGAACACCGACATGCGCCTCATGCCGTATCCGATCCGTCATGTGCGGATAATGCAGTTCGAAGGCTGGTCGCTCGGAGCGGATACGGGGCAGCTCGGTGAAGTTGTGCCTCGGTGGCGGGCACGAGGTGGCCCATTCCAACGAGTTGCCATACCCCCAGGGGTCATCGACGGTGACCACCTCACCGTAGCGGTAGCTGCGGAACACGTTCCACAGGAACGGCAGCGTGGAAGCACCGAGCACGAAGGCACCAATCGAGGACACCATGTTCAACGTGGTGAACCCGTCACTGGGCAGATAGTCCGCATACCGGCGAGGCATCCCCTCGGCACCCAGCCAGTGCTGCACCAGGAACGTCAGGTGGAACCCGATGAACGTAGCCCAGAAGTGGAACTTGCCCAGCGGCTCGTCGAGCATCCGACCGGTGATCTTCGGGAACCAGAAGTAGATCCCGGCGAAGGTCGCGAACACGATCGTGCCATAGAGCACGTAGTGGAAGTGCGCCACCACGAAGTACGTGTCGCTGACGTGGAAGTCGATCGCCGGGGCGGCCAGCAGCACCCCGGTCAGGCCGCCGAGCAAGAACGTCACCAAAAAGCCGATCGAGAACATCATCGGGGTCTCGAACGTGAGCTGCCCCCGCCACATGGTGCCGATCCAGTTGAAGAACTTGATCCCGGTGGGCACCGCGATGAGGAACGTGGTGAACGAGAAGAACGGCAGCAGCACCGCACCCGTGGCGTACATGTGGTGCGCCCACACCACCACGGACAACGCGCCGATCGAGAGCGTAGCGAAGATCAGGGTTTTGTACCCGAACAGTGGCTTGCGGCTGAACACGGGGAAGATCTCCGACACGATACCGAAGAACGGCAGCGCGACGATGTAGACCTCGGGATGGCCGAAGAACCAGAACAGGTGCTGCCAGAGAATGGCCCCCCCGTTGGCCGGGTCGAACACGTGCGCCCCGAGCCGCCGATCGGCCTCCAGCCCGAGGAGCGCCGCGGTCAAGATCGGGAAGGCCAGCAGAACAAGAAGTGACGTGACAAAGATGTTCCAGGTGAAGATCGGCATCCGGAACATCGTCATCCCCGGTGCGCGCAGACAGACCACAGTAGTGATCATGTTGACCGCGCCCAGAATGGTGCCCAGTCCGGCGAGGACCAGACCCATGATCCACAGATCGGCGCCCGCGCCCGGGGAATGCACGGCGTCGGACAGCGGGGTGTAGGCGAACCAGCCGAAATCCGCCGCACCGCCCGGCGTCAGGAACCCGGACAACACAATGAGACCGCCGAACAAAAACGCCCAGTAGGAGAAGGCGTTGAGCCGGGGAAAGGCCACGTCCGGCGAGCCGATCTGCAGCGGCAAGACCAGATTAGCGAACGCGAATAGGATCGGTGTGGCGTACAGCAGCAACATGATCGTGCCGTGCATAGTGAACAGCTGGTTGTACTGCTCAGTGGACAGGAACTGCAGCCCCGGCCGAGCCAGCTCGGCGCGGATCAGCATGGCCATGCTGCCGCCGATGAAGAAGAAGGCCATGGAAGTGACCAGGTACAGCATGCCGATCACCTTGTGATCGGTGGTCTGGAGCAGCCCGAGCAGGGTCGCCCCCTTGACTGAGGGGCGCACGGGACGCGGACGGGTGGCGATCGGCTGGGGCGCAACGGCCGTCACGGGTTGCCTCCTGATTGTCCACGACTCACCGTGCACGGTACTGGCCCATGACGACCGTAGTCATCGTGGTCCCGCCCTGATCGTAGCCGCGAGGGCCGGCAGCGCCACACCTGGCTGGCGCGTGGTCACGAGACTCGGGGTGCGGTCAGGCCGTCTGCTGGAGAACGGTGTTTACCATCAGGTGAGAGCGGGTAACTGACAGCAACCTACGGTCCTGGTTTCCGCCAGCGAGCGCCGGGCCGTCACGAGTAAGCGGCGTCTTCGCCGGGCGCCACGCACGCTGTAGAGGGAGCGGGAGATGGTTCGAATACCTGTCATGCCGATCATTCAGACGGTCAAGTCCGGTGTCATCGTGCTGCTCGGTGCCGCTGCGCTGCTGCTCGCTGGTACCGCGGGCGCGTCCGCCGCGCCGAGCGGCGCGTCGTGTATCTCGGCAGCTCGAGCCTGTGTCGACTTGTCGACCCAACAAGCGTGGCTGATGCGGGATGGCAATGTCATCTACGGGCCAGTCCCGGTGGCGACCGGCAAGGCCAGCGCACCGACCGCCCCTGGCACCTTCCAGGTGTTGTGGAAGGACCTTCACCATCGCAGCAGCTTGTTCCACAACGCTCCGATGCCGTACTCGGTGTTTTTCCACGGCGGTGACGCCTTCCACGAGGACAGCGTGACGGTCCGCTCCAACGGCTGCGTACACCTGACGCACAGCGCCGCACAGACCTTCTACAACACCCTGCACGTCGGCGACGTGGTACAGGTCGTCCACTGACTCTGGGCTGGCCCTTCCGCCGCGGATTTAGGGCGATGAAGCTCCATGTTGGTGAGCGTCACGTCGAGTGTGGCCACCGCATCATCAAGATGCTCGACTTTGGTGGCGCCGACAATGGGCGCGGTGACACCGGGCTTATGCAGCAACCAGGCCAGGGTAATCTGCGCTGGTGGCAGACCGCGCTCAACTACTAGTGTGGTGACGCGTGTCTGCCTTCAGTGTTCCGCGGAACAGTGGGGCAATCGCGCATGCCGAGCTAGGTACGTTCGACAGCGCCGAGGACGTGCCTTCGCGAAAGCCTCCGGTCAGGAGGGCCGGTCCCCATAGGCGAGTTAACCTGTAGGCGCCCGCACATAGAGATCGAATGAATCCCGTTGTACGTACGCCACGAGGCAAGCCCTCATGAGACGGGCAGGTGATGAAGCTGATCATCAAGATCACGCACAGCAGGTAGTTTTTTCCAGCTTGGGTGGAAGCGGTGGCGCGCTGGAGACCCATAGTGTAGTGCCCTTGCACTGCAAGCTGCACCGAGCGACCAAGTGCACCACAGGCACGCTCTGGTTTGTCGTTAGCGGCGCTGACCACGGCCAGATTGGCCAGCGCACACCCCTGGTGTCGCAGATTCGCTGTCGACGACAGCACTTCCGAAAATGCGCGTTCGAGATTCAGCTGATCACCACTGAGCGCGAACGTCATTGCCCCGAGTCTGATCAAATAATCTTCCATGCCATATCCGTATGTGGATCGGGAGAAGAACCCCTCTATTTTGCTTTGATCCGCGGAACCAAGACCGCGTCCGGCCGCCTCTAGATCAGCACGTGCTGCGGATAGGTTGCCTAGCGTAGTGTGCTGGTCGGCTCGCCAGGTGGATAGCTATCCCTGTGGGAACGGGTCAGCTCAATGCGCCAAGCGAACGCGCGAGCAAAGGTCGATCATCACTAGCAGCAGCCACCGCACGACTGGTCGCCAGGTGCCGGTAGGCCGGTGAGGGCCTGTGCATGTGACACGCCCACAGACCAGCCTGGGCGTGTGCGCCAACCGCGATGGTGTTCAGTGCGGCACGGTCGCTGTCTCCCATCGGCGCCAGCGCTTGGGAAATCTCCTGGTGTGCGGCCACGCAGCGGGCACCTCGGGCGGGGCAATGAGCTTATCGCGCGAGGCGCGCTCACAACGGGCGCACTGGCGCCCGGTATTGTTCGCAGCCAAGTGCGTGCCACAACGACAATAGCGGTGCCGGGCTGGCCGCGATCCCATGACTCTCCCTCCGATCGGTATCCGTTGCGGGAAGTGTAACGGTCCTCTTTCGCCATGATCGACCACTGGGCTTGTAAGGATTACCTTACTTTTCGTCGGTGGATACGCCCATACGCTGCCCGATATAGAACAAGACCGCCCCATCCGCTTTGGTGCTCTTCAAGACCCCAGGAACACCCGCCGGCCATCGATCACCACCGCGGTCCCGAGTGGGGTGAAGTCCTCCCATCATCGGCCGGGGAGAAGGTACTTTGTCACCACCGCGGCCGAGCCAGCGCAGGCCGCTCGCCTCCCCGGGCAGACAGGCCCGACAACGTAGCCGAGGGGAGATCCTCCGAGGATGCAACGAGGCATGAGATGAGCAGACGCAAACCGGTGCTCGTGGTTGTGGATGTGCAGAACGGCTTCATCACCGAGCACTCGAAACTCCGTTGTCCCCGTCATCGTCGGCTTGGTGCACCGATGGCAAGCCGCCCATGGCGACGTGATGTTCAGCCGGTACCGGAACCACGCCGGCAGCCCCTTCGAGCGACTGATGGGGAGCGCGGTTGGACCGACCTCTACCTGTGCGGCATCGACACCGACATGTGCGTACTCAAGACCACCGTCGACGCTTCGAACACGGTCTTACCCCGTGGGTGCTTGAGGACGCCTGCGCCAGCCATGTCGGCCCCGAAGCCCACAGCGCCGGGCTGCTGGCTGCTCATCGCCAGGAGGTTCGTCGGCGCCAACCAGATTATCCGGACCAGCAGCCTTCCCGAATCCACCCAACCAGTCTGATTCCAACAAGGGGAAGAGATGCAGTTCATGCTGCTCGGCTACGACGGCAAAGACGACGACGCCCTCGACCGGCGCCTCGCCGTCCGCGAACAACACCTCGCTTGCGGGGATCGGCTCATCGCCGAAGGCAAGATGCTCTTCGCTACAGCGATCCTCGACGACGACAACAAGATGATCGGATCGATGCTGGTCTTGGAGTTTCGATCCCGTGCCGAGTTAGACGCATGGCTTGAGATTGAACCCTACGTCACCGGTGACGTGT
>JAFAXZ010000248.1 GCA_019240665.1 Pseudonocardiales bacterium | reverse complement strand
GCAACAGCACCACCAGGCTGGTGCCCAGACACAGCAGCAACAGCAGGACCGGAAACCGGCGGGCCAGCGCCCCGTCCGGCATGTCACTGAACAGCTCCTCGTAGCGGATGGGTTCCTGGAACCAGGACAGGTTGGGCCCGATCTCGGTGCGGACCCGGGTGGCTTCCAGGACCCCCGCCAGCGTCTGGTCGGCGAAGCTCACCACGAGGACCAGCAGGCCAGCGCCGAGGATCGGCCCGATCACGCCCGCCCACCCGGACACGGCCGCGTGCTGGCGCAGCAGTTGCACCAGTGGTCGCAGCGCCACCAAGAACGGTGCGACCGCGATGAAGCCGGTCGGCGTCGCGGCGAGGGTGAACGCGGCCGCGATCAGACCTAGCGCCAGCGGCAACATCCGGCGGGTGGCCACCGCCCGTTCCACCGCGCACAGCACGAGTATCGACCCGATAGCGACCTCAGGCTCCAGCCGCAACCCGTTGTTGTAGGGCAGCCAGAAGGCCAGGAACACCGCGGCGGCGGCCCATCCGGCGGCGGCGCTGCGGCGGACCTCCCGGCCCAGTCGGGGCATCACCTCGCGACTGATCAGCATCCAGCTGACCCCGCCCATCGCGAAGGAAGGCAGCCGCAGCCACGGTGGCACCGTGCTGATCTGCGCCCAGAACGTGTACAGCTGATAGGGCCAACTGAAGGGGGCCTCGGGAGCGTTGAACCATCGGTAATAGTTGCCGACGTACCCCATCCCCGTGCTGGTACGGATCATCGTGAGGATGTAGCCGTCGTCGGAGGTGATCCCTCCGATGACCACCCATACTGCCAGCACCACCAGCACCGCGGCGTCCCGCCCGGTGGGTCGCCACCAGCCCGACGGCAGCAGCCGGGGGGCCCGCCGACCGATCCGCTGGTCCAGCCGATGCACCAGGATCAGGCTGATCAGCACGGCGAGCACGGCGAGCACCATCGCGGTGAGCTTGACCGGATGCGGGGTGGACTGGAAACGGGTGTCCACGGTGATCCGCACCGCCAGCCCGTTCACCGGGTCCCGCTGTTCGTTAAGCGCCGAGTAGATGCCGGTCACCTGCGGCCGGACGTCCTGATCGACCTTGACGAACCGGATGGCCCCGGCCGACGCCGTGGTGCCCCTGGCGTCGGAGGCGACCTTGATCATGCACTGCCCTACAGACGCCGGGACGGTACTCAACAGAATGTTGCCCAGCGGCTGCCCACGACTGATCAGGATCAGTTTCCCGTCCGCCACCTGGAGCACCATTCCCACCGCCGCGCCGTCGGTCGACCCGGGTGGGGTGGTGGCCAGCAGGGAGGCCGGCTGCGTCGACCGAGCGTCCACCGAGGCGGCCGCCGCACACGGGATCGTGGCGGTCAGGCTCTGGGGCTGGAAGGTGACCAGCGGCGCGTTGACCGGGGCGAGGTGTCCCGGACGCGGCCAGGTGATCACGGCAGTGTCCTGGATCACGGGCAGTAGCGGTACCGCGATGGCGAGCAGCGCACCGAGCAGCCCGAACACCGCAGCGGTGAGCCGCAGTAGCCGTGGGGCTCGATCACCCCCACCGCCCCCGTCGGCGCCGGGGTCGCGCTCGGCGGCCTCGTCACCGGTACGCGACAGGCGGCGCGCGATCCCGATGTGCCCGGATGTCAGCACGCCAGGAGGCTAGCCCAAGGGGGACAGCACCGGCGTGGCTGGTCGGCGGACGTGGTGTCCGGGCGCTGCCGCGGGCATCCGGCGCGCACGGTGAATCCTAGGGCGTTGGCTTGGCGGATGATGCGTCCAACCAGGTCCCCAAGACGCCTCATCCACCAATGATCGGTGCCGTAGGGTGCTCGGCGCGGCTCGCCAGCTCCCTCGGCGACGACCCGCCCGCACGGCCCCGGATGCCTCGACTACCCGCCCGATCCGGGCAACCGGCCGGTAGCCTGGTGAGCGCACCCCCACCGGGGCCTACCACCTCGCGCCGATCCCCTGCGGGCATCGGCAGGGGGCCGGCTGTGGTGAATGGAGGTGCCGCGATGGAGGCGGAGCAGGCGCGCACCATCGGCTGACGGCTGCACCGGATCCGCACCGCCCGGGGCAAATCCCTGCGGGTCATCGCCGGACTGGCCGGAATGAGCAAGTCGACCCTGCACCAGATCGAGCACGGCCAGCGTGCCGTGACCCTCACCGAAATCATCGCGCTGGCCAACGCCCTGGAGATCGCCCCGAGCGAGCTGACCAGGCTGCCGCTCCCCGCACCAGCCAACGGGCACACCGACTCCACCACCGAAGCAGTCCGGCTGGCCCTGGACGCCATCGACGCCGACTACCCCGAGGGCCTGGTGCTTGCCCGCGGCGGTACTGCGGGAGCAGGTGACCCAGAGCCACACTCAACTCCGGGCCTGCCAGTTCGCCGAGGTGGCCACCACCCTGCCGGGGCTGATCCGCAACCTGCACACCACCCTGGCCACCGGCACCGACCACGCCGAACTGCTCGACCTCGCCGTCTACCTCCACGTGCACATCACCCGTCAATGGCTAGTTCACGCAGGTGCACCTACCGACCTGGTCCGCCGGAGCGCCTTTCTGACTCGTCGCCTGGCCCTGGAGCGCAACGAGACCACCACCCTGGCCGTGGCCGAGTTCGCGGTGGCTGACGTACTGCTGTCTAGCGGGGCGCTGGAACTGGGGCAGGTCAAACTCGACTCGCTGACCCTGCCGCCCACCACCACCGCCACGGCGGGGCTGGTGGGCCTGGTCACCGCGTGCCACGCAATGGCCGCCGCGCTGGAGCGCCGGTACGGTGATATGGACGCGCCGATGGACGCCGCCGCCCAGGTGGCCGAGCAGTTCAACGCCACCGGCCAAGTCGACTCTCTCGGGTTCAAGTTCAGCCCGGTGAGCGTCGGGTGCTTCCGCATGTGGCTGGCGCTCGAAGCGGGCGAACCCGACCGGGCAGCTAGCATCGCCCAGACCGTGGACCCCAAACGCCACCCCTTCCCGGTGAGCCGGTCCATCTACTGGGTCAACTCCGGCCGCGCGCTGGCTCAGCTGCTGGGGACGTCATGACGACGCGGTGCGGGCGCTGCGCACCGCAGAGGACCTCAATCCCCTCTTGGTAAGTCGACCCCCTCTTGGTAAGTCGACATCCGATGGCCCGCGAGGCCATTGCCACGCTGCTCTCCAGCACACGCAGCGACGCCACCGGCACCGAACTGCGCAGAATGGCCCACCGGGAGGTGGAGGTCGCTGTAGACCTCGCGTGGAGTTCGCGGGTCGTGCAGCCAGTGCTGCCAGCCACGGATCACAGCCCCTTTGTCGTGGTAGGGCAGCCTGCCATCCGGCCCCCGGCCCATCCGGCCCAGTCTCCGCTGCTCCGTCTCACCGACGGCCAGACCGACCTCAGCAGCCCACTGGCGGGCGTGGCGTTTCGCCCCGTTCCAGGAGGGGTTGCACACCGGACGAATCGTCTCATTCTTCCTGTGGTTCAGTACCGGTAGAAGCGCTCCGCGCGCCCTTGGCGAAGCAGCTTGAGCCACTGGTGGAAGGCTCGCGGGTCTCGTTTGGTACCCACGAAGTACAGCCCGAATCGGAACACCTCGAGCATTCCGATCCGGCGCATCCCGGGCTGGGACAACAGGTAGCCGCGGTTGCGGTAGGTGTAGTACCGCTTGATCTCGTCAGTGGGGTCCTGCGCGTGGAAGTGTCCGCGCAACATCGGCTTGAACTCCGCTGAGCCGTCGGGGTGTGCGTAGGAGGCCCGCAATGTTGTGCCGAAGCGCAGTCCGGAGCGGACCACCCGGCGGTGCAACTCCACCTCGTCGCCCCGGACGAACAGCCGGTAGTCCGGGACGCCGACGACGTCCAGCGCGCCGGCGCTGAACAGCGCGCCGTTGAAGAAGCTCGCGATGCCGGGCAGGAAGTCGGTCCCCAGCTCGCTGCGCTGCCGCTTCCAGGTCAGCCCCCGCCGCAGCGGGAACGCCAGCCGCTCCGGGTCGTCGATGTTGACGACCACTGGGGAGATCACCGCGAGGTCCCGGCGCCGGGCCTCCTCGAGCAGGGTCTGCAGCACCCGGACATCCGCGGGGCATCCGTCGTCGTCAGCCAGCCACACCCAGTCCGCGCCGAGCGCCAAGGCGTACAGGATGCCCAGCGCGAACCCACCCGCGCCACCGAGGTTGCGCAGCGAGGGCAGGTAGGTGGACGGGATCGGGCAGTCCGCGACGACCTCCTCGGCGGGGTCGTCCGGCCCGTTGTCCACCACCACGAGATGGTCGGGTGCCCGGGTCTGCGCAGCCACCACCCCCAGCGACTTGGCCAGCAGATCCCGCCGATGCCGCGTCACCACAACCGCAACCACTCTCATGTGGCGGCTCCCCCGTCGGCAACCGCATTCAGCGGGCTCAGCGTGGTAAAAGCCGGCCTGATACCCGCGCTGAGCCCGTGCGATGCGGCGTCGGCGGTCATGGGAGGACACCAGTGACGCGGTCTTTGCCTTTGTAGCGGGACAGGACCTGGAGGAGGTCGCCCTCTTCGCGGATCTCTCCGTGGTCCAGCCACAACGCTGAGGTGCAGAGTTCGATGAGGAACTCGTCGGAGTGCGACGCGAACACGAGGATCCCGGATCGCTCGACCAGCGCGGTGAGCCGATCGCGGGCCTTCTCCAGAAACGCCGCGTCCACCGCGCCGATGCCCTCGTCAAGCAACAGGATCTCCGGGTCGATGCTAGTCACCACCCCCAGTGCCAGACGGACCCGCATGCCGGTCGAATAGGTGCGCAACGGCATCGACAGGTAGTCGCCGAGTTCACTGAACTCGGCGATCTCCTCGGTGCGGGTCTCCATCTGCTTGCGGGTCATGCCCAGGAACAGCCCACGGATGATGATGTTCTCGTAGCCGGAGATCTCCGGGTCCATGCCGACACCGAGGTCGAAGACGGGGGCGACTTTCCCGACGATCCGTGAGATGCCCGTGGTCGGTTCGTAAATCCCGGACAGCAGCCGCAGCAGGGTAGATTTGCCCGCCCCGTTGTGCCCGATCAGGCCGACCCGGTCGCCGTGCCGCAGCGACAGGGTGATGTTCCGGAGTGCCTCGATGACCGGCACCTTGGCATCGATCCCGATCTTGCCGCCGGCTCGCCCCATGGTGCCCAGCAGGGCCTTCTTCAGCGACCTGGTCTTCGCGTCGAAGATCGGAAAGTTGACGCAGGCGCCGCGCACGTCAATGGAGACCATGGTCGCTATCACACCCAGTAGGAGACTCGGGCCCGGTAGTTGCGCAGGACCAGCAGCGCTGCCGCCCACCCCACCACAGTGATAGCCAGGGTCACCACCCAGTGCCGAGGTTCGAAGGACTCACCGATCATCGGTCGCCGCAGGATCTCGACGAAATGCAGGAACGGGTTGAGCTCGGCCAGCCGGGCCCGCTCACCGACCGAGCCCGCTTTGTTTTTGAGCTGCTCGTAGTCCCACACGATCGGTGTCATGAAAAACATCAGGGTGACGATGCTGGCGGCCACTGGAGGAACATCCCGATACCTGGTGGCGATGACCCCGATCACGATCACCACCCAGGCCCCGTTGAGTACGATCACCCCCAGCGCCGGCAACGCCAGCAGAATGCCCCACCCCAGCGGCCGCGGGAAAAACAGGATCAGCGCAAGCCAGACCAGCACGTTGTGCCCGAAGAACAGCAGTTGCCGCCAGACCAGCCGAAAGACATGCACGCTCAACGGCGCGGGCAGGTGCTTGATCAGGCCCTCGTTGCGGATGAAAACCTCCGCGCCCTCATTGACACAACCCGCCATGAACTGCCAGATGATCAGTCCGACGGCCAGGTAGGGCAGGAAGTCGTGCAGTTCTTGGCCGAATAACGCTGCGTAGAGGATGCCCATACCCAGCGCCTGGATACCGAGGCTGATGGTGATCCAGAAGGGGCCGATCACCGAGCGCCGGTAGCCCTGCTTGATGTCCTGCCAGCCCAGGTGTCCCCACAGCCCACGCTGCAGCCACCCGGCCCGCAGATCACCGACCGCCCGAGCCCAACTCCGGGATGCCAGCGCCCGGGACTCTGTGATCTCGAGTGCCGCTGCGGTGTGCTGCATGATCCGCGAGGATACTCGGCCGGAAACCCCGCCCTCATGCTGCGTGCGCTGAAGAGTCGGGACCCCTGGGGTGCCCACAGCGGGTGCAATCAGCCCCCGAGTTCGACAACAGCGCTGCTCGGGGGCCCTTGGGCAGCGCTGTTGTCGAACTCGACGCATGGAGAGCGGTCGACACCCAGCAGGCCGGACCTAACTGTTGGCCCAGTCGGCGGAATCCACAAAATAGGCGGACTCGTCAGCAACGTCGAGCAGGTCAGCAATCTCGTCCAGGGCACGCAGCAGGCGCTCTAACCGGGCGGGCGTGGCAGTGCACGGTGCCGCGGCCAGCACCCAGTCCTGCTCCACCCAGGCAACCGGAACGTCGCCACCCAGCGTGTTGACTGCGAAGACGAATTCAGGCGACACCAGCGGGCCGGCCCGCTCCTGATCGCTGACCAAGGCAACCCGGTCACCGACGGGACCCAGCATGGTCAGATCGGGATCCTGCGGGAGCGGCAGGTCTGGCAGCCACAACTCGGCGACCAGATCAGCGGCGTGGGCTCGCCGCTGCACCGCGACCACCACGCTGGAGACCTGACCGCCCTGCTCATGGTCGAAAACCTGCGCCAAGCGGCGGCCCAGCGGGGTGAACAGACTGCCGACCACAATGTCCTTGGCCAGCCCCGCGCCACCCCGAGCGATCACACCATGGCGCCAGCGATCGGCCAGCATCGGATCGGACAGCACAAACCGCCACCCGCGCAGCGCCGCCCAGCGACGCCGTTCCCGCTGGTGCGCGCTCCGGTGACCGCGGTCGACAGCCAGCAGTACGCTCCCGGCGGCGGCGGCCAGCCCCGCGATCACGAACCACGCCCACGGTGCCACCGCATCTGTTGACAGTGGGCTTGATGACAATAGCTTTGGTAACACTGGGCGAGCGTAGTCCCGCACCACACCCATTCCGGTGAGAACACGCCGCTAACGGAGCGGCTCTCACCAGACAACCGCTCGGCGCGTCATCGACTGGCAGCGTCACGACGATCTCGCTTCGCTGGTCGCGAACGGTACTGAAACCCGAGTGGGTTGGGTACCCCTGACACGGCGAGTCAACGCGGTGGCACGCTCTGTTGCCATTCTGGATACGTCTGATGCTGCGCGTCTCGGCACGCACCGCCGCTGCCCGGGTGGGCGATGCCTGGTCGCTGTACACCCGGATGTCGGGCACGCTGGCAGCGTTGGAGCAGGGCCGGATCACCCTGGCCAAGGCCCGCATTCTGGACGCGGAGACCGCGAACCCTTCCCCGGAGCACACTGGGCAGGTCGAACAGCAGGTGTTGACCATGGCAGGGCAGCAGACCCCTGGGCAGTTGCGCGCCGCGACCCGCCGAGCGGTGCTCACGGCCGATCCCGCAGCCGCGCAGAAACGGCCCGGGCAGGCCACCCGGTTGCGAAACCCGGTTGCGAACCAACGGGTCAGGCGCGGGTGACCGTGAGTGCTCCGGTGCCGCTGGCGGCAGCGCTGTCGAGGTCGACGCGGACGGTGTCGCCGTCGGAGATTTCGCCGGTCAGCAGCGCCCGGGCGAGCTGATCACCGATCGCCGTCTGCACCAGCCGGCGCAACGGGCGCGCCCCGTAGAGCGGATCGAACCCGCCCAGCGCCAACCACTCCCTCGCCGCGTCGGTGACGTCCAGCTCCAGGCGCCGGGCGGCCAGCCTGCGCGCCAGCTGCTCAATCTGGATGTCCACGATGGACGTGAGCTCCTCGGTGGACAGCGAATGGAACACCACCAGGTCGTCCAGCCGGTTGAGGAACTCGGGCTTGAAATGCCGGCGCACGACACCGAGCACGGCGTCGGTGCGCTGGCGATCGTCGAGCGTGGGATCGGCCAGCGCCACCGAGCCCAGGTTGGAGGTCAGCACCAGGATGGTGTTGCGGAAGTCCACCGTGCGGCCCTGTCCATCGGTCAACCGCCCGTCGTCGAGTACCTGCAGTAGCACGTCGAAGACGTCGGAGTGGGCCTTTTCCACCTCGTCGAGCAGCACCACGCTGTAGGGCCTACGGCGGACCGCCTCGGTGAGCTGCCCGCCCTGGTCGTAGCCGATGTATCCGGGCGGGGCACCAACCAGCCGAGCCACTGAGTGCTTCTCGGAGTACTCGCTCATGTCGATGCGCACCATGGCGCGCTCGTCGTCGAACAGGAACTCCGCCAGCGCCTTGGCCAGCTCGGTTTTGCCGACACCGGTGGGTCCAAGGAACAGGAACGACCCGGTGGGGCGGTCGGGGTCGGCGACGCCGGCACGGGCCCGGCGGACCGCGTCGGAGACGGCGCGCACCGCGTCGGATTGGCCGACTACGCGGCGGCTCAGCGCGTCCTCCATGCGAAGCAGCTTGGCGGTCTCGCCCTCCAGCAGCCGTCCAGCCGGGATCCCGGTCCACGCGCTGACCACGTCGGCCACATCGTCGGGACCGACCTCCTCCTTCAGCATCACCTGCGGGTCGCGCGCCGACGCGGTGGCCTCGGCGAGCTGCTTTTCCAGCGCGGGAATCTTGCCGTAGCGCAGCTCGGCCGCCCGGCCTAGGTCACCGTCGCGCTCGGCGCGCTCGGACTCGCCTTTTAACTGCTCCAGCTGCTCCTTGAGCTCCCGGGTAGCCTCGATGGCGGTTTTCTCGTTCTGCCAGCGAGTGGTCAGCTCAGCAAGCCGCTCCCGGCGATCAGCCAGCTCGGCACGCAACGCGGCGAGCCGCTGCAGCGAGGCCGGGTCGGACTCCTTCTCCAGCGCCACCTCTTCGATCTCCAGGCGGCGTACCGCGCGCTCCACCTCGTCGATCTCCACCGGCCGGGAGTCGATCTCCATGCGCAACCGCGAGGCCGCCTCGTCGACCAAGTCGATCGCCTTATCCGGCAGGAACCGCCCGGTGATGTAGCGGTCGGACAGGGTCGCGGCGGCGACCAGTGCGGAGTCGGTGATTCGTACGCCGTGGTGTACCTCGTAGCGCTCCTTCAAGCCCCGCAAGATACCGATGGTGTCCTCGGTGGACGGTTCACCGACGAGTACCTGCTGGAACCGCCGCTCCAGCGCAGCGTCGCGCTCGATGTGCTTGCGGTACTCATCCAGCGTAGTGGCGCCGACCATCCGCAGTTCGCCGCGGGCCAGCATCGGCTTAATCATGTTGCCGGCGTCCATCGCACTGTCCCCGGTGGCCCCGGCGCCGACGATGGTGTGCAATTCGTCGATGAAGGTGATGATCTGGCCGGCCGAGTCAGTGATCTCCTTGAGGACCGCCTTGAGCCGTTCCTCGAACTCGCCGCGGTACTTCGCGCCGGCCACCATCGAGCCGAGGTCCAGCGCCACGACCCGCTTGTTGCGCAGCGACTCGGGCACGTCGCCAGCGACGATGCGCTGGGCAAGGCCCTCGACGATGGCGGTCTTGCCGACGCCGGGCTCACCGATCAGCACCGGATTGTTCTTTGTCCGCCGGGAAAGCACCTGCACCACCCGGCGGATCTCGGCGTCGCGGCCGATCACCGGGTCCAGCTCGCCGGAGCGGGCCCGCTCGGTGAGGTCCAGGCCGTACTTGGCCAACGCCTGGTAGGTGCCCTCCGGGTCCGGACTGGACACCCGGGCCGAGCCTCTGACGGCCTGAAAAGCCTCCTGGAGGGTATCCGGGGTGGCACCGTGCCGGCGCAGCAACTGCGCGACCGCGCCGCCCTGCGCCGCCCCATCTTGGGCCGCGAGGCCGACGAGCAGGTGCTCAGTGGACACGTACGAGTCACCCATCTCGGTCGCCAGGTTCTGGGCATGACCGAGCGCCTTGACCGCCTGCCGGTCGAGCTGTGGCGCGGCCACAGTGGAGCCCGTGGCCGAGGGCAGGCGCTGGATGACACCATCGAGCTCTTTGCGTATCGCGGTAGCGTCCGCGCCCACCGCCGCCAGCAGCGGCGCCGCGATGCCGTCAGCCTGCGCCAGCAGCGCCCCGAGCAGGTGCGCCGGCGTCACATCGGGGTTGCCAGCCATCGACGCGGCCTGCACGGCCGAGGAGATAGCGGCCTGCGTCTTGGTCGTGGGGTTGAAGGAATCCATGTTCGAAGCGTTCCCTCCGCAGTGTCGTCCCGATACGTCGGTGTCTCGATAACGTCTGAATGGTCAACGTGAGGGAAGTTGAGTGTGTTCCGCTCAAGCTTGGCGGCCTGGCGATCGCGGTACCAACGGCGCACTGTAGCGGTCATCAGGGGAGTGCCATACGATTTCGCAGCACCCACGACCGGTCCACCCGCTTGCCATCCACCTTGGAAAGATGCTCCCGGACCATGACAGCCGATCCCGTGCGGAGCCCCGCTCCCCCACCCGAGCGCCAGCCTCACCACACGGGTACAGCCGCGATCATGGTCCGACTGATCCGCGAGAGCTACGCACAGGTCCAGCCACGCGCCGAGGACGTCACCCAATTCTTCTACGCGATGCTGTTCGCCATCGCTCCGGCCACCCGCGAGCTGTTCGCGGCAAACATGGAGGTGCAGCGCAGCCGATTCTGGCGCGCTCTGGCGCACGTCGTGCAGAACATCGACCGACCCGACGAGCTGGTGCCCTTCCTGCATCAGCTGGGCCGCGACCACCGCAAGTTCGGGGTGCTGGCGCAACACTATGACGCGATGGGGATCGCGCTGGTGACCGCGCTGAAACAGTACGCGGGTCCTGCCTGGACGCCGCAAGTGGAGAAGGCGTGGAGCGATGCCTACGGCCTGATCGCCAAGACGATGCAGGAGGCAGCCGAGGCAGAACCCGGCCCCGCGTGGTGGACCGCGCGGGTCGTCCATCACCACCGACTGACCTGGGACCTGGCCGTGGTTCGCGTCACCCCCGACCGTCCGGTGCCGTATCGGGCCGGGCAGTACGTCAGCGTGGAGGTCCCTCAGCGGCCGCGGATGTGGCGTTACCTGTCTCCCGCGAACGCTCCGCGCCCC
This sequence comes from Pseudonocardiales bacterium, assembly GCA_019240665.1. GTDB lineage: Bacteria > Actinomycetota > Actinomycetes > Mycobacteriales > Pseudonocardiaceae. Next base: position 3,090 of record JAFAXZ010000248.1, on the reverse strand, counting down.
GATGGGTCGATCGAGTTCCACATTCGCGCGGTACCGGGAGGCTCGGTCAGCCGGTCGATCGTCGGCCACACCCAGGTCGGCGACACCTGGCGGATCGGCTCACCCATGGGTCTCATGACGGTGGATCGGCAGTCCGGCCGGGATGTCGTGATGGTCGCCGGCGGCACCGGCACAGCCCCCATGCGCGCCATCCTCGAGGAACTCACCCGTTGGGGGGACAACCCGGAGGTGACGCTGTTCGCCGGCGGCCGGACCCGCGCCGGCCTCCACGACTTCGACACGCTCGCCGCCCTGGCCGCCACGAATCCGTGGCTGACGGTGATCCCAGTGGTCGAATCGTACCCCAGGATAGCGGGGATGGAGCACGGGACACTCGCCGATGTGGTCACCCGCTTCGGCTCGTGGCCAGACCGGGACGTACTCGTCTGCGGCTCTCCGGCGATGATCAGGGCCACCGTGTCCCGGATGCTTGTCGCCGGCACTCCGCTGGACCGGATCACCTACGACCCGTTCACCCTCGACTAGCGGATCGAGGGCCAGCTCCCCCGTGGCTCCCAGAGGATGCGCCCCTAGGTGGCGGCGAAGTGCGCCACGATGGCGCTGCAGAACGCCGGGAGGTCGTCAGGCCCGCGGCTGGACACGAGGTTGCCGTCGGTGACGACTTCCTGATCTCGCACAGTGCAGCCGGCGTTACGGATGTCGGTACGCATGCTCGGCCAGCTGGTGAGGGTGCGCCCGCGGACAACATCGGCCTCCACCAGCGTCCACGGTCCGTGACAGATCACGCCGACCGGTTTGCCGGCTGCGACGAAGTCCCGCACGAACCCCACGGCAGCGCTGTTTTGGCGCAGCGTGTCAGGGTTGACCGCGCCACCAGGCAAGAGCAGCGCGTCGTAGTCGTCGATGGAGGCCTCAGCAACCACCCGGTCCACGTCGAACTGGTCAGCCGGCTCGATGTCGTGGTTGGTAGCCTGAACGGTGCCGGGCTCAAGGGACAGCAACTCAGTGGTCGCGCCGGCTTCAGTGACCGCCTGTCGCGGCTGGACCAGCTCCGCCTGTTCCACACCCCGGGCCGCCAGGATGGCCACCCGGCGGCCGGTCAACGTACCCGCCATATTCCGCATCCTTTCGTTCTGCCCAGGTCGGTACCGCTCGGCTGGCTGATTGTGGTCAGTCATCGGCAGTGGCAGCGGCGTACCCGCGGCAGGGGCGTACCCGCGCGCGAAGCGTGGCAAACCGGAGTACCACGACACGGCGAGCCGGTAGACCAACCAGTCACTCGGGCATGGCCTCGATGAGCCGGCCAGCGACGTACCGGGCGATCTCCAGCGCGCTGGTCGCCGCCGGGGACGGCGCGTTGAGCACGTGTACCTGCCGCGGCACAACCTGCACCACGAAGTCATCCAGCGGTGTTCCGTCGGCGCCCACCGCCAAGGCTCTTACCCCAGCTGGGGCGCGCACCAGATCCGCCGCGGTGATCCCCGGTATCAGGCGGGACACCGCAGCGGCAAAGGCACGTCGGGATATCGAGCGGGCCAGCTCGACAACACCGGTGCGGGCGTGCCGACGGGCCAGCCGCCACAATCCGCGGTAGCCGAGCATCTCACCAAGGTCCCGGGCGCAGATGTCCCGCCACCGGTACCCTTCCCGGCCCACAGCGAGCACCGCATTAGGTCCGGCGTGCACCCGCCCGTCGATACCGCGGGTGAGATGCACCCCTAACCACGGCAACGCCAGATCCGGCACAGGGTAGATCAGTCCGCGGACCCGCGCGGTGGCGTGCGGACCGAGTTCGAAGTACTCGCCGCGGAACGGGACGATCTGCGCCTTGGGCGCCAGCCCAGCCAACCGGGCGATCCGGTCACTGTGCAAGCCAGCGCAGTTGACCAGCGCATCTGCCCGGAGATCCCCGGCGCGGGTCTGCACCTGCACGCCCCCGCCGTCGGCGTGCACGGCGAGCACTTCGGCTCCCAATCGTAGCTGGGCACCGTCGCGCGCCAACTCTGCGGCCAGCGCGCGGCACACCGCGGCGTAGTCGACGATCCCGCTGCTCGTCACCCGCAGCGCTGCGACGCAGCGCACCTCGGGCTCGTAGTCTCGCGCCTGCGCAGCGTCCAGCCGGCGCACCGGCACCCCGTTGGCCACGCCCCGGCGCGCCAGCTCTGCCAGCGCAGGCAGCTCCCGGTCGTGCACGGCCACCACGAGCTTGCCGCCGGTCTCCACCGGTAGGCCACGCTCGCGCGCGAACGCCACCAGCGACGCCGCCCCCGCCACGCACAGCCGAGCTTTGAGCCCACCGGGCCGGTAGTACAGCCCGGAGTGAATCACTCCGCTGTTGTGGCCGCTCTGGTGCATCGCCCAGGCGGGCTCCTTCTCGCAGACCGTGACGCCGTGCCCGTCCGCCCGCAGGGCACGCGCCACCGCCAGCCCGACGATCCCACCCCCGACGATGACAATGTGCACCGCACATTCTTACCGGTATGCTCATTCCTGGCCGTGGGCAGGCACCCCCGTAGCATAAGTAAACATAAGTAACCGCAGTTGCCACGGAGGAGTGTTCGGGGTACGAGTGGGCATGTGACGGTTTATCGGATGGCCCGACTGTGTAACGGCATCGCGGTCAATCAGAACGATCTTCTTCTGGGGCGCGGATCCGCCGTGGGCGCCGTCACGGGGTGAGGACCGATTCGGGGCTGTATTTTTCTCGAGCGGAAGAACGCATTCAGCGTCACCCTGGGAGTGGGACACGACGTTAGAGGAGGGGCTCATGAAGGTCGCGGAGATCTTCTCACTCGGTGGCTGCCACGGCGGTGGTCGCTACGGCGGTGGCCACTACGGCTACGGTGGTTACAGAGGCTATGGACGCGGCTACTACCACGGGGGTTACAGGAACTCCTACCACGGTGGCTATTACGGTCGCCACTACGGCGGTGGAATCCTGGGGATCCATCTTGGCGGAAGGTACTAGCCGCGGGAGTTTCGGTGGTGGCTCTCACCCCGCGTCAGCGGGGTGAGAGCCACTTATCCGCCATCGCGGCAGGAACAGCAGCGCAGCTGCGGCGAGAATAGTGGCGGCTTCGGCAATGGCAC
>JAFAXZ010000208.1 GCA_019240665.1 Pseudonocardiales bacterium | reverse complement strand
GGCCGGCCGGACAGCCGGTGGAGACAAATACACATGACTTCCCCGATCCAGAACTGGGCAAAGCGGTTCCCTACGGAGTGTACGATGTAGCCAGCGACGGCGGGTGGGTTTCTGTGGGTGGCAGTTCCGATACGGCCGAGTTCGCGGTGGCCACCATCCTGGGATGGTGGACCGAGGTGGGCACCTCGGCGTACCCCGATGCGACCACATTGCTGATCACCGCCGACTCGGGAGGATCCAACAGTTCCCGGAGTCGGTTGTGGAAAAAAGAGATCGCGGAATTCGCCAAAGATGCCGGACTCGACGTCGTCGTGTGCCACTTCCCACCCGGGACGTCGAAGTGGAACAAAATCGAGCACCGTTTATTCAGTCACATCTCCATGAACTGGCGGGGCCGTGTCCTGGAAAGTCGCGAGGTGGTGGTGAACCTGATCGCCGGCACCACGACCCGAACCGGGCTGACCGTCCGAGCCGAACTCGATCACGGCGTCTACGAGAAAGGAATCAAGGTAACCGACCACGAGATGAAACGTAACTATTCGGAATTCTCGTGATCAGGCGTGGCGATAACCAGCGTGACCTGTTCGCAGCGGTGACGCCGTGGCGGGGGTGACGGTGCCGGTGTTAGCCGGGCGGGGGTGGCTGTGCCCAGGCGTGCAGGTCGGCGGGGTCGGCGTTCCAGGGCAGGAACCGGTCCAGGTCCGGGCCTGCGGGGGGCTTGCCGCGGTTGCGGCCGCAGGCGTCGAGGTAGGCGATGAGGTAGGTGAGCACGTTCAGCCCGGCCATCTCGGCGGTGGCGGTGACCGTCCAGATGCGGGCGGCGAGTTTCGCTGCGTCCTCGTTCCGCGAGCCGTTGGCGTTCTTCCTGGTCACCACGGGTCGGCGCAGCGCCCTCTCCGCGGCGTTGTTGTCCAGGCTGATCATCGGGTACTCCCGGTGCGCGATCAGCCCGTCCCATTCCCGGTCCAGCGTGGCCAGTGCCTTCTTCGCGGGTTCTTGCAGGCCGGGGGCGGCCATCTGCGTCTTGCGGGCCTCATCGATCGCGCCGATCGCCTCGTCCCAGGCGGCGTAGGCATCCTCCAGCCGGACGGCGGCCGCGGCGTACCATGCGGCCATCAGTTCCTCGTGCGCGGCGTACAAGTTCTTGATCCGTTCCAGCCACGCCTCGGTCCAGTACCTCAGCTGGTCCGGGTTGGCGTCCCCAGCCCGCACGAAGTACCGGCGGATATGCGCCCAACAGAACAGGTTCACCAGGCCGTCTGCTTTCTTCCCGGCCGAGGTGTACACGGCGTAGAAGTCGCTGGAGATGACCAGCCGCCGCGGCCCGTCCCCGCTTTCGATCAGCTGCCCGGTGTCCTCGTCGATCCCGGCGTGGCGGGCCAGCACGGCCCCGGCCCGGGTGGGATCCATCACGAAACAGGTGGTGTCCGGGCCGATGAACACCCACAGCCACCAGCGGGCCGGCCCGCCGCCCTCACGGGGGGCGAACACATGCCAGGTGGTCTCATCAGCGTGCAGGTGCCACGAGTCCCGCGACCAGGCGATGATCGCGTCCTCCAGCGGGACCAGCAGCGCCCCAGCCGCCGCGGCCGTCCCGGTCAAGGTGGCCGGCGAGATGTCTGCTCCCTGCCGGACCAGCCCGGTCACCAGCGAGTTCTGGCTGCGCCCGGCCACAAACCGCTCGGTCAGCAGCATCGCGATGAACCCGTTGGACACCAGGCCCTTGCCGATCGCCTTCGGCGGTCCCGGCGCCGTCACCGCCGCCGGAACCGGGCACGAGCAGGCCCGCCGGTACCGGCGGCGGCAGTGCGCCACCACCCGCACCGTCACCTGCCAGTCCAGCTGCTCCACGACATGCTCGCCCAGCCGCGTGAACGGCTGCCCGCACACCGGGCAGCAGTACCCGCCGCCCTCGAAGTCCCAGATCACCTCGACCCGGGGCAGATGCGAGTAATCCCGGCGCCCCGCCCGCGCCCCCGGCCCGCGCCGCCTGCCGCCCTTGCCGCCCGCGGGCTCCCGGCCCTGGCCCGCGCCGCCCGCAGCTTCCGCCCCGGCCCGCTCCGAGGACCGGCCGAACACCAGCCGCTGCAACACCGCCAGCTCGGCAGACAGCTCCTCGATCCGGGCGTCGCGGCGGGCCAGCTCGTCCCGCAGCATCGCGTTCTCCTCGCAACGCCGCGCGTTCTCCGCACGCAGCTCCCCCGCCAGCCGGGCCAGCCGCTCGTTCGCCTCCAGCGCGGCCGCCAGAACCTCCCGCAGCGGCGCGTCAGCATCCGCATCTGCCGCGATCGCCCCAGCCGTAACCGTCACGCATCACAGGAAACACCCCCATACCGCCGGAATCACGCACCCTGCACGCCGTGTCGCACCCCAGCAACCACCGCGCCCGACGCGGATGCGGCCACACGATTTCCGACTATTTACCGGCGTTGAGCCGTAAATACGTCTCTTGGATGTCAGCTCGGGGCGAGCCGTCACACAACTCGAAGACCACCCAGGCGAGTGGACTGAGGTAGTGGATCGCCGGGGCCTCGGGGGTGTAGACGAGCAGGCAGTTCCACTCATCCACTGGCCGGAGCCGCAATGTCGGGTTAGCGCGGAAGGAGCCGGCTTCGGTCCGGCTCGGGGGATCGGGGTTCGATGCGGAGTTGTTCGAGGTGGGTCGGAAGCTGCGCGACATCGATACCTCTGTTCGTGTGGGTGCAGAATGGGTCGGGGGCGTCCCACCGACCGGAAAACGCATAGGCGGTGGAGCGGCACCCGCCGTGTGAGCCCTGTGTGGCAGCGCATTCAGGACAGGCGTTCTTGACGTCGTCGCCCCGAATCTTCCGGTAGAGGGGGTGGTTCCAGGTGTCCATCCAGGAGACCTCACGAACGTTG
>JAFAXZ010000116.1 GCA_019240665.1 Pseudonocardiales bacterium | reverse complement strand
GCAATCGGCTTCCTTATATTCGGACCCTTGTCAGATCGCTATGGCCAACGGCAGGTGATGGTCAGTGGAATGACCGGGCTCGCGGTGGCCACCGCAGGTGTCTGCGTGAGCCCCAATGTGGTCGTGTTCCTCCTTTTCCGGGCAGCTCAAGGCCTGGCGGCCGCCACGTTCGCGCCTGGAGCGCTCGTCTGGGTGGCGGAAAAAGCGCCTGAAGAACGACGAGGTGTCGCGTTATCTATTTTGACTACAGGCCTGCTCGGCGCCGGGCTGGCAGGTCAACTATACGGTACAGCAACGCTCGAATTCATGCCGTGGCAGTGGATGTTCTTGACTGCATCCATCCCGTATCTCCTGTTTGCTTTGCTGCTGCACACCATGCTCGGAGCCAGCGGCATCATAAAATCAGCGCCACTTGGCACGGTGTACCGGCCAATCGTTCGGTTATTGACCCAGTGGCCCACGGCGTCGGTGTTCATGGCCGCACTCGCAGTCTTCGGCAGTTTTGTGGGAATGTACGCAGTGCTGAACGACCGCTTGACGTCCGCCGAGCACTTCACTGCGGTCGGTCTGCTTGCGGTCGAAGGCATCGGATGTCTTGGGCTTCTCGCGGCTCCGACACTGCACTGGCTGGCGCGCACGCCTGTAAGCCCGCGCACTCAAACGCTGTTCGGTTTCAGCGTCGCCGCAGCCGGGATTATGGTTGAGCAGATTGATGCCAACTGGCTGGTGCCGGTCGCTGGGAGCGTCGGCTACGTCGCTGGCATCAGCCTCGTCGTACCCGGACTCGTCGGCCTGCTCGCCCATCACGCGCCGCGCGAACGCGCTGCAGCTGTCGGCTTCAACACGTTCCTGCTTTTTGTGGGTGCGGCAATCGTTCCGTTGGTGATAGGCCACTTTTCCTACCATTCATCCATGGCAATTCTTGCTGCGGCGCTCCTGGTCGCAGCAGGTATGATCGCCGCTGGGGTGCCGCGATCGGTCGATTCTGCTTATTCTCATGCGCTGGCCGCTAAGCATTGGCCTTCGTCGTCACCACAACCGGCCCTGCAGCAGAAGTCGGGCGTGGAGGGCGACCACAGCGGCATTTGACAGAGCCGTGGGGCGGGTGACGAGGAACAGGGTGTTCAGCGGGAGGTCCGAGGGAGTATGCAGCTCGATTAAAACACCGCGCTCCAGCTCGCCAGCACATAGGTAACGCGGCAGGACGCTGACTCCGGCGTCGGCGAGCACCGTGGCCAGGACACCGCGCAGGTCCGGGATGACGACGGTGGCATTGCTCGTAGGACGGACGCCAAACACCACCGTAAGAGGTGGTTGTCAAGCGGGTGTCGAGCACTTTCTCTTTTGTCGATTTGTCCTGGTCGGGGATGGTTGCTGCGCCGGTGGGCCGGTGATCGGGATCTTGGTGTCGGTATGTGCTGGTGTGTGGGCATGCAGGGGTGGCTGGCCGGGTGGGGACCCGGTCAGCGTGTGCTGATGTGTGTCTCTCCCGCGGAGGGTCGGGGGCTCCGCCGCGTGTGCCTGCGTCTCTACGTAGATCATCAAGCGGGTTAGTTCCGCCCGGGTGGGCGGGGTCCCGACAACGCGCAACCGAGCTTGTGCAGGGTGCGGCGGGGCTGCCCATGGTGTTTGGCGAGCTTGATGGCTCAACGGCAATACGGGCTCGCCCCGTCGTGGGAGAGTGGCCTGTGTCGGGTGGTGACCGGCGCCAGAGTCAGGCAGCCGGGGTGTACTCAGGCTGCCGTGGCGCGGCTCCCGCGGGGAAGGACACCAGCGGCGATGTCGGGGTTCCACGGCACTCGTGTGGTGATGATGGCATGTAGCCAGCGCAGCAGCGCCGCGGCGCAGGCGACGCGGGCTTGCCCGGGGGCGAGCCGGTCGTCATCGCGGGTGGTCAGATGGGTGAACTTCTCGCCTAGCACGGCGTTGTGGGGAAGCGCGCCCCACACGGCCCGCCACGCCGCCGCCCGCAGCGCGGGCCGGCCACGGTGGCTGACCCGGGTCTGGCCACGGAAGTTGGCCGAGGTGTTCTCGGCCGGGTTCAGCCCGGCGTGCTTGACCACGCTGCGAGCCGAGGCGAAACGGTGCATGTCCCCGGTCTCGGCCAGGATCACCGCCGCGCCCACCGCGGACAGCCCTGGAATGGAGGTGACCAGGCCGGTCAAACCCAGCCCGTCGAGCACCCCGACCATGCGCTGCTCCACAGTGCTCAGCCGGGTGCGCGCCGAGCACCAGTCCGCCAGCAGCAGTCCCACCCGCTCCAGCGCACCATGCCGCTGAGAGACCACGCCGCGGCCATCAGCCAGGGCGTCAAAGAACCGGCCAGCTACCTTGTGGCATACCCGCTGCGCCCCGAAGCGGGACAACTCGCCACGCGCGGCCGCCAGGAACCCCTCCCGTCCCAGCCCGCGCAGCGTGGCGGGATCGCCGTGACCACGATCCACCGCCAGGGCCAGACAACACAACCAGGTCGTAGACTCCAGAGGCTGCACCGCGCACCCCAGCGCCGCCGGCCAGCAGCACGACAGCAAATCACGGATCTGATTGCGATACCCGACCACCTCACCGACCAGCCGGAACCGGTGCTGCCCCAGATGCCGCAACCGGGCCCAGTCCGCCTCGGCGCGCTCGGGCAGGTAACAGTCCAACCGGGAGATCAACTTACCGATCAGCACCGCATCCTTGTGATCAGTCTTGTCCCGGGTGTAGTCATCGGCCTCCCGCGCCAGATGCACCTTCAGCGACTGCACGCACACGAAACCCAGGCCGGCCTCATCCGCCAGCCCCATCACCGACCGCCACCGATGCCCGGTCGGCTCACACCCCACCACCACCCCCGCAAACCCGCGCTTGACACCCTGCGCGCCCGCCCACTCCAGCAACCCACCCAGCGCATGCGCCTTGCACTGGACCACCCGTCGGCCCAGCACCCGGCCATCGTGATCCATCAGCGCCGCGACCTGCTTATCCTCACCCAGGTCGATCGACAAGATCGCCCGATCCACTCGGACGACCGCCCGTAACGCCTCGATCTTCTCGTTACGACGCCGATCACCACGAGTCAAGCCGGTACGCTGGGCCACGAACGTCCTCCTCGGTGTGCACATTGGGACATCAAGCCCGTCACCCCACCAGGAGGACGTTCCCGATCTCAACTCCCAAGCCTTCGAGGTCTTTCTACGGCATCCACTTCTTCGCGGCCCTCACCACACTCGCCGAGGGCCGTCCCTGCCTGCCCACAATCACCTGACACCACGCGACTCGATCTTGCGGACCTGACCAGTTACCTTCGAGTAGTTCAGCCACGCGGCATTCAAGTTCGCCGAGTTGCTCTTCGTCCAATCCTGATATGCGCTCGAACCGCAACGGCTTCTCCTACTGGGAAAGGCTTGGCATGGGAACCTCCTTTCTATCAGCTGGAGAAGTCGTTGCTTCGTATTTGGCGCGGCGCGCCGAGGAAATTCGAAAAATCTGGCCAGGTGGCTCGGGGATGGGTCAATAGCCGGGTTTTGCATAAGCCTCACAGTGTCGATTTTTTCACGGACTCATTGCGTCAAGTGGGACGACGTGCGACACGGCCAAAAATTCACTAGATTGAGTAAGTTATTTCATTACGGCTACATACTCACCAACGTGCGCTCGCTCCAGCGGGACCACCGCCAAAGTCACATGCCCGATAGCTGTCCACTCAGCCACCAGATCGGCGAGCTGAGGATAGTCACTAAGCCGCTCCTCCCTCATGGTGGCCACCACAAGCACAGGTACCTGCTCCAGCTTACGGAAGAAATAGTTCATGAAATACAACGTGTCCGCATCCGCCGCGTGCAAATCATCAACCAACAGGAACAGCCCAACATTGCCAGCGGTGGCCCTGACCAAGACGCAATGCCACGTAGCTTAAGTTGATCACGCGGCGTGGCTGGTGATCCGGCGGATGTTGATGGTGGGTGGGCCGCTGTGTCGGGTGTTGCGGTCCTCGGGTTGTTTGATGCGGTAGCTGTTGTGGCGGCCGCGTTTGAT
>JAFAXZ010000274.1 GCA_019240665.1 Pseudonocardiales bacterium | reverse complement strand
GTCCCGGGTGGTGGCGGCGGCCTGGCGCCAGATCGCCGCCACCACCACCTTGCCCTGGTGGACGTTGGCGGCCATCGAGTCGGCCGCAGGGGCGTTTGAGGCCCAAGCCCGCGACTACCAAGCACGCGCAGAAAGCGAGAGCCCGTGACCAGGGACCAGACCGCTGAGCAAGGGCTGCCCGCGGGCACACGGGTGCAGCTCAGGCACGGGGCAAAAGCTCTGAAGGGGACGGCGATGCCGTATGCGCGCGAGTATTCGCACGGTCTGTTCCCGGTGCGGCTCGATAACTGCATCTGGCAGATCTGTCACACCAGCGACCTCATCGTGCTGGGCACCACCGAAGCAAGCAAGGAAGGGAGCCATGATGGACGTGCACAGTTATTATGCCAACGGTCCGAATAAGAGTCGTCGTAAGGCGATCCCGGCGACGTGTGGGCTGCATCGGGGTCCGGCGGGTTTCGCCAACCTTCTGGTGAGCATGCAGGGCGAGTCGATTGTGCTCGATCCCCATGTCACGGGTGCCTGCGTGATCTCTCTTCATGCGGATGCCGCCCGGACGCTGTGCAACCTCTTGATGGAATGGCTGGGGTGAGCTGAGGAGAAAAGACCGCGACAGTGAGCCGCGCCGTTGTCTGATGTGCCACGTGATCAGGAAGGGGAGGTGAGAGTGATGGGGTTACGTAGGTGGTGGGCTGGAGTGGTCGAGCGGCGACGGATACGCCGAGGTCGGGTGCGCGTGACGTGGCGGACCTGCCGCCGATGCGGAACCTACGGCTACCAGACGGGTAAAAGCGGGCTGTGCGCTGGCTGCCTGAGCCTGCAATAACAGACCCACCAAGAAAGTCCAGATCATTCAACGCGCCCGGGGTGGTGCGGTAATGCCGCACGCCCTCATCAAACACACCAGCGACGTACGCGCAGAAGCGGATTCTTCGGCTACCAACCTTGTCCGCTTCTGCGCTGTCCACACCAGAGACCGGAGTGAACAATGACAAGAATAGAACACCGCGCCCTGAGCGCACCAGCCCCCACCACTGCCCGAACGGGGCACCCAGTCCCTCATCAATTCGCCTGGCTCGTGACTGGCATGCCACTGGACCTCCCCTACGGGGGTGGCCGGTGATGCGCCCGCAGGAGTACTCCCGATGGGTTGACCCGGCGCCGCTGGAGGTGGAGCGTCCACGGTTGCCGTGGTGGACGATGCTGCCCCGCAAGCTCCTGCTCGCCCTCGCGCCGATCATCCTGGTGGCCGTCATGACGACGGTGGTGATGTTCCTCGCCCGCCGAGTGTGGCGCTACCCGCTCTTCGTGGTCGGCTCAGCGGTCCTGATTGGTCCGGGTGTCGGCTACTCCTGGTGGGCGCCGGTCAAGCTGCTGACCGCGCTGGCGGTGCTGGGTGGACTGTGGGCCTGGCAGCACCCCGACTCCTTCACCCGCACCGTGCTACGGCAGGTGCGCTCGGAGTGGCGCCGTGCGGTGGTCTACGCCTGGCCGTGGCGCCGAGTGATGCTCTTCACGGAGCTGACCAAGCACACCGGGCACACACAGCGCCGGGTGCACTACCCCGCTCTGCGCCGGGTCCGCGCTGACGGTTGGCGCGACCGGGTGTTAGTCAAGCTGTTGCACGGCCAGTGCGCGGCCACCTACACCGCCCACGCCCAGGAGCTGGCCCACTCCCTCGGGGCCCGGGCCTGCCGGGTCCGGGCCGATCGGCCACGCCGGATCTGGCTGGATTTGATCCACACCGACCCCCTCGCCCAACCCTCGCCGTCCCCGCTCTGGCCGACCCCGGCACGAGCGTGGATTTAGCCCGCGTGGTGATCGGGCGGACCGAGACCGGCCGGTCGTGGGTGCTGCGCCTGCTGGGTCGCCACATTCTCGTGGCCGGGGTCAGCGACGCCGGCAAATCCTCCGTCATGTGGGCGGTGCTCCGAGCGCTGGCCCCGTGGATCCGCGCCGGGCTGGTGCAGGTATTCGGGATCGACCCCAAAGGCGGGATGGAACTCGGCCGCGCCCCGGGGCTATTCCAGACACTGGTGTGCACCAACGGCACCGAAGCTGTCGAACTGCTCGAACACGTCGCCACCCTCACCCGCCAACGCGCCGAAGCCCTCCGCCAGCAGCACACCCGCACCTGGACACCCGCCTCCGGGCAGCCGTTCGTGCTGCTGATCATCGACGAGCTGGCCGACGTGATCGCCTACCAACCCGACACCACGCTTCGTAAACGCGCCAACGCGGCGTTGCAGTCCATCCTGTCCCAGGGCCGGGCCCTCGGTGTCTGTGTGATTGGGCAGATTCAGGATCCCCGCAAGCAGATCATCGACTGCCGGCACCTGTTCCCGGTCAAGATCGCGATGCGGCTGGACGAGGCCGAGCAGGTGGACATGGTGCTCGGCGAGGGCGTGCGGGACCGCGGCGCGGCCGCGCACGAGATCAGCGAGGACACCCCCGGTGTCGCGTGGGCCAAGATCGACGGCTGCCGTGATCCCCAGCGCGCTCGGGCCTTCCACACCACCGACGCCGACCTTGACGAGCTGTCCGCCTACGTCACCGCCGGCCACCGCGCCACTTTCCGCCCGCTCACCGGAAAAGAGGCAGCATGAGCGCCACCGTCGTTGACCAGCTGGACTCCCTGCGTACCCACCTCGCCGAGTTCGAGCTGCCGGAGCTGTACTCAGTGCACGTGGTCAGGGCCTGGGATGGGCTGAGCGTGAGCGCGCAACTCGCCTGCCACGACCTCCCGGAGATCGCTACCGGGCTGCTGGCCTGGGCCGACACCCTCACCGGCGTCACTACCGAGGCGTGGCGAGTGCCCAGCGGCGACTCGGTACACCTGTCAGTGATCGGCCAGCTCCCCGAGGGCATCACGATCCGCGTCTACGGCGGCGTGGCATTCACCGAGCACGGGATCGGCGCCGATCTCGCCGCGGACGCCAGCACGACCGTGCCACTGGCGATCCTGCGCCACCTGGCCACCCCCGGCGAGGTGACCCTCTGATGACCACCACCCCCGACACCTCACAGATGACCCGGGCGCAACGGGCTGAATTACCGCTGAGTACCGAGGTAGCGCAGGCACTCGCCGAACAACATGGGGTGTGCATCCGGCCCTTGGCCATGCGCCGGATCGACACCACCACCGGCCGCGTCGAGATCGTCCCGGTCCCGTGCGGGTCCACCCGCGAGGATCAATGTCCGCCGTGTGCGGAGAAGGCCCGCCGGCTGCGGATGGCCCAATGCCGGGAGGGCTGGCACCTCGACGCGGAGCCGGTCACTGAGCGGGCCGCACCCAGCGACGAGCACACGACACTACTGGCCGCCCGAGCCGATCTGCTCGCCGCTTACACCGAATGCAAGATCAACGGAGACACCGAGGCGTGTGAGCACATCGCCGCCTCCGTCGCCGAACTCGACACTGAACTCCGGGCGGCCGGGGTACAGGGCCGGCTCACCCCCTTGGACCCACTACCGAAGCCGGTGAAGCGTTCGACCCGGCGTCGGCAGGATGCCCCGAACCTGCCCCGCCGACCCGTCGAGCGGCGCACGGTGGGGCGAGTGTTCGCCGGGCGGTACCGGCCCTCCACGTTCCTCACCCTCACCCTCGATTCATACGGCCGGGTTGATAGTGACGGGGCGGCTGTGGACCCGGACCGCTACGACTATCGGCGGGCCGCACGGGATGCGATCCACTTCCCGGCGCTGCTGGATCGGTTCTGGCAGAACACCCGGCGCTGTGTCGGGTGGGACGTGCAGTACTTCGGCACCATCGAACCCCAGAAACGCGGCGCCCCGCACTTCCACGCCGCGATCCGGGGTGCGATCCCCCGGGCCGAACTGCGAACGATCGCCGCCGCGACCTACCACCAAGTGTGGTGGCCCGCCCATGACCAGCTTCGCTACACCGACGAGCGTCTACCGGTATGGGACACCAGGGCCAAGGCCTTCACCGACCCCGACACCGGCCACCCGCTGCCGACCTGGGAACAAGCGTGTGAGGAGCTGACCGAACCCGCGCACGTGGTCCGCTTTGGCGCCCAAGTGCACGTCAAGGGCATTCTGGGCGCACCGAGGAAGCTGGCCGCCACATCGGCTACCTGACCAAGTACCTCACCAAAAGCGTGGGGCAAGCCGCTGGGCTCGATGAGCACGCCACCGACGCCCAACGCGACCACGCTCACCGGCTGCACGCCGAACTGAGCATCACGCCGTGCTCGCCCGGGTGCCCGGTGTGGCTGCTCTACGGCATCCAACCCCGAGGTGCCCGGCACTCGATAACCCCCGGGCGGTGCAAGGGCAAAGCGCACAAGCCCGAACACCTGGGCATCGCCGGCCGCCGCGTCCTGGTCTCCCGCAAGTGGTCGAACAAGGACCCTGGACGACCACCGCGCTGAGCGCGGCGAATTCGTTCGGCAACTGCTCCACCGGGCCGGTATCCACCCCACCCAGGGCGTCGAGGACGGCCCATACCTGTGGGAACGCCCAGCACCCACCGACCCCGACATCCCACCCCGACCCGTGCTGCTGCTGCACGCCATCGCCGAACGACAGCGATGGAAAGCCGAATACACCGCCGCCCAACTCGCCACCAGCGACCCACCACCCGACCAAGACCGTTCGGCAACTACCGATCAAGCCGCATGAGGGAGCGACCAGTGAACCCGTCACAACACAACGAAGACACTGCGGCCGAACTGCTGGGCGGCCGGTGGTACTCAACCGAGGAACTTGCAAAACTGTTAGGCGTGGACGCGTCGTCGATCCGACGCTGGCGTACGTCCCGTCCCGTGCAGGGGCCGCCGTTCGTCAAGTTATCCTCCCGCGTCACCGTCTATAACGCGCTGGACGTCGAGCACTGGCTCCGCAGCCGACGCGTCGATCCGGGTAGGGCGGCCTGATGACGGCTGCTACTCCCCCGGTCGGCGTGTCATTATCGGCTGACATCGAGCACCGGCCCGACCGCCGAGCACCATTTCGGGCCCGGGTCCGGTGGGTGGACCCCGCGACCCAGCGTCGGCAGTCCAAGTCAGAGGCCTTCGAGACCGAGGAAGCGGCGGTTAGCTGGATCGAGGGCCTGCGACGCGCTGCGCTCGGCGGCGTTGATCCGACTGCGGCCACGATGAAGCTCGCCGACTACGGCACGGCGCACATGACGTTGGCGCTACGTGGCTTGGAGGCCAAGACACTCGACCCGTACCTCTCCGGCTGGCG
>JAFAXZ010000246.1 GCA_019240665.1 Pseudonocardiales bacterium | reverse complement strand
GACAGCGACCCTCTTCCGGCGTCGCGGGCTGGCATTGGGCGCTGGGGCGCTGGTCACCCTCCTTGCCGCCCTGGACGCCTATGTCGTAGTCAGCCTGCTGGTCGACATCATCCGCGACCTGCAGGTGCCCGTGAACCATCTGGAGCGGGCCACCCCCATTGTCACCGGTTTCCTGCTGGGCTATGTCGCGGCGATGCCGCTGCTGGGTCAGGCGTCCGACCGCTTCGGTCGGCGGACGCTGCTGCAGGCCTGCCTGCTCACGTTCGCGACCGCGTCGGCGGTCACCGCGGTCGCGGCAACCCTGCCGGTGCTCGTGGCGGGGCGGACCCTGCAGGGCATCGCCGGTGGCGCGTTGCTCCCGGTGTCCATGGCGCTGGCCGCTGACCTGTGGCCGGGGCGTGGGCGGTCCACCGCGTTAGGCGCGTTGGGCGCCGCTCAGGAGCTGGGCAGCGTGCTGGGCCCGCTATACGGCGCCGCGCTGGCCGCCCTGGCCGGTTGGCGCAGCGTGTTCTGGGTGAACGTTCCGCTTGCGCTCGCCGCGGTGGTGGCAATACACCTGGCCGTTCCGGCGAAGGCTGCCTCCGGCAGTGGTGGATCACAGAACCGGGTACCACTGGACCTCGTCGGTGGCGGCTTGCTGGCGCTGACGCTGGGGCTGCTGGTGGTCGGGCTGTACAACCCCGACCCCACCCGTGGGGTGCTGCCGCCATGGGGGTGGCCGGTGCTGGGCGCGGCCGCAGCGACCGGGGTGGCGTTCGTACTGTGGGAACGGCGGGCAACGGTGCGGCTGCTCGATCCTGTCGGCGTGCGGTGGCGGGTCTTCCTCGGTTCCCTGGGGGTCAGCCTGGCGGCCGGAGCGGCGCTGCTGGTGACCCTGGTAGACATCGAGCTTTACGCGCAGACTGTGCTGGGCCGCGACGCCGCCGCCGCCGCGACCGCGATCCTGGTCCGGTTCCTGGTGGCGCTGCCAGTTGGAGCGCTAGCCGGGGGGGTGGCAGCGAGCCGGGTGGGCGACGCGGTAGTCACGCTGGCCGGGATGGTGCTGGCCGCCGCCGGCTACCTGCTGATCGCAGGATGGCCTGCAGACGTCTTGGCTGCTCGCCACGACCTCGGGCTGCTGAGCCTGCCACGGCTCGACTCCGATCTGGCGCTGGCCGGCTTGGGCCTCGGGCTGGTGATCGCGCCGCTGTCCGCGGCGGCGCTGCGCGCGACCCCGCCCGACCGGCACGGCGTGGTGTCCGCCGCGGTGGTGGTGGCCCGGATGACCGGCATGCTCGTAGGCGTCGCCGCCCTGTCCGCCTGGGGCCTGCACCGTTTCCGCGAACTTACCGCCGAGTTGGTCACCCCACTACCCTTCGGCGTCAGTGCGCAGATGTACCAACAGCAGCTCGCCAGCTACCAGCTAGCCGTGCAGGCCGCACTCCGTATTCAATACGAAGAGATCTTCCTGCTCACCTCGGGGGTGTGCCTGCTCGGTGCGGTTGGCGCTCTGTTAATCGGCAATGGGCTAATCGGCAATAGACTGATTGGCAAGGGGCTGATTGGCAAGGGGCGCAGTCGCCAGACAACCCAGGTAACGCAGAGTGTCGAGACAACTCACGCGACGCATAACGTCGACCGTTTCGGCAGGACGAGCCGCACGAGATAGTTGGACACGGCGTCGTCCACGCACTTCACTCCCTGCAGGACGACGGTGTGCTGGTTCCCTTCGAAGCTGACCAACTTGCCCCGAAGCTGGCGAGCCAGCTCCACCCCGGCCTGGTACGGGGTAGCCGGGTCGCCGGTCGTGGAGACCACGAGCACCGGCGGCAGTCCCTCCATTTGCGGGTCCCCAGGCTGGCCAGTCGGCGGTACCGGCCAAAAAGCGCAGGCATCTCGGGCCGCCGACGGTGGGTGCCCGTCATCGAGGAAGGGCGCGGCCTGTCGGTAGCGCCGGTCCGCCTCCCAGACCACCGCCGGATCCGTCACCGGAGGATCGTCGAGGCAGCGGACTGCCTTGAAGGCGTCCTGGCTGCCGGAGTAGCCGTGCTCGTCGCGCTGGTAGTAGACGTCGGCCAACGTCAACAGGGTGGAACCGGTCCCGTTGGCCAGCTCGGTGAGGCCCCGATTGAGCGCCGGCCAGAGCTGGTCGGTATATAGCGCCTGAATCGTGCCGATGGTCGCGTCAGTATAGGACAACTTGCGGTCGCCGACCGGCCGCGCCGCAGTGATCAGCGGCAGCAATAACTGCTGGAACATGTGATTGGCCTGGTCTTTCGGGGTGTTGCCCAACCAGCAGGAGGATTGCGCAAGACACCAGCCGACGAATGCGTCGAACGACTGCTGGAACCCTGTGCCCTGATTGACCAAACTCTCCACCAGGTTGTCATTCGGGTCCAGCGCGCCGTCGAGCACCATCGCCCGCACGTTGCCCGGGAACTGCTCGGCGTAGGCGGTACCGATCCGAGTGCCGTAGGAGTAACCCAGGTAGTTGAGCTTCGCGTCACCGAGCGCGGAGCGCATCACGTCCATGTCCCGCGCGACATCCCTGGTGCCAGCATTGGCGAGCACGTCCTTGCCCACCCGCTGGGCACACAACGCGGCGTAGGACCGGTTCTCGTTCTCGATGTGCGCGATCCCGGCCGG
This sequence comes from Pseudonocardiales bacterium, assembly GCA_019240665.1. Lineage (GTDB taxonomy): Bacteria > Actinomycetota > Actinomycetes > Mycobacteriales > Pseudonocardiaceae. The sequence goes on along the minus strand of JAFAXZ010000246.1, from coordinate 3,942 downwards.
CGAGGTGTCCAGCTCGACGTCGAGCCGCTCGGCATCCTCCTCCTGGGTGTTCCGGCAGACGATCTTCGGTTCGCTTGAGCCGATTCCTCGGGGGTCGAACCCGACAAGATCAAACCGGCGGCCCAGGTCGGTACCAGCTACCGCTCCGGCTCGCGACGCGACCGCAGCCATCCCCGAAGCACCCGGACCGCCGGGGTTGACCAGTAGAGAGCCCAACCGCTCCAGCTGATTATCGGCGGGGCGGCGGAGCACTCCGAGCCGCGCGGTGCGTCCTTCCGGGTGGGCGTAGTCAAGCGGCACCTCGACCCGGGTGCACCGCAGGTGGGGGTCCGCAAAGAACTCCCGATCACGGTCGGTGGTGGCGAAGTCCTTACAGCCGCTCCAGGTCAAAGGCTGGCCGTAGAACCGCTCGAGGCCCTGGGGCACCCGCCCCGCGGGGCCGGCCTGGTACTGGTAAACGCTGGCGTCCGCGTGTGATCCCGCGGCGTCGGCGGCTTGGCGGCTGCCCGCGGCACCGGCAGTGCAACCGCTGAGGACAAGCACGATCGCCAGGACAGCGGTCGAGCGCAACAGGCGCGACATCCGGCAGATCGTAGTGAGCGCCAAACCGCTCCGGAGCGCCGACGCTGGCCTACGGGTAGGCGGATGATGAGGGCATGCCGCAGCTGCGTCTGGCTCTGGCCCAGGTGAACCCCTGCGTGGGTGACATCGCGGGCAACACCACGATGATCGCCGCGCGCTGCCGGGAAGCCACCGCCGCCGGTGCGCACCTCGTGGTGTTCGGCGAGATGGCGTTGACCGGCTATCCGGTGGAAGATCTTGCGCTGCGGGAATCCTTCGTCTCCGGGTCGGTGCAAGCCCTCCAGACACTGGCAACGCGGCTCGCGCGGGACGGCTTCGGGGAGCTGGCCGCCGTTGTCGGATACTTGGACTCCGATGCCCACGGTCCCCGCAACGCGGCGGCGGTCCTGTACCGCGGGCAGGTGGTCGCCCACCAGTTCAAGCATCACCTGCCCAATTACGGGGTGTTCGATGAACGCCGCTACTTCATCCCCGGCACCACCCTGACCGTGTTCCGGCTGCACGGCCTGGAGATCGGAATGGTGATCTGCGAGGACATCTGGCAGGTGGGCGGGCCGATCACCGCGCTGGCGCAGGCCGGAGTGGACCTGGTGGTCGCGCCCAACGCCTCCCCCTACGAACGCGACAAGGACGACACCCGGCTGGCGCTGGTGGCCCGCCGCGCCACCGAGGTGGGCGTGCCGCTGGCTTACGCCAACCTGGTGGGAGGCCAAGACGAGCTGCTCTTCGACGGCGATTCGATGGTGGTCGACGGGCGTGGAGAGCTGCTGTTGCGGGCACCCCAGTTCACCGAGCAACTCCTGGTCGGTGACCTGGACCTGCCCGGCGGATCGGCCAGGACAGTAGGACAGTACGCCGGACTGGACGTTCGCCGGGTAGTTCTCACCGACGACGCAGCGCCAGCCTACCCACCTGTGCTCCCTGCGCCCACGACCGAGCCGCTCTCCGACGAGGCCGAGGTGTGGAGCGCGCTGGTGAGCGGCCTGCGGGACTACACGCGCAAGAACGGATTCCGCTCGGTGGTGCTCGGACTGTCCGGCGGGATCGACTCCGCGGTGTGTGCCACGCTCGCGGTGGACGCACTGGGCGCCGACGCGGTGTACGGAGTTTCGATGCCCTCATCGTATTCCTCAGCGCATTCCCGATCCGACGCCGCCGACCTGGCCGAGCGCACCAACCTGCATTACCAGGTACAGCCGATCGGGGACATGGTCGACGTCTTTGTGCGCCAGCTCGGCCTGTCTGGAATCGCTGAGGAGAACGTGCAGGCCCGTTGCCGGGGGGTGACCCTGATGGCGCTGTCCAACCAGCACGGCCATCTGGTGCTGGCCACCGGCAACAAGTCCGAGCTCGCGGTGGGGTACTCGACGATCTACGGTGACGCAGTCGGTGGGTTCGCGCCAATTAAGGACGTGCCGAAGACCGCGGTGTGGGCGCTGGCGCGGTGGCGCAACGCCGTAGCCGACAAGCGGGGTGAGACCCCACCGATCCCGCCCAACTCGATCGGCAAGCCGCCCTCGGCTGAACTTCGTCCCGGCCAGCTCGATGCCGACTCACTGCCCGACTACCTGCTGCTCGACAAGGTGCTTGACGACTATGTAGAGGGTGACCGCGGTTTCAGCGACCTGGTCGCGGCGGGTTTCGCGCCGGAGCTGATCGAGCGCATCGTGCAGCTGGTAGACGCCGCGGAGTACAAGCGCAGGCAGTATCCGCCCGGCACGAAGATCACCTTGAAGGCTTTCGGCCGGGACCGGCGACTGCCAATCACCAACCGCTGGCACGAACGCGCCCCGTTGCCGACGGCACCTGGTGATGGCGACGACGCGGCATGCCGATGGCAGGCGTTCCACGGCTGACGCTTGCGGTCGCGTTGTCATCCCCGGTCGCATTGTCATCCCGAAGATGATCCGCTGAGAAGTTTCCGCCACTCTGGTCTCTCCACATCACGGGGTCTCTCCACATCACGGCGGTCGTCGACGAGCAGAAACCATGCGGTGCCTACACCGGCGCGCTGGTGGCGTTGGCTGTGAGTCTCGTCGCACGCTGATGCCAAGCCCTGAGAATCGGTGTCAGGCTCTCGATATAAGCGATTCGGCATAACCCGGGGACCGGTGCGCAATGGCCGGCCTCGAGGGAGGACGGTCAATGATGACCGCAGCTGCTGCCCAGCCCGCGTTGTACGGCGGACCGGTGGGGCCCGACCAGAAGATCAGGCGAATCCGCGTTCAGGACCTCATGGCGGCCAAACGTCGCGGCGAGAAGTGGGCGATGCTCACCGCGTATGACTACTCCACAGCCGCGCTGCTCGATGCCGCCGGAATCCCCGTACTGCTGATCGGTGACTCCGCGGCCAACGTGGTCTATGGCTACGACACGACGGTACCGGTAACCGTCGACGAGCTGGTGCCGCTGGTGCGCGGCGTGGTTCGCGGCGCCCGCCGAGCGCTGGTCATCGCCGACCTGCCCTTCGGTTCCTACCAGTCCTCCCCGACCCAGGCACTGGAGACGGCGGCCCGTTTCCTCAAAGAGGCCGGCGCGCATGCGGTGAAGCTAGAGGGCGGCCGCCGAGTGGTGCCGCAGGTCGAGGCGCTGGTTGCGGCGGGCGTGCCGGTGATGGCCCACCTCGGGCTCACTCCGCAGTCAGTGCACGCGATGGGCGGCTACCAGGTGCAGGGACGAGGCGAGCCCGGTGAGTGTCTGCTAGAGGACGCAAAAGCCCTGGAGACCGCCGGGGTATTCGCCATCGTGCTCGAAGTCGTGCCCGCCGAGTTAGCCGCGCGAGTCACCGCGGTGACGAGTGTGCCCACTATCGGGATCGGTGCCGGACCGGCCTGCGACGCGCAGGTCCTGGTGTGGCAGGACATGGCGGCCTTTCACCCCGCTGCTGGTCGGGTGCCGAGGTTCGTCAAGACCTACGCCAAGCTCGGCGATGGGCTACGAGAGGCCGCGAGCCACTTCGCCGAGGAGGTGCGCTCAGGCGCCTACCCGGGTCCCGAGCACACCTATCACTGAGCGGAGGCCTCAGATACCGGTGATCCGGATCCCGGCGTGCGTGTGGTATCGCCTGTTGATCGCGATGAGGTTGGCGGTGAGCGCCTCCACCTGGCTGGCATTGCGCAGCCGCCCGCCATAGATGCCACGCATGCCGGGTATCACGGCGGCTAGGGCGCACACCAGATCGGTGGCCTCCCGGTCATCGCCCAGCACCAGCACGTCGATGTCCAGGCTGTTCACCTCGGGGTCGTCCAGCAGCACTGCGGTGTCGTGGTGAGACGGGGCGGTCACCCGAGACTCGGGCAGCAAAGCCTGTGCCTGCGCAGCGGCGCTGCCTTCCGGCACCTCCCGCAGGGACGGGCCCCG
>JAFAXZ010000161.1 GCA_019240665.1 Pseudonocardiales bacterium | reverse complement strand
ACCGATACCGCCCACGGCGGGGAACAGGATGCCTGCCACCAGCAGACCCGCGATCACACACAGGCCGAGCACCCGGATCAGCGCATTGCCGTTCACCACCTGGGCGAGCCTACGCGTCAGACCCTGCCCCCCGACGAGGCGTGGCCGAATGAGGCGTGGTCAGTTCATCAGGAGGCGATGCCAATGAGAGGAGATAGCCGAGTACCGTCAAGGTACGTGAGCGAATCCAACATTGCTAAGCAGCGCCTCCTGGTTGAGGTAGACGCGTTGGTGGCCGCCATTATGGGGGACGCGCCACTATCGGAGGTCGTGCCTATCGTGGATCGGATCGGAGCTGCCGTGGATCACTGGCACGAGATTCCCCCGGCTGCGATCGCCGAGCTCCGCTCGGCGATCGACCTGTTGTACGGCGGGCACGCGTGCGCCACGCTCAGCGCGTTGCTTTCTGCCCACTCCGAACTCACCCGCCCCGGGGCTGACCCGACACCGCGCTGATCGGCGCATCGGACGTGCTCGCCAGCGCGTTGCGGGCCGCGGTGCGCGGTGAGGTGGGAACCGACGCCGGAACCCGCGCGCTGTACGCGACCGACGCGTCGAACTACCGGGTGCCGCCACGCGCGGTGGTGCTGCCCCGGTGCGCCGATGATGTGTCCGCCGTCATGGCCATCTGCCGCGAGCAAGGTGTACCGCTCACCGCCCGGGGCGCCGGCACGTCGATAGCGGGTAATGCCATCGGTCCGGGCGTGATCCTGGACTTCTCCCGCCACCTCGACGCGGTGCTCGACGTCGACCCGTCCGCCCGGCTGGCCCGGGTGCAGCCGGGAGTCGTGCTCGACACGCTGCAGGCTGCCGCGGCCCCGCACGGCCTGCGCTTCGGCCCGGACCCGTCCTCGCACAGCCGCTGCACGCTGGGCGGGATGATCGGCAATAACGCCTGCGGGACGCACTCGGTGGCCTGGGGCACCACGGCTGGCAGCGTCGAGGAACTCGTCGTGTTGCTGCCCGACGGTTCCCGGCTGGTGACGGGTTCCGGGCAGCTGCCGGCAGGGGTGGCCACCCTGGAACGCGAGTACCGAAGATTGATCCGGACCGCGCTGCCGGACTGGCCACGCCGTGGCTCCGGCTACGCGCTGCAGCACCTGTTGCCTGAGCACGGGTCCCAGTTGGCTCGTGCCCTGGTCGGCACCGAGGGCACCTGTGCGGTGCTGCTCTAAGCGACCGTGCGACTGATCGCGCCGCCGCCGGCGGTGGCTCTGCTGGTGCTGGGGTTCCCCGATCCGCCTGCTGCTGCCGACGTCGTGCCGGGGCTGCTGCCGCACCACCCGCTCACCGTGGAAGCCATGGACACGGCGTTGATCGAGGCGTTGCGGGGCCGCCTGGGCCGCCACCGTCCGGTGGCGCCGCTACCTGAGGGTGCGGCCTGGTTGCTCATCGAGTTCGGTGCGGATCGCTCCGGGGAGGCGGCGGCGACCGCGCGGGCCGTGGCGGTGCAGCTGGGCCGTCCGCACCTGGTGGTGGTCGATCCGGGACACCGGGCGGCGCTGTGGCGGATCCGGGAGGCGGGTGCGGGTCTGGTGACCCGGCGCCCCGACGGTTCGCAGGCGTGGCCGGGCTGGGAAGACGCCACGGTGCCCCCCGCCCGGCTAGGTGGCTACCTGCGGGATTTCGCCGACTTGCTCGCCGAGCACGGCAGGCAGGGCTCGGTGTACGGGCATTTCGGCGAGGGCTGCGTTCACGTGCGTCTCGACGCTGACCTGCTCACCGCGGCTGGCCGCCGCGACTTCCGGCGGTTGATGGAGCAGGCCGCCGACCTGGTGGTGGCCTCCGGTGGGTCGCTGTGTGGGGAGCACGGCGACGGGCGGGCCCGGAGCGAGCTGCTGGACCGGATGTACCCGGGCGAGGTGCTCGAACTGTTCGCGCGGTTCAAGGGGATCTTCGATCCGAGCCGGCTGCTCAACCCCGGAGTGCTGGTGGATCCCCGGCCGCTGGACGCCGACCTGCGCCCCGGCCGGGAGCGTCACCTGCCAGTGAGCCTCGCGCTGACTCACGACGATGGCAGTCTGGCGGCGGCTACCCGGCGCTGTGTTGGCGTCGGCGCCTGCCGACAGCTGGACGGGCCCGGCGTGATGTGTCCCAGTTTCCAGGTCACCCGGGATGAAAAGCACTCCACCCGCGGCCGGGCGCACCTGCTGGCCGAGATGTTGGCCGGCGACCTGATAACCGGTGGTTGGCGCTCGCCGGAAGTGCATGAGGCGTTGGATCTGTGTCTGGCCTGCAAGGCGTGTGCCTCGGACTGCCCGGTCAATGTGGACATGGCCAGCTATAAGGCGGAGTTCCTGCACCAGCGCTACCAGCGCCGGCTGCGGCCACGGTGGCACTATGCGCTGGGTGGGTTGCCGCTGGCGGCCTGGGTCGCCGGACTGGCGCCGACGCCTGCCAACCGAGCCGCGCCGCTGCTCGCCAGGCTGGGTGGCGTGTCCACGGCTCGCCCGCTGCCCCGGTTTGCCCGTTACCGGCCGCCGGCACTGGCGTCAGGGCCGGCCCCTCGCGGTGTGGTGCTGCTCTGGCCGGACTGCTTCACCCGGTCGTTCGACCCTCAGGTGGTGCATGCCGCAGCGCGGGTGCTGAGCGCGGCCGGCTTCGCCGTCCGGCTGCCCCGGGGCACCGTGTGCTGTGGCTTGACGTGGTTCGTCACCGGGCAGTTCGGCATCGCTCGGCTGGTGTTGCGCCGGAGCATGCGGCTGCTGCGAACCGCCATTGCCGCCCGGGTTCCGGTGGTCGGGCTGGAGCCCAGCTGTGTGGCCATGCACCGCTGCGATCTGGTGGAGCTGCTCCCCGACGATCCAGCGGCGAGCGCACTCGCCGGTCAGACCTGGACACTCGCCGAGTTGCTGGTGCAGCGGGCGGCGGACTGGCAGCCGCCCCGGCGCGAGGCCGATGCGGTGCAGCAGGTGCACTGCCACCAGCATGCGGTCCTCGGCCACGACGCCGACGACTCGCTGCTGCGCGCGGCCGGGATCCGGGTGCGCCGGGCATCCGGGTGCTGCGGGCTGGCTGGCAGTTTCGGCTACCAACGTGGCCACGAGAAACTGTCCGGCGCGCTGGCCGAACGTTCGCTGGCTCCTGCCCTCCGGGCGTCACCCGACGCGTTGGTGCTGGCTGACGGGTTCAGCTGCCGGCTGCAGATCGCCCAGACAACGGGCCGGCGCGCGTTGCACCTCGCCGAGTTGCTGGATAGCTCACGGGAACCGCTGGTCGAGCGCTGAACGGAGGGGTTTAGGCTGACTCAGGGGAGTTGACACCGGGTAATCACCCGGTAGGAGGCTGCGACGGTCGACGAACGGCCGATAAGTTGCGCCGAGCGGTGACGACCTGGGTACGTCAGAACGAAGTTCAGGAGGGGCGAATGAGCCGTCTGTCGAGCACCTACGACCTCGGTCTGGAGACCGGCGCGGAACTCAGCAGGGCATCGGTGCCCACGCAGCGAGGGCAGGACCCGCATCGCGTCACGGCCGAGCAGGTGGATCGGGCTCGCCTAGCGGTCGCGCGGTCGGCTACGGGCGCGGAGGACTGCCGAGTGTTGCTGGACATGTTGGGGCTGATCGACGGCGAGGACGGCATCCCGCCCGTGCGTCGGTGACTTTGTCGGGTGGGCGGGCGACCCCATGATGGGGTCGCCCGCCCACCCGTTGTGCAAGTGGTCACGGCGGTGTCCTATGCTGGTTGTGCTCACGGCGGACTACCGACGCGGGCAGGTCTGGACGACCAGGTCCCCATCGTCTAGCGGCCTAGGACTCCGCCCTTTCAAGGCGGCAGCGCGGGTTCGAATCCCGTTGGGGGCACGAAAAGCGAGGCCCAGTGGCGCAGTTGGTTAGCGCGTCGCCCTGTCACGGCGAAGGTCGCGGGTTCGAGTCCCGTCTGGGTCGCTCGGTACACGGCGGGCTGCGTCCGGCCCGCACGGCCAGGTAGCTCAGTTGGTACGAGCGTCCGACTGAAAATCGGAAGGTCGGCGGTTCGACCCCGCCCCTGGCCACCACACCGCAGGGAGAGCGGTTATGACAGGGAGACTGTCAAGATCAATCCCCACAATATCCCCACCTTTGGCGCGACTTACTGGACGCGCACGGGGGTCTCTCGGTTGGTGACCGTAGCGATCATAGGTGCGGTACCAGGTCTGTCGATGATCGTCAATATCCGCAGGCGCCGCCTGCACCAACATCGCCGCTGAGCTACTTGCGGCCGTGCTTGCCCAGTTCCCTGATATCAACATCAACACACCACCATCGCCTGGCCCAACTACGCCCTGTGGGTGCCGAATAGGTCATCCACGTCAGGCGACCTGGGCGTATTCGTGGATCAGCCCGCCGAGCCGGTCGCGGCGTCGGAGGTGAGGGTCGGACGGTGGTGCGGGTGAGGGGAGTGGTCTGAGTGGTGCTGCTTGGTGCAGTGCGCGGTGGGGGCGATGGTCGTTGAAGTGCGCCACGTACTCGGCCAGCACGTGTTCGAGGTGGCGGCGGTTGACGATCAGTATCCGATCGAGCAGTTCGCGGCGGACGGTGCCAATCCAGCGTTCGGCGATCGCGTTGGCCCGGGGTGCCCGCACCGGGGTGCGCAGGATGCGGATGGCTTCGCTGGTGAACACGGTATCGAAGACGGTGGTGAACTTGGTGTCGCGGTCCCGGATCAGGAAGGTGAACTCAGCCGCGCGGTCGCCGAGGTCCATCATCAGATTCCGTGCCTGCTGAGCAACCCAAGCACCGGTAGGGTTCGCGGTGATGCCCAGCAGGTGGACGCGGCGGGTGGCGTGCTCCACCACAAACAGCACGTAGAGCCGGTGCTGCAGCACCGTGTCGACGCAGAAGAAATCAGTAGCGAGAATGCTGTGGGCTTGGGCAGCCAGGAACTGGCGCCAGGTGGGGCCGCTGCGGCGGGGCGCGGGGTCGACACCGGCTCGCTTGAGGATCGACCACACGGTGCTGGGCGCGAGTTGGTAGCCCAGGCTGGCGAGTTCGCCGTGGATCCGCCTATACCCCCAGGTTGGGTTCTCCCCGGCTAGGCGCAGCACCAGCCGGCGCAGCTCGGAGGCCGTGGACCGGCCGCCGATACGGCGCCGTCGGGGCTGAGCCCAGCGTCGCGCCACCAGGTCTCGGTGCCACCGCAACACCGTGGCGGGGGTAATGATCCGCTGCAGTCGGCAGGCTTGGGACAACAATCTGGTCAACGCTGCGAACACCGCCCGATCCGCCCATGACAGTCGAGGTCGCTGGACTTGGCGACGTAGCACGGCGACTTCGTGTCGCAGCACTAGGATTTCAGCGTTCTTCGATCGGGAGCTGCGGGCCAGGAGCCCAAGCCAGGCCATCAGGTGCCGGAAGAGGAGATAGAGCAGTCGTACCGCCACGGCGAGCGATCATGCCTGACGGCCACCGTCCAGCGATGCCGCAGGTCACCGCTGCGGATGACCGGTTCGGCACCCACAGGCTGGCCGCCTTGTCCCGGCCATTACCGCGCCGCCGCTGGGCCGAGGTCTGTCCGGTCACTCCCGCCACGATACT
>JAFAXZ010000056.1 GCA_019240665.1 Pseudonocardiales bacterium | reverse complement strand
GCGGCGTGGCTGCGCCGTGGGATTCGGTCGTCCGGCTACCGTCGGTGCTATGCCCCTGAGGGACTTCCAGAGCAGCTCACCGGGTCGTAGCGCAGGCTATGGACCGGGTGTACCGCGGCAGCCACACCGGCGGCGTGAGGTGCCGCAGTTGCCGGCCGAGGCGGGCCTGGTGGTGGAGGACGCCGCGAGTGGGTTCTGTGGCGCCGTGCTCCATTGCGAACGCGATTCGGTGGAGCTTCAGGACGCTCGGGGCCGGGTCCGTACGTTCCTTCTCCGGCGCGCGGCGTTCCTGATCGACGGCAATCCGGTCACGCTGGTCCGTCCCTTGCAACTGACCGCCGAGCAGCTGGCCACCGTTGGAATGCCCCGGTCGGCGTCCGGGTCGGTCCGGGTGGCGGGGACGCGAGCCCGGATCGCACGGGCCAGCCGGATCTGGGTGGAGGGCAAGCACGACGCTGAGCTCGTGGAACGCGTCTGGGGCCATGATCTGCGGGTGGATGGTGTGGTCGTGGAACCACTCGACGGTGTGGACCACCTGGCCGACCGGGTCACGGCGTTCGGCCCTGCCCCGAACCGGCGGCTCGGCGTGCTGGTCGATCACCTCGTCGCGGGCAGCAAGGAGAGCCGCCTCGTGGCGGCGGTGCGCACGCCGCACGTGCTGGTGACCGGTCACCCCTATGTCGACATCTGGGAGGCTGTGCGGCCTGCGGCGCTGGGCATCCCAGGCTGGCCGGACGTGCCACGTGGGGTGCCGTGGAAAGACGGCGTGTGCCAGGCGCTGGGTTGGGTGGACCGGCGCGGGATTGCAGATCCGACGGAGGGCTGGTGCCGGGTGCTGGGGGCCGTAGACGACTTTCGCGATCTTGAACCGGCCCTGCTGGGTGCCGTCGAACAGCTCATTGACTTCGTCGCCGCCGAGTCGCAGTGACCCGGTCACGATCACAGCAGACTCCCGCTCGAAGATCTGTCAATATGGACACATGGCCGCTGTCGTGTGGCTCGTTGCCGGGTTTGCGATGATCGCTGCTGAGGTCCTGTCCGGCCGCTTCGTGTTGATCATGATGGGAGTGGGTGCGCTGGTGGCCGCGGGGTTCGCGGAGTTGGGCGCCGGGCCAGGGTTGGGCGTCGCAGTCTTTGCCGGCACCTCGCTGGCCCTGACCGTCCTGGCCCGCCCGGTAATCATGCGCCGGCTGCACACCGCCCCCGTGCCGACTAACGTCGAGGCGCTGGTCGGCGATAAGGCGATCGTGGTCAGCACCGTCGACGTGCATGGCGGCAAGATCAAGCTACGCGGGGAGCTGTGGTCCGCCCGTGCGTTGTACGAGACCGAGGTGCTCGAGCCTGGTCAGGTCGTTAGGGTTGAGAAGATCTCCGGTGCCACCGCCGTCGTTTGGGGAGAGCCTTGATGAGTGTTGCCCTGGTTGTGGTCTTGGCGGTGATCTTGCTGGCGATCGTCGTCACAGTCATCAAGGCTGTGGTGGTTATCCCGCAAGCTTCCGCTGCGGTCGTCGAACGACTCGGCCGCTACCGCAGTACGTTTACCCCGGGACTGAACTTCCTGGTGCCCTTCATTGACCGGATCCGGGACCGGATCGATTTGCGCGAACAGGTGGTTTCCTTCCCGCCGCAGCCGGTCATCACCAAGGACAATCTGACCGTTTCCATCGACACCGTCGTGTATTTCCAGGTGACCAACCCGAAGGATGCGGTGTACGAGATCTCCAACTACATCGCCGCAGTCGAGCAGTTGGCCACTACCACGCTGCGTAACGTCGTGGGCGGGATGAGCCTGGAGGATACCTTGACCTCCCGGGACTTTATCAACGGTCAGCTGTCGGGAGTGCTCGACGAGGCAACCGGGCGGTGGGGAATCCGGGTCGGTCGGGTCGAGCTCAAGGCGATCGATCCGCCGCTGTCCATCCAGGACTCGATGGAGAAGCAGATGCGCGCGGATCGGGAGAAGCGCGCCACCATCCTCACTGCCGAGGGCCAGCGCGAATCGGCGATCAAAACCGCGGAGGGCCAGAAACAGGCCGCAGTCCTGTCCGCTGAGGGCGCCAAGCAAGCCGCGATCCTCGCCGCGGAGGCTGAGCGACAGTCACGTATCCTGCGGGCCCAGGGTGAACGGGCCGCGCGTTATCTAAAGGCCCAATCCCAGGCCAAGGCGATCGAGAAGGTGTTCGCCGCGATCAAGGAGGGCCGACCGACCCCCGAATTGCTGGCCTTCCAGTACCTTCAGACTCTGCCGCAGATGGCCCAGGGGGACGCGAACAAGGTCTGGATTGTTCCCAGCGACTTCGGTAAGGCCCTCGAAGGATTCACCAAGATGCTTGGTGCACCGGGAGATGACGGGGTGTTCCGGTACGAACCAAGCCGGGACTACGCTGCCGCCAGCCGGCCTGAGGAGGACGACGAGGCCGTCGCCGGGTGGTTTGACACTTCCAGCGACCCACATATCGCGGCCTTGGTTCGTGCCGCCGAGGAGGTAGCCCGCAAGGAGGCACCAGGACCGCAAGTGGGCATGACGTCGCTGGGCGCTGCAATGCGGCCGGGGTTCGGCGGCCAGCCCGGCGTTGCCCAGCATGTCCCCGCTCCGCAGGAACCTCCGGCCGAACCGCCTCAGTCGGCGGACCCAGCGCAGCAGCCAGCGGCATCGACCCACCCGCCGGAGAACCGGGAAACGTCTCCGGAACGGCCGTCCGACGCCAAGCGGCAGACCCCAGCCAATCCTGACCCGTCAGCGGAGTAGTACCGGGGCGCCAGGGTTGGCCCACCAGACTGCAGCGGCGGTATCGCAGATCGGGAACAACGCGGTCAAGTCGCGACTGCCACATACTTCGGGCAGGTTCAGGAGGGTTTGATGTTCGCGTTGAGGTGGAAGACGTTGCCCGGGTCGTACTTGGCCTTGATCCGGGCCAGCCGCCCGTACTTGGTCGGGCCGTAAGACGCCCGCACCCGATCTTCGTCGTTGTTGGTCATGGAATTCACGTAACCGCCCGAGTCTTTGGCGAACGGCCGCAGCGAGCCCCACAACGACCGGACCCAGGCCCGGTCAGCACTCAGTATCTCGGGGGTGGCACCGATGCCGGCGATGTTGATGACGTAGCGCGGTGCCCGCCGGCCGCCGAAGGCCGTCTCGTCATCACCGATCGCCGAATACGCTCCGTCCAGGCGGAAAACCAGACAGAAGCTCATCGGCGAACGCTTAGCAGGCATATGATCCACAATCTCCGAGATCACATCGTCGGTGAGTTCATCGAGGTAGATCACTTCTTGGTAGCCGAGGAGCCCCCAGGGAGCGGTCTCGTCAAGGGTCCGCTGTAACGCGACATACGGGATTGGGGTGACGAGCTCGAACAGCGGTGGCAGCTCCTCACGAATTGGCGCGACAAGCCGGGCGTGCTCCTCTGCGGAGGAGAACCCGACCACGATGAGGAGATAGCCGGGGGTGAAGTGGTACTGCGGGGGTACGAATGGTGCGGGCGGAGCGTTGAGTCCGATCGCGATCTGGGCGCCTGCCTCGACGGGCAAGTTGGGCACGACGTCGCGGGCCAGCCGCAACACCTGTTCGCCATTGTCCATCCCCCAGAAAAACAGTCCCAGGTGCACCTCTGGCCCGACCGGGTGCAGCCGAAACTCGAACGTCGAGACGACACCAAAGTTGCCACCCCCGCCACGGACCGCCCAGAACAGATCGGCGTGCTCATCAGGCGACGCATGCACGTAGCGGCCGTCAGCGAGCACCACATCGACCGAGACCAGGTTGTCGATGGTCAATCCCGCCTTATGGGTCAGCCATCCGATGCCGCCACCAAGTGTCAGGCCACCAACGCCAGTGTGGCTGATCACCCCGGCGGGCACCGCCAAGCCATGCACCTGGGTTGCCGCGTCCAGCTCCGCCACAGTGGTACCGCCGCCCACTTGGGCCAGCCGAGCGCCGGCACAGATTGAGACATGGCGCATCGCGCTAAGATCGATCATCAGTCCGTCGTCACAGACGCCGGCCCCGGAGAACGCGTGGCCCCCGCCACGTACCGAGATTTCCAGTTCTTGTTCCCGGGCAAAGATGAGCGCCGCCGCGATGTCGGCTGGTGACACACAGCGGGCGATCGCTACCGGGCGGCGATCGATGTCGTTGTTCCACTGGATGCGAGCTGTATCATAGTCGGCATCCTCCGGCGTGATCACCTTGCCCGCCAGCACCGTGCGGAGTGCTTCCAGATGATGAGATGAGACTTGCATCATGAAACAACTCCCAGGCCTCGGGTGGGCACCCGGCACACGCCGGTGCACCATCGGTTAGTGTGCCGGAATCCAGGCGAGCCTGCTAGCGCTATCCTCACAACGGCAGCAACCACTCATTCCCCACAGCATGACGGATTGCATACTTCTTTTCCGACATCGCGCGCGGCTGGCGAAGACACAATCACACATTAGCAATCACCTCATGCCACTATTTCATGAAACCAAACGATGACGGGAGGGGTGGCCGCGTCTGGAAAACCACCCCTCCCCAGCCAACGGCACCGCACGCGGTCATCCAGCAGTACCGTCGCGACTCATCAGCTGTGCTCGGCTCCACCGGTACCGCCATTAGCGCTGCCGCCTGCGCCACCCAAGCCGTCACCGGCGCTGTTGAACTGGTCACCGAACGCATCGATGTTCAGGACGTTTAGGCCGAGGCCGCCCCGGCCGACGCCGCCGTTGCCGCCCATGCCGCCGTTGCCGCCACGGCCGCCGCCATGAACGCTGAACAGTGACAGCACGAGACGGGCCGGCAGCAGCTCGACGTGCTGCCTGTCGATCTCCACAAAGAGCAGTGCGTCAGACATCAAATCCTCCTAGGGAAGTGGCCCCGGTGGTACCGGGGCAAAAACCGGATCGGTGACATTGCCGATTCGACTTCCCATACCCTGCCCAGGTGTACCGTCACGGGCAATCAGTAGCCGCACGTAAATCTCCCAGGTTGGCTACGTAGCCGGTAGTTGTTTTTCGAATACGTAGCCGACGGCAACGTCGACGTAGATCCCGGACCCTCGGTACCTACAGTGAACGGAGAGGCCAGGCTCCTTCGTGTGTCGACATGTGCTCACTGCTTCGACCGAGTTTATTCATCGTATACTCTGTGTGAGGTCGATTGCTAGAGAAACCTGACCAGCCTCATGTGTACCAATTGAATGCGCGTGGCCTCGGCCAGCAGAGACGATTCCGTCAGATGCGGTACGGCTCGAGGCCTCCTCGGGTCATGGGCAAAGACGGCCACGATTGAACGCTTAGCGCGTTCGCGTGGGTGAGGGCTTGGAGTTGGCCGTTTGGCCACGGTTGGGCATGTGGCCGTTGCCGGGTGACTGGTTGCGTATGGTGACGTGCCGTGTCGCACGAGTATTTGTTTGAAGACCAGAACTCTTCGGTACCAGCGTTTTGTGGACGATCCGTCGCCTGGAGAGCTGGAGCTGTTCTTCCGGATGGACGTTGCCACGGTCGAGCACATGAAGTCCAAGCGCCGTCCGCATAACCGTCTTGTGGGATTGACGGACACAAGATCATTCCATTGCCGGTTTTACCCGTATCCTGGAACCGCCCGA
Source organism: Pseudonocardiales bacterium (assembly GCA_019240665.1). Lineage (GTDB taxonomy): Bacteria > Actinomycetota > Actinomycetes > Mycobacteriales > Pseudonocardiaceae. The sequence continues at coordinate 8,651 of JAFAXZ010000056.1, read as the reverse complement.
TACTGGCGGTGACCAGAGCAACGCCGGTGACTGCGAGAAACGCTGACGCGGCGGAATCCACGGATTATCCCACCCGATAAACCGTGGGGGAGGTTAGGCGGCCAACTCATGCTGATCGAGAGCGGGACAAACCAGGAAAGGCAGGGAAGCGCTAGCCGGGGTCTGAGCTGATCAGCGCCGACGGGTCAGGTCAAGCGCTGCGGTAGCGGCAGCCACTGCGAACGACTTCCACGGTTGATCCCCGGGTTCACCACAGACCCGATCGACCTGGTTTGTCCCACTCTCCTCCCGGTCAGATCACCTGGAGCAGGGTCTGCATCTCGCTGATCTCGGCTTGCTGCGCGCTGATGATCTGTTGAGCGAGGTTGTGCGTGGTGGGGTTGCTGCCTTGGGCCAACTCGGTCTGTGACATGTCCACCGCCCCCTGGTGGTGGACGATCATCATCTGGAGAAACATCCGATCGAACCCGGCGCCGCTCACCATCCCGGGCATCTGAGCGTGCCCCATGGCACCGGCGGTGCTCGGGGCCGGAACCCCCCACTCGGTGAGCAGGCCACTCATCTGCTGAATCTGCGGGCTCTGCTCGGTCTCGATCCGGCCGGCGAGATCCTTCACCTGCGGTGAGCTCGCCTGGGTACGGGCCGTCTGGGACATCGTGAGGGCCTGAGTGTGGTGGGTGATCATATTCTGGAGAAATACGACGTCAGCTTGATTGTGCTGCTGTTGCGGGCTGGTGGCCGGTGCGCTGCTCGCGCCCGGCAGGGGTGTAGCGACAGGGCGGGTAGCGGTCTTGCTACCGCAGCCGGCGAGCAACCCTCCGACAGCAGCCGTCGCGGCGAGCACGCCGACCACTCTAGGGATACGCATAGTTGATCGGTCTCCTTCGCTGAGTCCCGTGCTGCGGGCACGGATGAGGACCCTCTCATAAGCACAACGAGGTGATCGCGCCGGTGAGACGCCCAACGCCGCAACCGCGAGGCCGCCGAGCACACGCGCCAGACCGAGGACACCGAGCGGGCCACCACCCTCAAACCAGCGCACGCCAGTGCCAGCGGTCCTCAGATGACCGGCCCACAACCAACTGGGCCGCACCGCGCAGATCCAGGCGCCCGCCGGACCAGACTCGAGCACGCCCACGAGCAGCAGCCACCGCAGGTCGGCAACCGCGAACGCAGCGCAACAGTCGACAAGTTCCTGATGTTCATGGTGCCTGATCGCTAGCCCGATCCTGCCTGGATCAGGAGTTCCGACCTCGTTTAGCGGCCGCCCGCTGTGGAAGATGCAGCCCGCCGATGCGGACGCCTACTTCGGCAAGGTGCTGCGCGAGGCCCGCCCTGCTAACTGCTCGACCGTAACCTGGTCGGGCAGCATCACCGCGTACAGCACCTCAGGGCCGCCATAGCTGGTCAGCTGATCGTCTTCATGCCTCTCGTTCAGTCTTTCGTTGCTGGTGCGGTATCAGTCGTTCGCGAGGGTGGACACGGTGGACTTGGCCTCCTGCGAGGCCGCCCAGGACGCCAGCAGGCGCAGCCCCTCCTCGGACTTGGACCCGGGCTCGGCGGAGTAGATGGTGAGAGTGAGGCCGGGCTCGGCCGCCATCTCGAGGCCCTCGTAGGCGAGGGTGAGGTCGCCGACGATGTGGTGGTGGAAGTTCTTCGCGCCGTGGTGCCGCACGTTGTGGGCTCCCCACCGGGTGCGGAACTCGTCGCTGCGGGTGGACAGTTCGCCGACGAGGTCGTGCAGGGCCTTGTCGCGCGGATCGCGGCCAGCCTCGGTGCGGATGATGGCAACGCAGATATCGGCGGCGAGATCCCACTCGGGATAGAACACCCGGGCTGCCTCGTCCAGAAACGTGAACCGGGCCAGGTTCGCCGGCCGTTGCGGGTTCTTGTAGACGTCGGCGTAGAAGGCGCGGGCAAGCTGGTTGGCCGCCAGCAGGTCCATCCGCCCATTGCGGACGAACGCCGGCCCGTTCGTGACCGCATCCAGCGTCCACTGCAGGCTCGGCCGCACTGTCCACTGCTTCGAGGCGCGTCGCCGGGGCCGCTCGATCGCACTCGTTCCGTCCGCAGCCCGCGCAAGGTCGAACAGGTGAGCCCGCTCCGCCTCATCGAACTGGAGTGTCTGGGCGATCGCATCCAGGACGCCGGCAGACGCTCCGGCCAGCGCCCCGCGCTCCAGCTTCGCGTAGTACTCCACGCTCACACCGGCCAAGGCCGCAACCTCACCGCGGCGCAGCCCAGCCACGCGACGGTTGCCCCCTGACGTCAGACCCGCCTGCTCCGGGGTGATCTTGGCGCGCCGCGACAGGAGGAACTCGCGGACTTCTTGACGGTTGTCCACATAACGAGGGTAGGTCTCCCGAACACACCGAAGGGTGCCCTGTCAGTACACGTCTCAACAGGGACTCCCAGTACCTCGCCGCGGTTTGGTTTGCTGGTCTGCGTGGAGTGACGGTCCACCGGCAGCCCGTCACAGCGGGTCTGCCTTACCGAAGCGTGCATCTCAAGGCGGCAGTCACACCACATCGGACAAGAAGCACCAGGAGAGTTCCAATGCTCACCCAGACGGCCGGAGGCGTGCGCATCCAACTGCGCATCGGCGACGACGTCGCCACCGCCACGCTCCAGGACACGGCGCCAGCCCGTGACCTCGCCGCAATGGTCCCGGTCACCGCGCACATGCCCGACCTGTTCGGGCGGGAGAAGCCCGGGCAACTACCGCGGGCGCTCGACATGGACGGTGCCGCGCGCGAGTCCAACTACGAGGTGGCGAGATCACCTACTGGTCCCCGAACCACGACATCGCGATCTTCTACGCCCACGACGGCCAGACCATCCCCCGGCCCGGCCGGCTCGGGGCGATCAACTCCGGCTTGGAGGCGGTCGCAACCGCCGGCAGCGACTTCAACCTGACGATCGAACTGTTGAGCTGATCGACGACAACCGCGAACACTAGCCCCACCAGGCGCACCGCCGAGCGGCTCCGACCACGCCGGTAGCGCAGCGAAGCAACCCCAAGACCACCGTCCCGGGGCGGCCTTGGGACGGGAACCTGGCCGCGCAGCGTTCAGGCACAGATAAGTGTCCAGGCACAGATAAGTAAGGAGAACGCCATGCGCGGTGCTGTGATGCACGCCCCCGGCGACGTCCGGGTGGAGAAGCGCGAGGACCCGAAGATCCTCGCGCCGTCCGACGCGATCATCCGCCTGTCCGCGACCTGCATCTGCGGCTCGGACCTGTGGCCTTGGCGCGGCATCGATAAGGTCCACGGCCCCTCCCCGATGGGGCACGAGTACGTCGGCGTCGTCGAGCAGATCGGCAGCGAGGTCAAGACCATCAAGGTCGGCGACTTCGTCGTCGGCTCCTTCTTCGCCTCCGACAACACCTGCGAGATCTGCCAGGCCGGCTACCAGAGCCGCTGCGTGCACGCTCAGCTCATGGGGTCGGAGGGGGCGCAGGCCGAGCTACTGCACGTGCCGATGGCCGACGGCACCCTCGTCGCAACCCCCGGCATGCCGGACGCGGACCTGGTTCCGAGCCTGCTGGCCGCCTCCGACGTGCTTGGCACCGGATGGTTCGGCGCGGTCGCGGCCGAGGCCGGTCCCGGCAAGACGGTCGCCGTCGTCGGTGACGGCGCGGTCGGCCTTCTCGCGATCCTCGCCGCCAAGCAGCTCGGTGCCGAGCGGATCATCGCGATGAGCCGCCACGAGTCCCGGCAGAAGCTCGCCCTGGAGTTCGGCGCCACCGACATCATCGACGAGCGCGGCGATGCTGGCGTGGCCAAGATCAAGGAACTGACCGGCGGGCTCGGGGCGCACTCCGTGGTCGAGGCCGTCGGCACGCAGGAGTCCATGATGCAGGCCATCCGCTCCACCCGCCCCGGCGGGCACGTCGGCTACGTCGGCGTCTCCCACGGCGTTGAACTGCCCGGCGAGGAGCTGTTCTTCTCCGGCGTGCACCTCCACGGCGGCCCCGCCCCCGTCCGCCGCTTCCTTCCCGAACTGATCGACCTGATCTGGAACCGGAAGATCAACCCCGGCAAGGTCTTCGACCTCGAGCTGCCCCTCGACCAGGCCGCCGAAGGCTACAAGGCGATGGACGAGCGCCGCGCCATCAAGGTGCTCCTGCACCTGTAGGCACAATCCCGCGACCGCCCGCCCCGGCACAACTCCGGTCGGGACGGGCGGTCGCTTGCTCGCATCGAAAATAGAGGTCCCCCCCGTAGCACCATCTACGGCCACCTCACCAACGGTTCGGTCGGCACTTAACCCAGAGCCCGCAAACCCAACACCAACACCACAGCACCCGCCAGCGCCGATACTCCGCCGGCCAGGCCGGTGTCGGCGCCGGACGGCAAGCCGGGTCAGCATCCGGAGCGCCCGCGTGTGGTAATGCTCGCCTCGGCCTGCCCCCCTGCGGAACCAAGCCCGCAGATGCCCAGACCCGGTGGCGGCTGCGCCAAGACCTCGTCACCATCTGGCTCCACCTCGACGGCCAAGACCTCCGTGAGCAGCGCCACTGCGTCGCGTGCCAACCCCACACTCAGCCGTTGATCATTGAGTGCGATCTATGCGGCGCCCACACGGCAGTCGCGGTGGCGCTCATGATCGATCTCGGTGCCAACGGCTGTTCCGCTACTACTCACCCCCGGTTTACTATGCAGCCATTCGACCATTGCTGCAGGGCTGGGCGGCGAGCCGGGGCCACCTGCGGGAGATCACCGCCACCGACGTCACGGCCGCGGTTGAGCCGTTGCGCGGCTGGCCACGGCGCACCACGATCGCGGCGCTGCGTTCGCTGTTCCGGTCGCTGGTATTCAACCTGTCGCACAGCGCCGCAAGCCGCTACGCCGACATCGTCCAGCAACTTCTCGACGACGTTGAGAAAACGCCGCGCGGAGAATCGGCGGGCGATCGTCGGTCAGTCTTGCAAGGATTCAGGGGTGACTGCCTACGTGATCTCCGAGGTTGAGGTGCTCGACGAGTCCCAGGGGCAGCGCTATCGGGAATTGGCCAGCGCCTCGATCGCGCAATACGGCGGTCGATACCTCGTTCGAGGCGCCGAGCCGGAGGTTCCGGAAGGAACCTGGCCGGGCAACCAGCGTGTGGTGATCGTTGAGTTCCCAACGATGCAGGACCTGCAGCGCTGGTACCGCTCCGCCGAGTACGCCGAAGCGCTCGCCCTGCGACGAACGGCGCTGAACCGCCGCTTGCTGTTCGTCGAGGGCGTGGGCGGGCAACAGCCCGGATCGACCCCGGTGGCACCGCCCTCTGCCGAGCACTGGACGCCGTCGGTCGACTGATCACCGGGATCCGCGAGCAGCAATGGTCGGCGCCGACCCCGTGCACCGAATAGACTGTGCACGCGCTGGTCAACCACCTGGTCAGCATCAACGTGATCTTCGTTGCATTACTGAACGACCAGGACCCACCCCAGCGCGGCGCCGACCACCTCGGAGACGACCCCCTCAGCGTCATACTCCGTGCCGCCCAACTGCGCTACCGGAGACCCTCATCTCCTGCGTCAGGCGGCCATGGCAACGACAACGCTCGACGGGGCGGACGAAGCAACAGTCTCGACATGCCGCAGGCCGGCCTGCTCGAATAGGCCGGCAAGCTCAGCCTCGGTGCGGTCCCGCCCTTGGGTCAACATCAACATCGTGATATCCATGAATTTGCCCGGATGTGGTAAGTCGCCCTCCGGGATCACCGGGTCAATCACCAGCACTCGACCGACCGGGTCCATGACCTTACGAATATTGGTCAGCACGGTGACCGCCTCCGCATCGCTCACCTGATGTAGCACATGAGAGATCGTATAGGCGTCACCCTGTGCGGGTACCGCGCGGAGATAGTCGCCGCCGACCATCTCCGCGCGGTCGGCGACGCCTGCCTCGGTCAGCACGTTGACGGCGCCCGGCACCACGTTAGGTAGATCAAAGACCACGCCCTTCATCTCCGGATAGCGACTCAGGATGGCGGCCACGAGGTGACCGTGCGCGCCGCCGATATCGATCAGCCGTTGCACACCAGAAAGGTCATAGGCGTCGATTGCGGGACGCTGGATTTGACGCGCGATATTGCCCATCGCGCTGCTGAACAGCTTCGACAGTTCCGGTCGGTCGGTCAGATAGGAGAACAGCGTGGTGCCGTGCACATGCTCGAAGGCAGGTTCTCCCGTGCGCACCGAGTGCCCGATCGCTGCGTATATGTCCTGCATGCATGGCTGCCCCTGCAGCCTGAAGAGATCCCGCATCGAACCGTCCACATCGGACCGAAGCGTCGCCGCCAGTGGCGTGAGCCCGAAGGTTCGTGGCAAGACCTCGGTGAACACTCCCTTGCTCGCTACCGCGCGCAGCACCCGGTACAGGACATCCGCGTTGGTTCCCGTGCGCTTGGCGAGCTCGTCAACCCCCAGCGGACCATCGGTCACCTGGTCGGCCACACCGATTTCGGCGATCACACTCAATATGTGCGCCATACCCAAACCATTATGGAATTCGAGCATCTGTACGGTCGATTGTGTAAGACCGTTAGTGCTCTCGTTCAGTTTCTCGACATTCGACATGTGACTGATTCCCTTCAGCTGACGCGCACAGTTATGGCGGGGCCTCACGCCGCCGCGTCGGACGATGTGTTCACCTTGTCCATACTTCTCAGCGTGGCCAAATGTCGTCGCGCATAACCTTTCGCCGACTCACCAGCCAGGTCTTGGCGGATCGCGTTAATTCAACGTACATCACCGGGTATGCCCTTGGGCCTGCTCCCGATCGGTGCGCCGACAGCGTGGGAGTTGTCAATTTGCGTGATGGTTCGACCTGTCGATCACGCGTGTGCATAGTTGGGGCCGGAACAGGTCGTGCGAGGGGGTTCTGCAGGTCTCGGCTGTTGTGCGATGACCAGTCCGCGTCTGGCTGCCAGTGCTGATTGCACCACTGGGCCGTGGTAAACCGGCAGTGGTCGGCCGTAGAACTGGGCGCGCTCGCTGGCGTCATACTCGTGAGCCTGCCATCCGTGGCGGCCAAGCCAGCTTGTCGGGTCCTCTTGCGTGCCTGATTGCCACAGGGTCTTGAGGAAGGCACTGTCGGGGGAGGACGGTTCGCTGAGAGAATTGATCATGAGCTGGACCGCGGTCTGGGTCATGTATTCGCTGTTGTATTCGATGGCCAGCCAGTCGCCCGGTGCTGAGAGCTGCCTAACCCTGTCGAGCAATTGGTCGCGTTCGTCCTGGGTGAGGTATATGAGTAGTCCCTCCGCCAGCCAGGCGGTGGGCTCAGCGGGGTGAAAGCCTGCCTGGACCAACGTAGCGGGCCAGTCCTGGCGAAGGTCAACATTGATGGCCACACGTTGGCAGGCTGGTGCGGTATCTCGCTCGGCGAGGACCTGATCTTTGAACGTGAGCACCTCGGGTGTGTCCAGCTCGAACAGGCGCACTCCCGCTGGCCAGCTCAGGCGAAAAGCTCGGGTGTCCAGTCCGGCCGCCAAGATCACTACTTGGCGGCAGCCTTCTGCGCAGGCATCGCGGAAGTAGTCATCGAAAAAGCGGGTGCGGATCACTGCGTAACTGGCAACCCAGGCCCACAGATCAGCGGTGTCCTGCGCGGCGGGTGGGTGGTAGTTGGTGAAGGACAGCGCGGCCCCGGCGGCGGTCACGAAGTCCGCGGCGAAAGGGTCGTCGAACAGCGGGGCGTTGCGCCGGCCTTCCGCGGCGCGGGCCGCTGCCACATGTACCGCGGTCAGTCCTACCCCCGTGGGGACCTGATACTCCTGCGGCTGATTGCCTACCATACGCGCCTCCCTGTGAACGATCAGGAATCCCCCTGAGACGGGTGATCGTTCACAGGTCTGACGTAGCGCGGACCCGGTAGCTCACCCGTCCCGTGGAGTTGTGTCGGTCTCTGCGCTTGACCCCCGTACGGACGCCCACGGTGTGGAGTCAGTGATCGTCCTGTGCGGACGTCTGGTCAGTGTAGAGGGCTTCGAACTCGACCGGCCGGAGCATTCTAAGGTTGGAATGTCGCCGTTCGATGTAGCACTAGTATATTCTATCTACTCGAAGATGAAGTTGGCAAGTTCGTCGCGAGTTTCCCAGGTCCTCGTGTCGGGGACTTCGAGTTGCAGGGTTCCCCAGCAGGACTCCATCATGGGGTGAGTCGGCGGGGGGGGGATCCCACCCGCCACCGCTCGCGGAACCATGCGTAAACCTTCAGCTTACACGGCCACCATGTCCAGTCCGCGGGTTTGATCCCGATGCGCCAGTGCGCGAACAAGTAGGGGTATTGCCGCGCTCTCTTGCCCAGCGGTTTCCTGGCTCTTCGGGGTCTGCAGAATGCGGCGGATCATCGACTCGCTCGGCGCCAGCACTGCGCACACTGCGACGGCCAGCACCGTAACGAACCGATGACGGACATCCGGCGCGTCCGCGGATCGGGCACCGCGGCCAACGCCCTCAGCGAATCGACCGGGATCGCCTGCGGGTCGATCGTACACGGTCGTCCGCACTGCTCGGCAACATCAAGGATCGGCAAGGATAGGCAGGCGGATACGGCAATCACTCCGATGATCAGGTAGTAGGAATCACTATGATCATCAGCGGCGCGGTCGTGTCCGCGCCGCGTTTACCGCATCACTGCTGTGTCAGCAACCGAC
>JAFAXZ010000343.1 GCA_019240665.1 Pseudonocardiales bacterium | reverse complement strand
AGCGTCTCCTATTGGCAGATGTCGTGTCGATGCCCGCGTTTTCAGCGCGGGTGTGTCGGTGGCTTGTCCGGCTGCGGTGCTACCTGGCCGTGTCAGCGGGAACGGGGCAGCGAAATACCACCCAGGCAGTCCCGGTGACGCTCACCGAGGCGGACGTGGTGGGTTAGCGATCTCTAAACGTGACACATCGCGCTGGCCAGCCGAAGCAGATCAACGTGTCGGCGCATAACCAGCCACACGGTCAGGAACACGGCACTCTGGGCTTGCGGAGATGATGCTGCGCCGTGGCTGCGCACCGCGATAGGCCTGCCCACGGTCCCCGGTGCGAGCATCGTGATCCGTCCCTCAGTTGAACCTGTTGTGCTCCAACACTACGCGAACCGACCGCAACACAGCACTGCCCTACACCTGAGTGGTCCCAGCCCCCAAAGCCGGGCGCAGCCGCCATACCGACGAGTAATACCAGCGCCAGACCGCGCGCCCGCGCGCGACGACAGGTGCCCTCATCATCCGGCTTGCTCAGCCCCTGATTCTGAGTAGCGCCGTGGATTGATCTTGCGGCTGACGTGGCACTTTGGGTGCTGTGGTCTGTGCGCGACCGCGACCAAATTCCCTGGCCCCCACGATCATGCTTGGCTCGCCATCCGCGCACGAACGTCAATAGCAACGGCCTCTAGGTAGGCTGATGTACCGGCAAACCCTGGGCAGCCCACGCACGGAATCCTCCTATCACGTCGGTGGCTCGATGTAACCCGAGTCTGCGTAGCGAGTCCGCGGCGAGGCTGGAGGTGTAGCCCTCTGAACAAAGCACGATCACCGGGGTGTCATAGCCGCTTACCTGAGGCAGCCGGGCGGTGCATTCGGGGTCAAAGCGCCATTCCAAGTGGTTGCGCTCGACCAGCAAGGCGTCGGGAACTTCACCTTCCGCAGCGCGCTGCCAGCCTGGGCGGATGTCGACCAGCACAGCACCGCCAGCCAGGGCGTCATGCGCCTGCGCGGGGGTGAGACGCTGCAGCCGGGAACGGGCTTGCGCCAGCATCTGCTCGACACTGACTGCACCGGGTGGTCGGCTCACCAATTCACCCCGGCTTGTTCCACGCTGAGATGGCACAGCCCCGCAGGCTCTAGCCGGTAGCGGTTCATCACCGTCAGAGCCGAGGTGTAGACGTGCACACTCACCGCAGGAACCGTACCGTTGTTGGTGACCTGGTGAACGTAGCGCGGGCCGAAGGCGCGGCAGTCCCCGGCAGCCAACGCACAGGTGACCTTCACCGGCGGCTGGCCGGGCTTGATGGCAACCACCCGTTCGGTCAACGTGCCCTCTGCGATCGCGAAGGCGCCCGACGCCGGGCCGTGATCATGCAGATCAGTGCCCTGACTGGGCAACCACGACAGCAGCCAAACCTCATACTGTTCGGTTCGTTCCACCAACCGGTACCACCGAGTGTCGCTGCGGTACTCAACGAGGGGACGCCACCGCTCAGCCTGCGCCGCCAGACCCATGGCGAGCCTGAGCGGGACGTCGCGAGCAGCGAGGTCAGTAGCGGGAGCGGTGAGATTAAACACAGTGCGCATCAGGAATTCCTCCGCGGGATCGGTAAACCGACCGCGCAGAGACCCCACCCGGGAAGGGGGGCCGTCAGGTGCGCGCGGTCAGTGGAACAGTGGGTTCACCGCGCGGGACACAGCGCACTCGCCACCCGACGCAGATCCACCGAGGGCCGTCGGACCAGAACGAGAGCGCTGCTCACAGTCAGTGATCGAACCAGCCGATGCCAATCCTGGTCAAGTCACCGAGCCAGACACTAGTCGGCCAGCAGCCTTCCGGGCTTCTCCATACCGACATACAGCCGCACCTGGCCGAGCTCGATTTCCGACCGCTACTCCCGGGTGCGGCTAGCCGTGGTGTGCGGGCTGGTGTCCCTCAATCAAACCGAACTGATCACCGGCGCGGCGCACGATCCGGTCCGCGAGGTGCGGATTGCGGTTGCGGAGGGCCCTTGGCACCATCAGAGATCCATCATCGGTACCGGTGCTGGCCCAGCCCCGGCGACCTCGAGTGCCCGGCACCGATCGATCGCGCGGCGGTGCGGTCGCTGGCAGACCCGGCCTGGCGGTCCGCAAGGGCGCCGAACTGGCGCTCGTCACCGTGGCTCGCGGGGTGGCCATCGCAGCGTTGGCTGCCGCCAGCCGCGACCCACACCTCGGTGTCCGCAAGGCTGCGGTGAGTTCGCTGTCAGGCTGGGCAGGCCACTAGTTCCCGCATCTAGTGTCGTCGGCGTTCTTGTTTTTTAATCGGGCACAGCGTCGGCGTATTGACCAAGAAGGCGCTGGAAGCATATTCGTGGGAATCTAGCGAGCTTAACTGAGTCGGCGAATGAACGTGTCCCCGCTGCCCACTTCATCCCCGCTGTACACCAGGAGTATTACGTGTCCATCACCGATGAACTGCTCGCCAACAATGCCCGCTACACCAAGACCTTCAACGGGCCGCTGCCGCTGCCGCCTGCCAAGCATGTCGCCGTCGTGGCCTGCATGGACGCCCGCCTGGACATTTACCGCATCCTGGGCCTGAACGAGGGCGAAGCCCACGTGATCCGCAACGCCGGCGGCGTGGTCACCGACGACGAGATCCGCTCGTTGGCGATCAGCCAGCGGCTGCTCGGCACCCGGGAGATCATCCTCATCCACCACACCGACTGCGGCATGCTCACCTTCACCGACGACCAGTTCAAGAAATCCATTCAGGACGACACCGGTATCAAGCCGACGTGGTCTGCTGAGGCCTTCCCAGATCTCGACGAAGATGTCTGACAGTCGATCGCCCGGATCAAGGCTAGCCCGTTCGTGCCGACCAAGGGCTCCGTCCGTGGGTTCGTCTTCGACGTCGCGACCGGCAAGCTCCACGAGGTCCAGGATCATCATCGGGATGTCGTGGCGAAGGCCTCTTTTCTTGATCGCTTGGTCAGACGGCGAGGAGCGTGAGGAGGGGACCGGTACTGCTACGCCACGCCGGGATGAGCCCACTGACACCTTCCCAACAACCTCACAGAAGAAGGACCACAGGCATGACCACGACGATTGCCAACGGCACCATGCACGCGTTGCGCGCGGGTAAGCAGCCGCGCCACCGGGTAGTAGAGAAGCTCCGCGCGAATGGCGACCGCACCACGGCGGTGGTGTCAGCGTGGGAAATCGCCTGGCTCGTCGCCCACTTGCGGGCAGTGGTTACTGCTAGCCCTGCAGCCTGGGCAGGCAAGGGGATGACCCTGCTACAACTCACCGCGCTGCACGTCATTAGCGCGCAGGCACCAGTCGCCCTCACGGACGTGGCCCAGGCACTGGGTACCGGCCCACCGGCCACTAGCGCGATGGTCGATCGGCTGATCCGCACGGGGCTGGTGGCCAGGGCGTCGGACCCGCAGGACCGCCGACGCGTCCAACTGACCACCACTGACCACGCCAAAACCATGATCGGTGAAATAGACCTCAGTACCGCCAGATGCCTTCAGGCAGCACTCAACGACATGGGCCTGCAGGGCCGCCGCTACCTTATCGATGTGCTCAGGGACACCGTGCGACGGTCCGCCGGACAGCCAACGAAACGCCGTCGTTCCCGCAGTGCACGAGCACGGCGTGCGGACTGGGTCCACGGTGAGCAACAGCACCGCGAACCATGTCACGATGCGTGAGGCGGAGCTGGCGGTGGATGACCGGTATGTGGCTCTCCGTGGTGGTGGGTGATGGCCGCGTCTACAGTTTTCGGACTTCTCTGGCGGGCCCGCCAGGGGTGGGTACGGACTGCTCCCGGGATGAGGCTGCCGGGACTGCCCGAGCAGCTACTGCGTCTCTGATTACGCTGTTGTCGTGCGTCCGGGCCGGCCTTTCCGCGGCCGATCCTGCTCGCCCGTAAGGATTGGCCACTACGAAGGCAGGCCCTCAGAATGATCACCAGGATTGTCCGGTGGGGTGATCAGCGCCAGATACGCATGCTCGGCGGTGACCTCAGTCGTGCACGCCGCTGCCAGGAGCGCATGAGCCAGCTGGTCCCCGCCGTTGGGCTCGGACAGCCATGACGCCGCTGAGTCCACCAGCGCCAGACGTTGCAGCGCGGACAACCGCGACTCGCGTTCAGCCAACACTGTCACCGCATCTAGCCGTTGCCGACTTGGCACTGTCTGACCACCTCGCTGCATCGGCATGATTGGCTCTGGCTCACCGAGTACGGATGCGGCCAAATCGAGCGTGCGGGATAGCTCCAGCTCGGTAAGGATCGGTCGCGGTGCCCGGTGGAAGACCCGGGAGACCGCCGACCACTCCTCTAGCATCCGCGCCACCGAGCGTGCCCGCCATGGCGCCAAGCGCAGCAGCACCGACGGCGACTCCTCATCGCCCAGCACGAGTGTGCCGCCGTCTAGCTCCACCTCCTCGCCGTTATCCAGAGCCAGCCGTAGGCGGTCCGGATCGGACTGCATAGGGTTCGTCATCGGGTCTCCACCCTCCTGTTCAAGGTTGGGGATCAAGGCCGAGGGCAGGTGCTCCCAACACCGGCCCTCGGCCGTCTGTTCAGGGTGCCAATCGGTAGTCTGGTTCCACTTGCTTGGTCAGCGCGATGCCAGGTCCCCTGACTAGTCTGGCGTGCCTGCATCGCCACGCTCTTGGGATGGGAAGCTCACGGCGCCCGGGGCGGGCGGCAGCCGGGTGACCGCACCAGCGACAGATCCGAGGACCAACTCGTCAGACATCTCAGCGAGCATCACAGCACACCGCTTGACCATAACCTCGGCGTCCCGCGCCCCGGCCAGCTCACCGGCCATCCACTTCAGTTCCACCATCCGCTCGCGGGTGGAGTCCCGGTCGATCACCCGCCCGAACGCCTGCAGCGCACTGCGCATCCGCCGCGCAGCCACCCGCATCTGGTGCACCGCATCCGGCGCCCAATGCGGTCCAGCAGTTCCCCCTGGCCGTGCTCAGCGAGCTCCATCTCGACCTCGTGCTAGGACACCGCCCTGGTTTGCTCGCAGAGCCACCCGTCCGACGCCGCAGGGTGACTCCCCGCAGGCAGCAGGCGCGGATCAGCGGTGTCGAAGTACACCGCCTTCAGTTCCTGTTTCTGGAGATCCGAACCGGTGCCCAGCCCGGGCAACCCGGCCGGGTCCGGCAGAGCCACCGCGTCGGTCGCCTCCTTGCGCTCGGTCTCGCACCGTCATCACACCATCAACATTGACCGCAACGCACCGCCGGTCAACCTATTTTGGTTCACTTGAATCACGTTAGAGACCAGCTTTGGAGGCTTCGCGAAATAGTCCATTGGTGGCCAATAAGTAAGGTCAAGTCCGACGTCCCGGCTAACCCTGAATTTACACAGTAACACGATTTTACTGCGAACTTCACTCATGTTATTCTCGACATGAGGGCGCAACTCGTAGTCATGGAGTCGTCACCAGGTGAGCTTTATAGAATAGCGGTGCATTTACGGTTTGTTCCTGTGTCCTTGTTTTGAAGGTGTCTTCAAAACAAGGACGCTCTTCCGTCTCCATTCATGGTGTTTCACAGGGATACGGCACCTTCCAGCCTCGGTTCCGTCGCGAGGGGCCCTGCCAGAGTGGCCGCCGCATCAGACCGTTGGTGATCAACTGCATCCCGCGGCGGAGGGAGACCAGCGTTGGACTAACCTCGGGATCCATCCGGGGCGGTAGCTCAGCAGGTTAGAGCAGCGGACTCATAATCCGTCAGGTCGTGGGTTCGACTCCCACCCGCCCCACCGGTATCTAGCAGGGAAGATAGCCTCTTACAAGATTCGCAATATCGATCTTTGTCCATATTGTTGTCCTTGAGCTGCTGTCTATGCTGGCCTCATGACCCAGACTGAGGAGACCGGACGTCGGCGAGGCAACATCCGGCAGCGCGGCAGCGCGTTGCAGGTCCGGTTGTTTGCGGGCAAGGACCCAGTGACTGGCCGTGACGTCTACCTCACCGCGTCCATCCCGGGCACCGACAAGAAGGCGTACAAGAGGGCAGAAGACAAGCTCGCCGAGTTCCGCACCCAGGTCAACAAGCAGCGGTCAACGCCGTCTTCGGTGAAGCTCGGGTACGCCCTCGATCAGTGGCTACGGACATCCGAGCACGAAGACAGTACGCGCGAGGGATACCTCGGCTACATCGCGCGGACGATCCGGCCCGCGCTGGGCGACATGCCGGTCAACAAGCTCACTACCCGGATGCTGGAGAGTTTCTACGCCGAGCTACGGCGCTGCCGCGTGCGTTGTGACGGTCGGCCATTCATCGCGCACAAGGCGGTAGGAGAGCACGACTGTAAGGCGGCAAAGTGCAAGCCGCACATCTGCAAGCCGATGGCCGCGTCGACCGTGCGCCAGATTCACGCGATCATCAGCGGTGCGCTGAACGCTGCCGTTCGGTGGGACTGGATCAGCGCCAACCCCACGAAAACGGCCCATCGACCGAAGCAGAAACCGCCGCAGCCCGACCCGCCGTCACCAGCGATGGCCGCCCGGCTGGTCGAAGCGGCGTTTGAGATGGATGACGATTGGGGAATGCTCGTCTGGCTGGTGATGACTACGGGTGTCCGGCGCGGCGAGATTTGTGCGCTGCGGTGGTCACGCGTCGACCTTGATGAATGCATTATCGAGATCAGAAGTAGTTACACGCTCCGGCGCGGCGTGGGCAAGGAGAAGGATACCAAGACGCATCAAATGCGCAGAATTGTGCTTGATACGGAGACTATTGTGTTGCTCCGCGAGCACAAGGATCGCTGCCAGATACGGATGGCCGAACTTGGGATCGAGTTTAACAACGACATGTACGTATTCTCTGGAGTGTACGACTTCGATCCCCGTAAACCTTACTCGCCGCACGCCGTCTCTAGCCGCTACAAGGACATGGCCGAACGTGTCGGCATCAAAACCCACATCCACGCATTGCGGCACTATTCGGCTACCAAGCTACTCACGGCCGGCGTCGACCTCCGCACCGTCGCCGGCCGCCTTGGCCACGGCGGGGGAGGAGCGACGACCCTACGCGTCTACGCGGCATGGGTCGCTGCGTCCGATCGTAAAGCAGCCGAGATCCTCGGCTCTCACATGTCAAAGCGGACGTCGAGGAGTGTTCAAGGATAAGCCCCGTGGATGGGAGAGGTCGCCGGAACTGCATCGTCTATATCTGTAGCAACTTGGGTTGGACTATGCCTCAGCATCGAATCCGCTCGTGTAGACGCCACAAACTGATCTATCTGTCTCGTCTGCTCCCGGCGCACGCTGGACATCTGTCAGGTTCGGGTCGAGGCTCTGTCATCGAGTCGAGCTTGCGCGTTTGGGCGGAAGCTTAGCCGGAAGCTGCGCTTTGAAACCACGAACTGCACGGTTCCACGATACTGCTTTTACTTCGCAACCAACGTTTTGCAAAAGTCGAAATGTTCAGCTCATCAAAGACCTCATCGATATCAGACTCGCTGCCCAGAATACCCGTACGAACTTCACCAAGCTGGTTTATTGCCTTTCTGTGATCAAGGGGTGGTATGACGATGGGATAGGTTGACTTGTTCAGTGCCCAAGCGCCGTCGAGTTCCATCAAACATATTGGTCTCCGCAAAAAGGCTGAAGAGATCAGCTCAATAACTAAACCGCGTTCCCCTAGTACTTTTCTGAGCTGTTCGCGGACATCTTCGCCCGTAGGGATACCAGTTGCCCTGTCTGAGGAATAGAAGATTATGTTCTCGGGCACCCCTCCAAGGATTAGCGTGTCTCGAAGCAGGTCGGCGAGCGGCTTGTCGACCGAAGCATGATTGATAAAGAGCATTATTCAGAAGTCCCTGATTGGGTGGCGTGTCGCTGACGTGAGCGACGGCTGCCTTGTGGTATTCGCGTGATTTGTGAGGATCAACGAGAATACAGGGCGGCCGTCGCGGGTGCAGACTATGACAGGCCTGCCATCTGAGCAAGTCCTTGAGGTGGTTGACCGGGTTGAGAACTACCTTGGCGGTTGGCATCCCGAGCGCGGGCGGCGACGTGAGAGGGAACTGTCCGACGCGCTGATCGCCACGTTGTTCTACTATCGGCATAATTGTAGCCAGGAAGTCACTGGTGTGGTGTTTGGAGTCAGCCGGTCCACCATCTCCCGAATGGTGAATACTCTGGAGGAACTGATCGCGGCGGTGCTGGACTGTGAGGTGTCCGGGCTGGTAGAGGTGATCACTGGCCGGGTGATCATTCCGGACGGGACCCTCATCCCCACCCGCAACCGGGCGGCCCACCCCGAGTTGTACTCCGGCAAGCGTCATCGGAGCGGGGCGGCGGTCCAGATCCTCTGCGGCACCGACGGTCGATGGCGTCATGTTGGTGAACCGATCGCGGGATCTACTCACGACGTAAGAGCCTTTCGTGAGACTGGCCTGGCTGACGTGTTAGCCGAGCACATGGACAACAACTTGGTCATCGCCGATCTGGGCTATCGCGGCGAACCT
>JAFAXZ010000297.1 GCA_019240665.1 Pseudonocardiales bacterium | reverse complement strand
CATTAGGTGGACGGCGGGGTTATGTGCCCTGCTGGGTTGTTTTGGCCGGTGGGGGCCGTGTTGGTCGTGTTTTCGTCCGCATAATCGCGGGGGTCGGTGTCACCGGCCCAGCGAGTCGAGCCAGCCGATCAGGGCGGTGTCCGAGGTCCAGTCGGGCAGGATGTCCGGGGTGAGTGGCTGGTAGGCATTCTCGATCGCTTTGCGTTTGGTCTCCGCGTCTGCGCGGGCGTAGATCTCGGTGGTGGACACGTCGGCGTGGCCGAGCAGGTCGCGGATGTAGATCAGGTTGATGCCGGCCTGGATCAGGTGCATCGCCCGGCTGCGCCGGAGGGTGTGGGTCGTGACCGGCAGCCCGGGAGCCCAATCGGGGTCGTGGGCCTGGACGGCTCGCACGTGGCGGGCCAGGAGCTTGGCCACCCCGGACCGGGTCAACCTGGAGTGGTTCGGTCCGCAAAACAATGGGTTCGCGTCGGCGCCGAGGCCGGGGTGCGGCTTGAGGTGTTCCAGATAATCGGCGACGAGCCGGGCGGTCGGGTCCATTAGGGGCACGTATCGGATCTTGGATCCCTTTCCACGGATCGTCACCGTTATCGGGTTGGCGTGGCGGATGTCGGCGACGTCAAGGTCGCAGAGCTCTTGGACGCGGGCGGCGGTGTCGTAGGCCAGGGCGAGTAGGACGGTGTCTCTGACAGCGCGTGTGCTGGCGGTGCCGGGTTGGGCGAGCAGGGTCTTGACCTCGTCCCCGGTCAAGTGCCCCAGGTCCGAGGCCGGGGTCTTCTTCTGCCGGATCGCGAGGACTTGGGTGACTTGGTCGAGATGGTCGGGCTGCTCGACGGCGGTGTAGCGGCAAAATGACTTGATCACTGCGAGGCGCTGGTTGCGGGTGGCCGCCGAGCAGCACCGCTCGGTTTCCAGCCAACCCAGGAACCGCAGGATGCGGGGCCGGTCGATGTCGGCCAGGCGCAGTCTCTCGGGCGGTATGTGCTCGGCGTCTTTGAACCAGGTGAGCAGCAGTTTCATCGCGTCCCGATAGGAGGTGATGGTCCTGGGAGAGGCCGCGCGCTCTCCGGCCAGGTGGTCGGTGAAGAACCTCGCCAGCCAGCGCCCGGCCAGATCCGGGGGCGGCGCAGGCCGCGGGGTCACGACTCGTCCTCGGCCGGGGCGGGGATGACGTAGCCGAACCGGATTTGGGCCTTGGCCATCACCTCGGGGTAAGCGTCCCCAGTCAGCCTGAGGTAGTACTGGGTGCCGCGAAGGTCGGCGTGGCCCATGTAGCAGGCCAGGTAGGGCAGCATCACGGCCAGGTCCGCGTTGTCCGCGGCCCATCGTCGCAGGTTGGCGACGGCGAAACCGTGGCGCAGCGAGTGCGGGTGGGGACCGCCGATGAAGTGGGGGATGCCGGTGTCGGCCAGGTAGCCGCGGAACCGCGTGTATACGGTCGACTGGTTGATCGGCCTGCCCGCGGCCCGGCTGTAGAACACATAATCGCTGTGCTCGGGGGCCGGGTGCGCGGCCGTGATGTAGGCGTGCAGGGTCGCGGTGAGTCGGCCGGTGATCGGGATGGTCCTGCCCGCACCGTTTTTCGAATCGCGGATCCGCAGCGTCCCGGCGCCCGTGTCCACGTCCGACAGGGTCAGGTTCAGCGCCTCGGAGACCCTCAGCCCGGCGCCGTATAACACCCTGAACAGGACCGGGTCGACCAGCGCCTTGTTCGAGTAGCAGGACATGGCCTGGGAGTCGATCGCGGCGAACAAGCGGCGCACCTCATCGTCGGTGAGCACATACGGCGGCTGGTGACGGACACGCACGCGAGTGGTCGCGGCCGGGATGTAGGCATCCCAGCCGACGGCTCGGGCGTGGTCGGCCAGTTGACGCAGCGCCAACCCGTTACGTCTGACCGTGGAGGACCGCAGGTGACGGCCGTAAAGGAACCCGTCGACCGCTTCTTTGGTGATCGACGCATCCGGATAGCCCTGCCGCCGGCAATGGTCGACGAATTGGCGCAGCACCCGTTGTTGGATCTTGAACCTGTATCCGCCGGCGTGACGCAAAGCGACCAGGTCGGCGACCAGGTCCGGCAGCGTCGCCTCAGGCACCGACCTCACCCGCCCAGTCCCGTTCGATGACGTCCTCGACGTCCAACGCGCAACCGCGCAGCCGTTCGACGTCGAACCGCAGGTAGTAGGCCTGGGTCGTATCGCTCGAGGCGTGTCCCAACACGGCCGATACCACCGGCATCGGCGTGCCGTCGCCGATCATGGCCACGGCCAGCGCGCCCCGCAGGGAATGCATCCCGCAGACCTGGCCCGACGAGAACTCGATCCCGGCGCGGGCAGCGTGTCGCGACAGCCGGGAGGCGACCGACGAGGCGCACCCAAACGCGTCGAACGGGTGACGATGCTTGACGAACACCTTCGGGCAGACCGTCTCGGGCCGGCCATCCCGGACGTAGTCGATGATCGCCCAGCCGACGTCGTCGAGCAGTGGCAGGCTCAACGGCCGGCCCGTCTTGTGCTGAACGATCGTGATCTGCTTCGCCCGCCAATCGAGATCGCCCAGTTCGAGGCGACGCAGATCCGAAATCCGCAGGCCCAACCTGGCGGTCATCAGGATCATCGCGTAGTCGCGTTTGCCGGTGACGGACTGGCGATCGATCCCGGCCAGCATCCGGCGAATCTCCTCCACCGTCCACAGGTGCGGCTCGGACTCGTGACGGACGTGCCGGTGGGGCGGCAACCGATCCGCCAGACCACGCGGTGTCCGGCCCGCCGCAGCCAAGAAGCCCAGGAAGTCGCCCAGGCACGACCTCATGGCCGCGATGGTCTTGCGCCGCAGTCCACGTTGACGCAGCAGGAAGCCCGACACGTCCCGCACGCCGAGCACCGCGAGATCATCGACGCCCACCTCGACCAGGTAGGCCAAAAACCGGCAGGCCGCCCTGTCTTTCGCGACCACGGTCGCCTCGGCGTTACCGCGACGACGGCACGAAGCGACGTAGTCGTTCCTGAGCGGACGGAACCTCGCGGGACAACCCTCCCTCGCCGGGACCACCGTCCGGTCCACGTCGACCGCCTTGCCAGCCAGCACGTCCGCCATCAACACCACCGGCCGGCGAACCGCCTGGACAGCCCGGTCTTTGACCGGCTCACGCAACGACCCCAACCTGACCCCGGTCTGGTTCGCGATGAAGTCGATGCACACCCGCTCGTTCGCCGTGTCCAGACCGCGCCCGGCAAGGAAGGCCGCGAACCGGTCCAGCACTGCCTGCTGGCGACGGACCGTGTCCTCGGCCCTGCCAGCATCGCGCAACACCGCCACGACGCGGCCGACGGAATTCCCGACACTCGCCTCACCCATGAGAATCACCTCTGCATTCGGTAGTGGAATAAACAGACAGGCGATTCTTCGCCGATGCCAGCAGCGCTCAGCAGCACCGCGAGCGGCCCGCGCCATCTCTATCGGCTGACTCGACTCGCTGGGCCGGTGACACCGACCCCCGCGATTATGCGGACGAAAACACGACCGGCACGTCCCCCACCGGCCAAAACAACCCAGCAGGGCACATAACCCCGCCGTCCACCTAATG
>JAFAXZ010000173.1 GCA_019240665.1 Pseudonocardiales bacterium | reverse complement strand
CGTGCACCGGATCTCCGGTGCTGGGCAGAGTCTCGGGAGAGGCCAGGTGCAGCAGCACCATTCGCCGTGGTGGGCGACTCAGGTTCGACACCCGTGCCACGGTCTCCTGGCCCCGGTAACACCCCTTGTTCAGGTGCACTGCGGGGCCGATCCAGCCGACCTCGTGCGGGATGGTGCGCTCGTCGGTGTCGACTCCCAACCGCGGGCACAGCGCCGCTGCCCGGATCGCCTCATAGGCCCAGGTGCCGGCTGGGGTGGCGCCGGCTTCGACGAGCCGCTGCCAGGCGTTGGTGAGCTCGCCGCGTGGCACCAGCAGGTCCGTCCGGCCTGCCACGGCGCGCACAAACCCGCCCAGCGCGCCGGCCCGCGTCATCAGCTGGTCAGTGCCAGGGCCTAGCAGCGACAGCACGGCCAGCTCCGACGTCGCATCCCGCGGCGCCACCTTCGACCAGAACACCATCGAGTTCAGATAGGCCAGCAGCCCCCGTGCCCGGCCAGGTTCAGTGTCCAGCCACACTGTGCCGTGCACATGGGACACCACAGCATGGTGCTCGACGTGCCCCCGGATGTCCAGGACCAGTGCCTCGGTGTGCTCGCCCTCGCCAAGCGCGAGCAGGTGCTGGGAGGTAATGGTGTGCAGCCAGCTCAACCGGTCCTCACCCGGCACGGCGAGCACCTCGCGGTGCGATCGGTCCACCACCACGACGTCGCGCTCGGCGGCGCGTTGCTCACCCAAGGGGTCACCGTGGTGCCAGGCCACCCCGCTGTCTGGGAACCCGTCGGGCGAGGGCACCGCACCCGGCAGCGTCAGCAGAGGTGAGGTCACGAGACGTTGGCCTCCGCCGCAGTCTCGGTGTGTCCGGTGCAGCGACCGCAGCGCCCGGACAGCGCCAGGTGGCTAGGGTCCAGCACGAACCCGAACCGCTCTTGCAACTGTTCGGTGAGGACGGTGAGCTCTCCAGGGGGTATCTCGGTGACACCTCCACACCGGTGGCACACCAGGTGGATGTGCTCATGTGCGTGGGTCGAATAGCTCGGCGCACCGTGCCCGAGGTGGGTATGCCGCACCAGGTCGAGGCCTTCGAGCAGGTCGAGGGTGCGGTAGATGGTGGTGATGTTCACTGCGGGTGCGACGCGTTGGACGTGCGCACAGATCCGCTCGGGGGTGGCGTGCTGTAATTCTCGCACCGCGTCGAGCACGAGTTGCCGTTGCGGGGTCATCCGCATCCCCCGCTTGTGCAGCGTGTGGCGCAGGCTGAGGTCCACAACCATGATGGTAGCGCTGGGGCTGCGCTCGACTGGGTACCAACGCTGTGGAGTGCGTACTGACCGCGACTGACATTGACGTTGCCGACCCCACCGCGGCGCGGTTAGCGTGCAAGCACACGGGAAAGGAGGTGGTCCAACATTGAACGGCTATAGGACTCGTGAGGTGGCTGTCAGCTAGAGCCGCCGACGGCCGTGGAAGGCCACCTCCACCTGGACGGCGTTGACCACAACGGCGGACCGCGAGAGGCGGCCGGCGAATCCAAGGCAGTCACCCGGCCCCCGGGGTGCCCGAGCACTAGTCCCGCTCGGGCAGTCACTCCCCGGGGGCCGACTCCTTCCGGGCCCCGCTCGTGCCCGGAAGGGTTAGCCGGCTACTCGGTGGAGGCGGACGGAGACGTGCGGCTGCAGGGGTTGGCCGACCATCGCGCGTTGCTCGACGTAGGCCAGGTCACCGCCCTCGACGATGCCGTAGAGCCGGTGTGCGGCGCTGACCTCCTTGGCCGAGGAACTCCGCACCACCGCGTCGGTGGCCAGCTCCCACGAGGTCTGGGTGCACGGCCGCCCGTAGTAGAGCTCCACGATGCCGGTGCCGTGCGCGGCGAGCAACTCGATGGTGTCATCGGCCTGGGGCCGCCAGAATCCTGTCTCCCGGGCCGCCGGTCGGATCACCTCGCCGGCGTTGTCGAGCAGCCACGCCCGCGACTCGTAACGCAAGAACGGTCGCCCGTCGTGGCAGAACACCACCTGCTGGCCGAAGTGGTATGGCCCGTCGATGGTCGGGTAGACGATCTCGCCTTCGCCGCGCCAGATCCCGACCAGCGGCAGCAGGATCAGGCAGCGGGGATGCAGCTCGGGCCCCTCGCGCAGGTTTACGGTGTCACCGGGAATCGGCAGGTCGGTGAACTCGGGAAGGTTACGGATGCCGCTGGAGCCGTCTGTTGTCACCCCCGAGATCATAGGGTGACGGTCAGACGGTAACCCGACGACAGCTGCGCGAGAATCATAAGCCCACCTGTAGCTGAAGCGGTTGGAGCTTGGAGCCCTCCAGTTCTACCTCGAAGACGCCGGGGACGTTCGCGGTGAAGGTGACCGCCCCGGTGGTGCCCGCCGGAACCCTGGCCTTGCGGTCGTAACCGTGCACGTAGATTTCGTCAGCCACGTCGCTGTTCACCGCCACGACGAGCGGGGTACCCAACGGCACCGTGATCCGGCCGGTGTCGCCACTGGCCTTCCCGCCGCGGACCGTGATGCTGATCGTGTGGGCGGTCGGCGCGGCCGGGGCCGGCGCTGATCCCCGTGCCGCCGACGCGCCGGCCGTGCTGGCGCCGGGCGCCGTGCTGGCGCCGTGCCCGCAGCCGCCGAGTGCACCGATCATCGCTGCTCCTGCCGCTAGGAGAGTCCCGATCCGATTCATTGCCGTACCTCCCCAGTGACCGACTGTGCCCAGTGACCGACTGCGCAGGGTCACCAGCCTGCCATGGCCCGCATGATGTGTATAGTCCAGGAGGTTGATGCACATTCGGAGGTGAATGCGGTGCGCACCAACATCGACATTGACGACGATCTGCTAGCCAAGGCGGCCAAAATCGCCGGCACAACCACCAAGAAGTCGACGGTGGAGACGGCCCTGCGCGAGCTCATCCGCCGCCATGAGATAAAACGGATGCTCGAACTGCGCGGCAACTTCGACTGGGAGGGCGACCTGCAGGAGATGCGCAGAAGCCGCTTCTCGTGATCGAGCTGTTCGTCGATTCCAGCGTGTGGATCGACTTCTTCGCAGACCGGGCGACCTGGCAGGTGGAGGAGCTGTCGCACCGGCTGCTAGCTGACGAGCAGGTCGGCCTGACCGACATCATGCTTACCGAGCTGCTGCGGGGTGCCCGCGATGATGGCGAGCTGGCCAAGTTGGAAGGCTATCTCGCCCCGCTCGAGGTGGCCCGGCTGCAGTCACTGGACGACTTTCGGCTCGCCGCAGCATTGCACCGCGCCGGGCGCAGGGCTGGCACCCCCATTCGCGCCACCACTGACTGTCTGATCGCCGCGGTGTGCATCCGCGAGGGTCTTCCGCTGCTGCACGATGACCGGGACTTCGATCATCTCACCGAGCTGAGCGACCTCGCTGTGGTCCGCTCGCGCTGAGGCTGAGCGGAGCGGAAAGGGAGGCTGAGCGGGTCGTCGAGCCCCTGGATGAAATAGCGCTGCATGAAAAGCGCTGGATGAAATAGCGCTGCGCCAGTGCGGGTTGGCCGGTGCACGCAAGCCTGTGCATCGCCTACTGCGTCTACACCTATACTTGGGTCCGCTGATTTTCGTAAAGCGAAGTCCTGCTTTTGGCGGCGATGTGGCGGCGCACGGTCACCATGGCCCCCTGGCGCGGCACCATGGTCACGTGGCGGGGTCGCACCGGCTCGTCCGGCACGGTGGTGGGGGACAGCTCGACCCTGCGCAGGACTTCCCGCAGCACGGTGCGCATCTCGACTTGGGCGAAGGTAGCGCCGAGGCAGCGGCGTACCCCGCCGCCGAAGGGCAGCCAGACGGTTGGATCGGGCCGCTGATCGAGGAATCGCTGCGGCCGGAACTCGTCCGGGTCGGAGTAGTGCCGACTGCTGTGGTGCACCAGATTGATACTGGGAGTCAGGATGATGCCGGCCGGAATCTGGTAGCCGCCCAGCTGCACCGGTGCGGTCAATTTACGACCGAACTCGAAGACCACCGGTCGCACTCGCAGGCTTTCCCTGCACACTGCATCGAGCCAGGCGTCGTCGCTGTCCGCGGCGGCCTGCGCGGTGCGGTGCAGCAGCGCGGGATGGCGGGTTAGTCGCTCAAAGGCCCAGGACAGGGCAGTGGCAGTGGTGTCGTGCCCGGCCAGGAGCAGCGTGACGAGCTGGTCGACGAGCTCGTCGTCGGCCATCGGCGTCCCCGCGCCGTCGACGCTCCGTACCAGCATCGCCAGCGCGTCGGTACGCTGCGCCAGCTGCGGGTCGGCGCGGCAGCGGGTGATCTCATCGGTGAGCAGCGCCAGCGCCGCAGCCCTGCGTTGCGCGCGGCGACGCCATATACCGAACCGTAACAGCACCTGCGGCGGCGGAATCAGCTCCAGTGGAGAGCCGATCTCCAGCATCGGCGGCAACGCCGCCCGCAGCGCAGCGAGCCGACTCTCGTCATGCACCCCGATGACGGTGCGCAGAATGACTTCGAGGGTGAGCCGCTGCATCCGGGGAAACAAGGGGAACCGCTCGCCCACCGGCCACCGTGCGACTTCATCGGCGGTGATGGCGACCATCTCGGCGACCTGCCTGCGCGCCGAGTCGCCGGAAAACGCCGGCAGCATCATCCCGCGGCTGCGCCGATGCTTGTCGTCGTCAAGTATGATCAGCGACTGCGTCCCCGTGACCTGACACAGCGGGGCAGCCGCCTCCCCTGCATGGAAGATCGCCGGGTCACCACGGGTCACTGATCTGATGTCATCCGGGTTAGTCAGGTAGACGAGCGTGCCTATCCGGGGAATCCGGATAGTGAACAGATCGCCGTAGCGCCGATGGCAGGTGTGCACGAAGCGGGTCGGATCTAGCCAGATCAGCCCGGCCTGCAGCAGCGCCGGCAGCGGCGGACCGGGAGGCAAGATGCGCACCATACCCTGGCAATATACATACGTTTGTCTAAACCCGGTAGGATCTTCGGTCATGGGACACCGGGAGGCGCTGCTTGACGGCGCGCGGCGCTGCCTGATGGAACGGGGCTACGCGCGCACCACGGCACGGGACCTGGTGGCCGCGTCGGGCACCAACCTCGCCTCGATCGGCTACCACTTCGGCTCCAAGGAGGCCCTGCTCAACGAGGCCCTGCAGCAATGCTTTGACGAGTACATCGAGCAGATCACCCGGATCGTGTTCGCCGATCCCAGCGCGACACCATTGCAGCGGGTCCGGGCCTCCTGGGAGGCGCTGGTGAGCATGGTCGAACAGCACCGCCCGCTGAAGGTGGCCTTCGTCGAGGCACTGGCCCAAGCCGAGCGGGTACCGGAACTGCGGGCCCAGCTCGCCGAGTGCTACGAGCGGGCCCGCACCACGGTGGCCACCGTGGTGCGGGCCTCGGTCGACGGTCTGTCTGATTCCACCGCGCGGCAGGTTGCCTCATTCCTCATCGCGGTGTGCCACGGCCTGCAGATGCAATGGCTGCTCGACCCCCAACGCGCCCCCACCCCCCACGACCTCATGACCGCCCTCGAGGTAGCCCTCCCCGCCGCCCTGTCCACCCGGCCAGCATCGCCATGAGCGGGCTGAGCGGGGCTGTGACAGCCCCGCTCAGCCCGCGCAATGGGCTCACGAGACGGTGACGTCGGCCGGAAACAGGCCGGGGGCGTCGGCGGTCAGGGACCGCTCACCAGTGCCGGAGTGGTGCAGGGCTCGGATGGTCCAGGTGCCGGGGGCGGCGAAGAAACGGAACTGCCCGGAGGCGGAGGACACCACCTCGGCGGTGAACTCCCCGGTGCCGTCGAGCAACCGCACGAAGGCACCTCCGAGGGGTTCCCCGGCCGTTCGCCCGGTGCCGATCAACACCGTGCCGGCCAGTACGGTGTGCTTGCCCAGATCCGTCCCCGGCGGCAGTTCCTGGGTCTGTTCCGGTGCTCCGCACACGGCGATCAGCCCTTGCTGCCGAGCTCGATCGGGGCACCGACCAGCGAGCCGTATTCTGTCCAGGAACCGTCGTAGTTCTTGACGTCGGAGAGCCCCAGCAGTTCGTGCAACACGAACCAGGTGTGGCTGGAGCGCTCACCGATTCGGCAGTAGGCGATGGTCGGGCGGCTCTCGTCCAGCCCGGCCGCCCCGTAAAGTGCCCGCAGCTCGTCGTCGGATTTGAAGGTGCCGTCCTCGTTGGCCGCTTTGGACCAGGGCACGTTCAGCGCGGTAGGGATGTGTCCCGGACGTTGTGCGGACTCCTGCGGCAGGTGCGCCGGCGCCAGGATCTTGCCGGAGAACTCGTCGGGCGAGCGGACGTCGATCAGGTTCTTGGTGCCGATCGCGTCGAGTGTCTCCTGGCGGAACGCCCGGATTGAGGTGTCCTGCTCCTGGGCGGTGTAGCTGGTGGCCGGCCGGCTCACCGCGTCGGTGCTCAGGGTGCGCCCGTCGAGCTCCCACTTCTTGCGCCCGCCGTCGAGCAGCTTGACGTCCCGGTGCCCGTACAGCGTGAAGTACCAGTA
>JAFAXZ010000138.1 GCA_019240665.1 Pseudonocardiales bacterium | reverse complement strand
GAGGCAAAGTCCCGATCCGGTCCGAGCAGCCGCTGCTGGGTGGGGAAGCTCACACCGGGCAGCTCGTAGATCCGATCCCGCACCGATTGGTAATCCTGCTCGCGAAGCACCGCCACCGCACTGGGCACTCCCGCCGGAGCCGCATTGGCGCCCGCGATGATCGATTGCTGGGTAAGCTGGGGGTCGAAGCGCCCCAGGACGGCCACCAGCTGGGCGGCCACCCCGGGCAGATCCGGGGCCTTGCCGCGGTCCAGCGCGACGGTGACCACGGTTTGCGAGGTGAGCAACGGTGTCCCGGCCCGGTCAACTACGGGGGCCGGGTCGGCCGGCACCTCGCGCAGCGTCACCCGTTGCTGCGCGCCGAGCCGCGGATGCAGCACCGCTGGACTCCACCGCACCGACCAGCCCTCGGTGGTAGTGGCGGGGACCAGCTCGAAGGCGCCCGGGTAACGCCACTGCCGGCCCCTCTCGAGGTCCCAGACCGCGGAGAAGGACGCCGAGGCGACGTCGCCGCCGGAGCGGACCTCGCCCAGGGTCAGCTGCACGCCCTGCGGCTTCAGTTCGTCGCGGACCTGCCGAATCAGCTCGGTGGCGGCCACCGGGTCGTCGGTGAGCCGCCCGGCTCCGGCAGCGTCACCCCGGGCCACCGCGTCCAGGAACGCCGCCGCTGCGTCACGCGGATCAGCCCCGAAGATCCCGCAGCTGACCAGCAGCGGTCCCGTGAGAACTCCCGTCAGGACCAGCAGCAGAGCGGATACCAGACGTCGTCGGCGCACCGGCGCGAGTATGCCCATTGACGGTTCAGAACAGCACCGTGGCGAAGCAGCCCACCTGCGTGAAACCGACTCGGCGGTACGCAGCACGGGCCGGCAGGTTGTAGGCGTTGACGTACAGGCTGGCGACTCGGCCCATCCGCTGGAGCCGGGCTACCACGGCTGCGGTCGCGCCCGCCGCGAGGCCCTGCCCGCGCCAACTCGGGTGCACCCACACCCCCTGGATCTGACCCACCGTGGAGGATATCGCCCCGATCTCGGCCTTGAACACCACCTCACCGGCCTCGAACCGAGCGAATGCCTGACCCGCCGCGATCAACTCCGCTACCCGGGCCCGGTAGCCGGCACCACCGTCGGGAAGCCGAGGATCGACCCCTACCTCCTCGGTGAACATCGCCACGGCGGCCGGCAGGTAGCGATCCAACTCGTCGGGACGCACCGGCCGCACCAGCGGGTCGCCGGGCACCCGGGGCTGCTCGGCAAGCACCATCAGCGGTTGGTTCGGACGCTCCTCGCGGGCCGGTCCCCAGCTTTCGCACAGCTCCGACCATAGCCCAAGCACCTGATCCGCCGGTCCCACCATCGACGAGCAGGCCCTGGCCCGCCGCGCAGCTCGCTCAGCGAAGGCCCGGATCGCCGACCGTCCCCCACACAACGGGACGAGGTTGGCGCCAGAAAAACACAACCCGTCCAACCCCCCGCCGTGCCCCCTTTCTGGACTCCTGGAAAAACCCCACAGTTCCCCGCCGAGCCGCCACGGATTCAGCCCACTGTTTTCGATCCGGGCGGCCACCATGCAGGACATCACCGGGTCAGTGGCCAGCGCCGCGCGGACGCCGCGCACGTCACGGTCATCCAACAGGCGCGCGCCCGCGTGCTTGAGCACATCACCTAGCGTGCCAGAACAGCGGGTGAGCGCCACTCAGGTCCCCTCGCGCCCTGCGGAACCCCTTGAGGAACCCTCTGCCAAGCGGAAGGCCTCCTCGATGAGCGTCTCGACGATCTGCGCCTCGGGCACAGTCTTGATCACCTTGCCGCGGACGAAGATCTGGCCCTTGCCGTTGCCCGATGCCACCCCGAGGTCGGCTTCGCGGGCCTCGCCGGGCCCGTTGACTACGCAGCCCATCACGGCTACCCGCAGCGGCACGTCCATGCCTTCCAGTCCCGCGGTCACCTCCTCAGCGAGCTTGTAGACATCGACCTGGGCTCGCCCACAGGACGGACAGGACACGATCTCCAGCCGGCGGGTCCGCAGGTTCAGCGACTCCAAGATCTGAAGTCCGACTTTGACCTCCTCGACCGGCGGCGCGGACAGCGAGACCCGGATGGTGTCCC
>JAFAXZ010000212.1 GCA_019240665.1 Pseudonocardiales bacterium | reverse complement strand
GACGTGATCGCGCAGCCAGGACACGGGAATGCGCACTTCCCTCAGGCCTCCGTTCCGAACGCGCAAGTGAACCGGATATCACCCTCGACCATGTCGCGCATGTCGGCGATGCCGTTGCGGAACTGCAGGGTGCGCTCGATGCCCATGCCGAAGGCGAAGCCGGAGTAGACCGCGGTATCGACCCCGCAGGCGCGCAACACGTTCGGATTGACCATCCCACAGCCGCCCCACTCGACCCAGCCCGCGCCACCCTTGCGTTCCGGGAACCACACATCGACCTCGGCGGAGGGCTCGGTGAAGGGAAAGAACGAGGGCCGCAATCGGGTCCGGGAGGTCTCGCCGAACACCGCCCGGGCGAACGCGTCCAGGGTGCCCTTGAGATGCGCCATGGTAATGCCCTGGTCCACCGCGAGGCCTTCGACTTGATGGAAGACCGGGACGTGGGTGGCGTCCGGTGCGTCGCTACGGAACGTGCGCCCCGGGCACACCACATACACCGGCAGCTCCCGTCCCAGCAGAGCGCGTACCTGAACCGGAGAGGTATGCGTGCGCAGGACCATGCCGGATCCCTCGGGTGCGGCGTAGAAGCTGTCCTGCATGGTGCGCGCCGGGTGATCCTTGGGAAAGTTGAGCGCGTCGAAGTTGAACCACTCGGCCTCGAGTTCCGGGCCCTCGGCGACTTCGTAGCCCATGGCGACGAACACGTCCACGATGCGCTCGCAGAGCGCGGGAATCGGATGCCGGGCACCGACGGGGACCCGATCCCACGGGAGTGTGACGTCGACGGTCTCCTCCCGCAGGGTCCTGGAGTCCCGCTCGACCTGCAGTGCGGCGCGACGCCGGTCGAAGGCCGCCTGTACGGCCACGCGGCTGGAGTTGAGCCGTTTGCCAGCCTCGGCGCGGGCCTGTGGTGGGAGTGCACCGATCTCGCGTCGGGCGATCAGCAGCGGCGACCGGTCGCCGAGGTGGGCAGGTTTGACCGCGGCCAATTTCTCGAGGTCAGCGGCGGCGGCGAAGGCATTCTCGGCGTCTTCGACGGCCTGCGCCAGCCCTTCTGGCGCCAGCACGGCGACCTGCTTGGGGTCGTAGGGGTCGTTGGGTCCAGACATAGGGTGCGAACTCCTGGGCTTGACGCAGCGCCGCGACGTCGGGCGCCCGCCGTGCCGGTATGCGGTCAGTTCTGGTCAGATCCTAGGTGATCGGTCCGGGGAGGCGCCGACGGTGCGCCCGCGCGCTGGCATACAGGCAGACCGCCGCCGCGGCGGCCAGATTGAGACTCTCCGCGTGGCCGTGCAGCGGGACAGCGACGGCGTGGTCAGCGGCCGCGAGCAGCTCGCGGTCCAGCCCGTGCACCTCGTTACCGAACAGCCACGCGGTCGGCGCCACCAGGGTTCCGGCGTCGACCACGTCATCGAGGTTCCGGCCGGTGCCGGCATCGGCCGCCAGAACCTGCAGCCCAGCCTGCCGGCACGCCGCGACAGCCAGCCGCGGATCGGGCTCCACCCCCAACGCGAGGTGGAACAGGCTACCGGTGGAGGCCCGCACGCATTTGCCATTGTGCGGATCAACAGTGTCCCCAGCGAAGAGCACTGCGCCTGCCCCGGCCGCGTCGGCCACCCGGATGACCGTACCGGCATTGCCCGGATCGGCGACGCCTGCCAGCACCGCGACCAGCCGGGTGCCGCGCAGCGCGTCCGCCGCCGGCCGCCCGAGCGCGGCGCAGACCGCCACGATTCCTTGCGGAGTAACTGTCCCGGACAACCCGGTAGCGGCCCGCTCGGTGATCAGAGATACCCGAGCACCGGGCGTCTCGAGCAGTTCAGGATGCTGGATAGCGGCGCGCTCGGTGACGAACAGCTCCAGCACGGATCCGCACCTGACGGCCTCACGCACGGCTTGGGCGCCCTCGACGAGGAACCGCCCGGCGCGCCCCCGGTCCCGCCGCCGGAGCAGCCTCCGCGCAGCCACCACCCGAGGGGTCCGTTCGGTATACGGAGCGCCCGACTGGGCCATGGGGTTCGAGGCGTGGCCGGCCGCTGCGCTCAGGCGGCGTCGCCGTCCTGGGACACCGGGGGGCCCGCTCCCCGGCTACTGGGCAAATTGGCCCTGGCGAGCTCGACCAGCGCGGTGAACGCAGTGGGGTCACAGACGGCGAGCTCGGCGAGGTTCTTGCGGTCTACCTCGATCTTGGCAATGCGCAGGCCCTGAATGAGCCGGTTGTAGGTCATCCCGTTCTGCCGGGCGGCGGCGTTGATCCGAGTGATCCACAGCTGCCGGAAGTCACCCTTGCGCGCTCGCCGGTCGCGGTAGGCGTACTGCATCGAGTGGAGGATCTGTTCCTTGGCCTTGCGATAGAGCCGGGAGCGCTGCCCACGGTAGCCGCTGGCGGCCTCCAGGGTCGTGCGGCGCTTCTTGTGGGCGTTGACCGCTCGCTTGACGCGTGCCACTGGTTCGTCCTGTCGGTCTCGGGGGCGGGAAAGTCGCCCAGGGTCAGAAACAGGGTCGTCGGGGTCGAGGTCTCCGGTGCGTAGCCGGTCAGCGACCAAGCAGCTTGCGGACCCGCCTGGTGTCCTGCGGAGCCACCTCGACCACTCCGTCCAGTCGACGGGTAACCCTGGAGGACTTCTTCTCCAGCAAGTGGCGCCTACCGGCGCGCTGCCGCAGCAACTTGCCGGTGGCGGAGAGTTTCACTCGCTTCGCGGTACCCCGATGAGTTTTGTTCTTCGGCATGTCCGTCCTCGTCCTGCCACCTGGGTGGGGCGGCGGTGAATGCGGTGGCCCATCCGGGCCACCCCACTGTCCCGGTGGCCCGGGTGGGCCACCGAGTATCACTGCACGGGCCTTACTCCGCTGATTGTTCCGCCGGCTCGGTCGTGCTCCGATCGGCCCTGATCCCCCTGGGTTTGTTGCGGTGCGGAGCCAACACCATCGTCATGTTCCGACCGTCCTGCTTGGCGGAGGTCTCCACGAAGCCTAGTTCCGCGACGTCGTCGGACAGTCGCTGCAGCAGCCGGAAACCCAACTCCGGCCGGGATTGCTCACGGCCTCGGAACATGATGGTGACCTTCACTTTGTGCCCCGCGTCCAGGAACCGCACAACATGACGCTTCTTCGTCTCGTAATCATGGGCGTCAATCTTGGGGCGGAGCTTTTGCTCCTTGATAACCGTCATCTGCTGATTACGGCGGGACTCACGGGCCTTCTGCGCGGTCTCGTACTTGAACTTGCCGAAGTCCATGAGTTTGCAGACCGGTGGGCGGGCCTGCGCCGCAACCTCGACCAGGTCAAGGTCGGCTTCCTGCGCTAGTCGCAGCGCGTCCTCGATGCGAACGATGCCGACCTGCTCACCATTCGGACCAACTAACCTGACCTCGGGAACGCGGATGCGTTCGTTGATGCGTGTCTCGACGGTGATGTGGCCTCCTCGGTCGTCATCCTCACGGCGCGACCGAGCGTGTGGGCACCCGCCCAGGGGGACCCCGGACGCAACGTGGCCCCGGACGCCTTCTGGCGTCCGGGGCCCGCAGATCCGACCGGTCGACGCCGTGTGTGTTTCGTCAACACATGACGTCAACGCCGGAATCCGCCTAGGGATTCCGGGACCGGGACCCGGCCGCCTCGCGGCGGTCCGGGTGGGAGCAGGCTCCACTTGCCGCCTCCGCCAGAGCGGAAGCTGGTCGCACCGTGAGAATAGCAGGTCGCCGACCTTGGTGGTCGATATGGGCCACTGACCCGAGATCTACTGCGATCTGTGATGTAGGCACCGTCGCTATGAGCCTGCAGCAACGGTGGCCCGACGACGCCGCGGCGGCGTTGCGTGCTGCACGTTGACGACGGTGCGCAGGAACTGACCGGTGTAGCTGGTGTCGACGGCGGCGACCTGCTCGGGAGTACCCTCAGCGATCACGGCGCCGCCGGCCGCGCCACCCTCGGGACCCATGTCGATCACCCAGTCCGACGACTTGATCACATCGAGGTTGTGCTCGATGACGATCACGGTATTGCCCTTGTCGGCCAGCTCGTTGATGACGCCGAGCAGTTTGCGGATGTCCTCGAAGTGCAAGCCAGTGGTGGGCTCGTCGAGCACGTAGACGGTGCGGCCGGTGGAGCGCTTTTGCAACTCGCTGGCCAGCTTGACGCGCTGGGCTTCCCCACCGGAGAGCGTCGGCGCGGGTTGCCCGAGCCGGACATAGCCCAGCCCCACATCCACCAGCGTCTTGAGGTGCCGGTGGATCGCCGAGATCGGCTCGAAGAATGCCGCCGCCTCCTCGATCGGCATATCGAGCACCTCGGCGATGGTCTTCCCCTTGTAGTGCACCTCGAGGGTCTCCCGGTTGTACCGGGCGCCGTGGCACACCTCGCAGGGCACATACACGTCGGGGAGAAAGTTCATCTCGATCTTGATGGTGCCGTCGCCCGCGCAGGCCTCGCAACGCCCGCCCTTGACGTTGAAGGAGAACCGCCCAGGCTGGTAACCGCGGACCTTCGCCTCGGTGGTGGCGGCGAAGAGTTTGCGGATCCGGTCGAACACGCCGGTATACGTGGCTGGGTTGGACCGCGGGGTTCGCCCGATCGGTGACTGATCGACCCTGACCAGCTTGTCGACGTGCTCCACGCCAGTGACCCTGGTGTGCCGTCCGGGCACCTGACGGGCGCCGTTGAGCCGGTTCGCCAGCACAGTCGCGAGGATGTCATTGACCAGCGTCGACTTACCCGATCCGGACACCCCGGTCACCGAGACCAGGCAGCCGAGGGGGAAGGACACATCGATGCCGCGCAGGTTGTGCTCGCGGGCCCCGACCACCATCAACCGTCGCGAGCGGTTCACCGGACGCCGGGTGGTCGGGACCGGGATGCGCCGCCGGCCCGACAAATAGGCGCCGGTGATCGAAGTGTCGTGCCGCTCCAGCTCGTGAAACGGCCCGCTGTGCACTACCTGACCGCCGTGCTCCCCCGCTCCGGGACCGATGTCCACCACCCAGTCGGAGGTGCGGATGGTGTCCTCGTCGTGCTCGACCACGATCAGCGTATTGCCCAGGTCACGCAGTCTGGTGAGGGTGGCCAGCAGCCGGTGATTGTCCCGCTGGTGCAGGCCGATCGACGGCTCGTCCAGCACGTACAGCACCCCGACCAGACCGGAGCCGATCTGAGTGGCCAACCGGATCCGCTGCGCCTCACCGCCGGACAGCGTGGCCGAGGCGCGGTCCAGGGACAGGTAGTCCAGCCCGACGTCGAGCAGGAAGCGCAGCCGGGCCTGGATCTCCTTGAGCACCGCACCGGCGATCATTGCTTGCCTCGCGTCCAACTGCAGACCGTCGAGGAAAGCCACGGCGTCGCGGACCGACAGCGCGGAGACGTCGGCGATGGATTTCTTGCCCTCCGTGGTGTGCGAGAGGGTAACAGCGAGGATCTCAGGCTTGAGCCGGGTGCCGCAGCAAGCCGGGCAGGGCACCTCCCGCATGTAGCCGTCGTACTTATCGCGCATGTGCTCTGACTCGGCCTGATTCATCCGGCGCTCGAGGAACGGGATGACGCCCTCGAAGGCGGCGTAGTAGGAGCGCTCACGGCCATAGCGGTTGCGGTAACGAACGTGTACCTGAGCGTCGCAGCCGTGCAGCACGGCCTTCTGGGCGCTGGCCGGCAACCGTCGCCACGGAGTGTCCATCCGGAAGCCGACGGTCTCAGCCAGCGCTTCGAGCAACCGCTGGAAGTACTCGGCGGTCTGCCCGGTGGCCCACGGCGCGATCGTGCCCTCCTCGAGGGACAGGTGCTCGTCGGGCACCACCAGCTCGGGGTCGACTTCCTTGCGCACCCCGATTCCGGTGCACTCCGGGCAGGCACCATAGGGCGAGTTGAACGAGAACGAGCGCGGCTCCAAGTCGTCAACGCCGATGGGATGGCCGTTCGGGCAGGCCATCTGCTCGGAGAACCGGCGCTGCCGGTGCGGGTCGTGCTCGTCGCGGTCCACGAAATCGAGCACGACGAGGCCATCGGCCAGCCGCAACGCGGTCTCCACCGAGTCGGTGAGCCGCTGCTTGGCACTGTCCTTGACCGACAGCCGGTCGATCACCACGGAGATGTCGTGCTTGTCCTGCTTCTTGAGCTTGGGAGGATCGGTCAGCGGGTGCACGGTGCCGTCGACGAGCACCCGGGAGTAACCCTGGGACTGCAATTCGGCGAACAGGTCGACGAACTCGCCCTTGCGGGTCCGCACCACGGGCGCCAGGACCTGGAACCGGGTGCCGGGTTCCAGGGCGAGTACCTGGTCGACGATCTGCTGTGGGGTCTGCCGGGAGATCGGCTCGCCACACAGCGGGCAATGCGGCTCCCCCACGCGGGCATAGAGCAGCCGCAGGTAGTCGTGCACTTCGGTGATAGTGCCGACGGTGGAACGGGGATTGCGGCTGGTGGACTTCTGGTCGATCGACACCGCGGGCGACAGACCCTCAATGAAGTCGACATCGGGCTTGTCCATCTGGCCGAGGAACTGGCGGGCATAGGCCGACAGTGACTCGACGTATCGGCGCTGGCCCTCCGCGAAGATGGTGTCGAAGGCGAGGCTGGACTTTCCGGAACCGGACAGCCCGGTGAACACGATGAGACTGTCGCGGGGCAGGTCGAGATCGACGTTGCGCAGGTTGTGCTCCCGCGCACCGCGCACGACAAGTCGATCAGCCACGTCACTCCCTTCGCCAGGCGGCCCCGCCCATGCTATGCGCCCGGTCTGACAGAAGTGGGCTCGCGGTGGCGGCTGCGGCGCATTACGGTCGGCGACTGTGGAGATCCTCGAGGACTACGACGGCGCGGTCGAACCAGGCGGACCGGCACAGCGGCGGACGCTGAACGCCCTGACCGTCACCAAGATCTCGGTAGGGCCGATGGACAACAACGCCTACCTGTTGGTCTGCCGGAGCACCGGCGAGGCGTTGCTGATCGACGCGGCCAACGACGCTGAGCGGCTGATAGATCTGCTGGGTTACGGCCCGGATCGGCCCGATCTGCGGACGATCGTCACCACCCACCGGCACGCGGACCACTGGCAGGCTCTCGGCGCGGTCGCTGGCGCCACCGGAGCGCGGACCATCGCGCATCCGGTCGACGCCCCCGAGTTGCCGGTGTCTCCGGACCGTCTGGTGGACCACGGGGACACTGTCACGGTCGGCCAGGTAGCGTTGGACGTGATCCACCTGCGCGGGCACACCCCCGGCTCGATTGCCCTGCTGCACCGGGACGCCACCGGCACACCGCATCTGTTCACCGGTGATGCGCTATTCCCCGGCGGTCCGGGACGGACCACAAACCCCACTGACTTCACCAGCCTGATGGCCGACCTCCAGGCACGGGTGTTCGACCAACTCCCTGACGAAACGTGGTTCTACCCCGGACACGGGAAGGATTCCACGCTCGGTACCGAGCGGCCGCACCTCGCCGAGTGGCGCGCGCGGGGCTGGTGACACTGGCCGGAGGCTCCTCATCTACTGGCGGCCCCGCGGATCGCGGGCATCAGCGACACGTGGCGGGCTGGGGTGCTCATGCTGCCAGCTCCTGGTCGCTGGCCGCGTCGAGTGGGGTCAGACCGGCAGGGGTTACCGCGTACCGATCGGCGTGCGGGATACCGGTGGAGGGGACGTCGCACTGCCAGCGCCAGGTGCCGCAGTGCACCCGCACGGAGCCAATCGACGTCTCGGCGACGACAGTCGGCCGCCCGCACGTCAGGCAGGTGACGGCGACAGGGTTCAGGAATCGCATCAGGCCACCTCCCCACAATCACTCACGGTCCGGCGTGCTACGGAGCATTCGAATGCCGCCTGCGCAGCAGTCACTCTTCTAAGAGGAGACTTTTCGCCTGCTCCGTGATACGTCGGTGCGTGTCCAGGAAATGTTGATGGGTAGGCCGAAAGCACTGAGTCACCACGTTCGAGCGGCCTCATGCCGCCCATGACCCCAGCCGCCGATCCAGCAGAGACGTCCGCTGTCTTCCGGCTCAACCACCCGGCCAGGTGCCGCTGGCAGCCGGGATCCGATGGCGTGAGGCCGTGGTCGAGCAGGGCGACGGGACCCAGTACAAGCAAGTCAGCCTACTGGGCACCGGTCGGCCCCGAACACCGGTCCCAGCCCGAACATCGCTCACCAGCGCGCTCGCCGCGCCATCGTCGCTTTGGTGAGCAGCTCACACAGCTGCACCGTCTCAGGGTTGGTCATCACGACCGTGGTCTTGATCGCTCCGTTGAAGGTCAGCCATACCCGCCCAGCGCTGCCCAAGCCCTGCCGCGTGACGATCACCGTGTTGGGCTCACTGTCCGGGGTGCGGCCTCACATCGTCCCACGGAACGTCTCGTCAGAAGTACTGCCACTCATCGCGGTCCACCACCCGACGCCGCGCGCCACCGCACTGGCAGCGCCAGTGCGGTGGTCAAGGTATCGATCATGGGGCCACCCTACAGAGGCCTCTGGACGGCGACCCCCATGAAACCTTGGGGTATCTTTCTATAGAATCGGCGGCGTGCGGCTGACCGACGAAGCGACCGTCGGCGAGCGGGTCGCGCTCTACCGGCGGCGCAAGGGCATCACCCAGGAGGTGCTGGCCGGACTCCTGGGGCGCAGTGTCGAGTGGCTTGCCCAGTTCGAGCGGGGCGTCAAAGAACTGGACCGACTTTCCACCATGGTCGCCATCGCCGACGCACTGGGCATCGAGCCGGTGAAGCTGTTCCCTGCCGCGTTCACCACCCGGCGTCGCGAGTTGCGCGATGCGGTGATCGGCACCGCGCCGGACTCCGTTGCCGCGATCAAGGACGCAATGTTCCCGACACAACGGGTGCCTCCAGGAGTCCATCGATGTGCCGGTCCCACCGGGTACACGACATGCTGCGTCAGATGTTGCGCCGCGACCGTCGCGGCCGAGGCGGGCTACGCAAGCTGGCCGAGTTCGTCGGCGTGCGGTAGCCGCGCATCACAGGACATGCAGGAGCAGGAGCAGCAGGGCGGTCAACGCTGCCGACAGCAGCAGCGAGGCGAGGCAGCCCAATCGGTTCGAGAAGAACAGGAACATTGAGGTCACTTTCCTGGAGTTCCGGCGACGACGCCCTCGTCGTGCAACCGCCCGATCTCTGCACTGGACAGGCCGAGGACCCCGGCGAGGATCTCGTCGGTGTGCTGGCCAAGCTGAGGGGCCGGCGCGGGTGGTATCCGATCGGTGGCGGAGAAGTCGAGCGGTGAGCCGGGCATGAGGTAGATACCGATGCCGGGCTGGTCGACCGCGGCGAACATCGGGTTGGCGAGCGAGCAGCGCGGATCGGTGGTGACCAACTCAGCGAAGGTCTGGTACGGCCCCCAACACACGTCGTACGTGTCGAAGACCTCGCGGACTTCGGACAGCGTGCGGCTGCTGATCCACGGCTCGAGGAGCGCGCCGATCACGTGGCGCGCGGCGAACCGGTCACCCTCCTTCTCTAGGTTGACCCCGAGCAGCTTCTCGACCTGAGTGCAGGCATCACTGATCCCGACTGCGGTCACCAGGTTGCGCCACTGCCGCGGGGTCAGGCCGACCACCATGACCCGCTTGCCGTCCTTGGTAGCGAAGTCGCGACCGAACGCGCCGTACAGGTCGTTGCCGTACTTCGGCCGCTCATTCTCGTTGATCTGTACCTCGGCGATGTTTCCGAGGTGCCCGACCATGGCAAACGCCACGTCGGCGAGCGCGAGCCGGACGAACTGGCCGATGCCCTCGATCCGCCGCTTGCGCTCGGCGGCCAGCAGCCCGGTCGCGGCCAGCGTGCCAGTGATCGCATCCCAGGCCGGCAGCAGGTGGTTGACCGGCATCGACAGGGCACTGGGGCCGGTGGTGTAGGGGAAGCCAGCGGCGGCGTTGACCGTGTAGTCGACCGCGGATGAGCCGTCCGGGTTGCCGACAATGTTAACCATGATCAGATCGGGGCGACGGGACGTGAGCGTGGTGAAATCCAGCCAGCCCACGGCCGGGAAGTTTGTCAGGAACAGCCCCGCATCGTCGCCGGGCGCGGTGATCAGGTCGGTGAGCAACGCCTTGCCCTGCGGCGCTCGCAGCTCGACCGCGATCGAGCGCTTGCCCTTGTTCAAGCCCGCCCAGAACAGGCTCTTGCCGTCCGCGGTGATCGGCCAGCGGTTGGCGTCCAAGCCGCCGCCGATCGGGTCGAACCTGATCACGTCCGCACCGAGCTGGGCCAGGGTCATCCCGCCGAGTGGCGCCGCCACAAAGGCCGAGCCCTCCACCACCCGCATCCCCGTCAGAATCCCGGTCATCTCCCACCTCGCTTACCGTGCGAGCGCAACGAACCGCCAGTCCAGCACCGGCATCTGCGCAGCAGTCGGATTCCCCGCGTCGGCCGCCGGGCAGCCGTGTACCACCGCTCGCAGGTCAATCAACTGGTAACCGTCGCGCTGGTGGACAGCCTCGACGCGCAGTTCGGTGCGCAGCACGTCGCCCTCGAAGACCGGGCCGGTGTGCTCACAGCTGCGCCAGGCCACGATCGTCACCAGATCGGGCAACGCCCGAGTGACATGCGCGCCGGCGATCGAGATGGTGTGCCCGCCGTAGACCAGACGACGCCCGTGCGCCGACGCACCGGGGTCGGTGTGCGTAGCCGCGAGGTTGAGGGTGGCCCTGGCCAGTTCGGGGGCACCGGTCACGGTGTCGCGCACCTCGATGTCGTAGACCGTGCCGGGCTCGGTCACGGTGGCCCGGAACGCGCCGAGCTGCCAGCCCCACGGCAGGTCGGCGACGGGATCGGCGTCGGCAGGGATGTCGTCGAAGCTGTCGGCATGCCCGGTGTTGGCATCGGGGTCGCGCAGCGGGATCATCGGGCAACGCCAGAAGTCGAGCACGGGCTCCGCGCGCTGGTTGTTGACCTGAACCCGCAGCACGGCGAGGCCGGTCGCCAACCGCCCCGGTTTCGGGCGGTTCTGTCGCAACGCGACGACCTCCGTGCGGGTGCGCAGCGTGTCGCCGAGGTGCACCGGGCGCAACAGGCGCAGGCCCCGGTAGAACAAGTTGCCGCGGACCCGTTGCGACGGCGACGTGGTCTGGCCGATCGCGATATGGCAGACCAGCGTGGGATGGGCCACCGGCTCGGTGCGGCCGGTGACCGCCGCGGACAGCTCGTGATCCAGCGGCAACCGGAGCCGGTCGCCGGACAGCGCCTGGTGCAGCACGGCGTAGCCCGGGGTCAGTGTCAAACCCGGGGCGTCGGCGAAGACCTGCCCGTGCGACAGGTCCTCGAAGTACGGCCCACCGACCCGCACCCGGTTATCCGCCATCGTGGCCACATCGTACGGTCGCCAGCGTTATGCCCGTAGAGAGCCCAGTGCGCCGAAATGCTACGAACCCCGGCGCAGGGTGATCGTGGTCCAGACGCCCAGGTGCACGCGGTCACCATCGGCCAGCGGAACCGGCTGGCGGGCAGCGATCCGCTGGCGACTGTCGTTGACATACGTCCCGTTCGTGGAGCCTTCGTCGAGCACCGCCCAGGTGCCGTCGGGTTGGGCGAGTAGCCGGGCGTGCTCGCGGGAGACCCCCGGGTCGGCCGGTGGATCGGCCAGGTCGATTTCCGGAGTGGTCCTCCGTGAGCCGCTGCGCCGGCCAATGCGAACCGACGCCCCGGTCAGCGGAAC
Source organism: Pseudonocardiales bacterium (assembly GCA_019240665.1). GTDB lineage: Bacteria > Actinomycetota > Actinomycetes > Mycobacteriales > Pseudonocardiaceae. The sequence continues at coordinate 3,723 of JAFAXZ010000212.1, read as the reverse complement.
CCGGCGGGCAGGGCTGGAGGCAGGGAAGCTGAACCGGTCGCCCTCCGCGCGAGCGCCCTCGAAGTAATTCTGATCCGGGGCGATGACAGCGCACCACGATGACGGCGCGGGCGGTGCAGCAACAGCGTAGGAATGGCCACACTGCTCGCAGAACAGCCCGATCCGGGGCTCATTACAGCACGGGCAAGACTCAACGCCACCGCTGGCCATCCTGATACCAACCACTAGCCGCGGTCCAGCGGCGTCGTCTTGGTCGACTCGATGTCCAGGCCCATCTCCTCCTGGGCGCTCATCCTGTTCAGCCGAAAGGTGCGGGTGTCCGGATCATAGATCTGGTCGAGCCGGGCCCGCAAGTTGTCGTCGTGGACCTGCTCGGCGAGCTTGCGCGCCCGGCTGAGGCAATCGACGGCCTGGTCGGGGTCTCCGCCGCGGTGCGCCGCTAAACCGTCCTGGACCGCCTTGGCCAGTTCGGCCCTGCTGGTGACCACGGCGACCTTATCGTTGAACACGGTGGACTGCGTGAGGTCATCGGTCCACAATGCTCGGATCCGCGCGCTGGAGAACTCGTTCGTCCTGCCATCCGGCTCGGTGTGGCTGAAGAACTGCCGAAGTGGTAGCTCAGTGCCGTCGGTATTGGCGTGCACGAATGTCACCCGGCAGGCCAGCTTCTCCTCTCCGACGTCACCGGGTTCGAGCTCGACGCCGAGGAGATAGTCGCGGCTCTCGGTACCCCACGAACCAGTCGGATAGTCGCCGGTCAGCGGGCCGGAGTCGACCCGGTGGGGACTGAGATCCACCAGCGTCGGCGCGGTCTGGATGACAAACCTGACGGTAGCGCCGACCGGCGTCCACAGCCGCAGCCCGACGTCACCGACCGCTTTGCGCATCGAGCTGGCCATCATCGCCCGGAAGTCCTCGGCCAGCTCTGCCGGCTCGACTACCAGGTCGACCGTGCCACGGAGGGCAGACGAGATCGTCCGGAGCTCGGCGACCGACCAGTCAGTGCCCACCCCTCGGCAGTCGCAGCTGAACTTCCCTTCGCAGTCGCGCAGGGCGGCCCGCAGCTGTTCGGGCGACTCATGCTCGTTGCGGCCATCGGTCAGCAGGATGGCGTGCCGAATCACCTCCGGGTGCCCGCCGAGCAGCTGACCGGCCAGTCGCAGCCACGTTCCGATGGCGGTGCCGCCGACGGTGTCCAGCCCTCGTAGCGCATCCCTGGCCTCGGCGCGGGTCTCCGGGTCGGCGAGTACCAGATGCGGCTGCGCTGGCCAGAGCATCCGGGCTCCGACCGATCCGGCGATCAGCGCAAACCACACCCCATCGGGCAGCTCGTCGATCGCGGCGCGAGCAGCCTCCTTCGCCTGGATGATCTTCTCTGCCGGAGAGCCCATCGAGCCCGAACAGTCCAGGATGAGGACCTCGGCAGCCTGCGGCGAGGTGTTCTGCACCGCCGCATCTCCCTGCGCGTCGACGGTGATAACGGCGTGCACCTCACGGCCGCCTTCGGCCAGGTAGAGATTCTGGTGCACGGCACCATGGAACTCAGGGGTCCTGGTCACGAAGGTCCTCCTCGTGGTGTGCCGACTGGGGGGTGGGGAACGGGAGCACGGCGACCGTGATGTTGTCATGGCCACCGCAATGCAGCGCGATCTCGACGAGCCGGCGCGCCGCGTCCAGCGGGGCTTCGGCTGCGTGCGCCGGGAGCGCCGCTGCGAGCTCGTCGACGTTGTCGAGGTAATTCCACAGCCCGTCGGTGCAGAGCACGACGACGCCGCGTCCTTCGGGTTCGAAGGTGAGGACGTGTGGGTCGAGCGGGGCGGCGTCCTCGCCCAGCCAAGCGGTGATGGCGTGGGCCCGCCGGTCGGCGGCCGCTTGTGCGGGGGTCAGGGTTCCGGCAGCCAGTACCTGCGTCAGCCATGAGTCGTCCTCGGTCAACTTGGTTGGCTTGGTTGACGGTGCTGACTCGGTGCGGGTCCGCGGTATCCAGTACGCCCGGCTATCGCCGACCCAGCCCACCGTGACCGCGCCGCCGGTGACGACAGCGGAGACGAACGTGCAAGCCGGGGCGCCTCGGGGAGTGCCGTCGGAGCCGGCTAGCCCGGCAACCGCCTGGCCGGCTGCGTGGATGGCCTCCCGCGTCGCGGCGACCAAGCCGCCGTCCGCGTGCAGCGCGGCCACCAGCGCCTCGGCGGCGACCTCGGCGGCGACCTCGGATGCTTCGTCGGGGCGTGCCGCCGACGACACACCGTCGCAGACCACCGCGACCGCTGCGCCGTGCTGCGCCAACCCGGGGCCAGCACCGAGGCGCACGCAGCGCAATGCCAGCGCGTCCTCGTTGCGGAGGTGACGCAAGCCCTGATCGCTGATTCCTGCGGCGATCCCGACGTCGACTTCGACCCGGTCCCGTCGCTGATCCGCCACCCGGGCGCCGCATTCCTCGCAGAACCGGTCCCGAGAACCCACCGGCTCGGCGCACCAACGACAGAACTGCTCAGGCATCGAATCAGCTGCCCCGGATTGTGGCGACGAGGAACTTCCGCAGCGCCTCGACCGCCACCTTCGGCTCGCGAACGCCGGTGTAGGCGGCGAAGATCTGCTGCCGCATCTCCGTGCTGATCGCGGTCCACTCCGGGGTGGCCGGCCGTGGCTTGGCCGTCGGCAACACCGTGGCCAGCAGCGCCATCATCGGGTCACCGGCAAGGTCGTGGTAGACCGCCGCCATCGTCGGAGCTAGCGAGTGCTGCTGGGCCAACCGCCGTTGCACGTCCGGAGAGGTGGAGACGAACCGGACGAACTCGGTCGCCGCGGAGATGTTGCGGGAGAAGGCGCTCACCACGAGATTGTGCCCGCCCAGCGCGGCGACCGACCCGAATCCGGGAAACGCCGGAAGCGGCGCGACGCCGACTTTCCCGGCAATCTGGCTGTCCGGGTCCTTGCCGTTCATCAGCTGGTAGGCATACGGCCACGAACGCATGAAGACAGCCTCGCCGAACTGGAAGGTTTTACGGGCATCTTCGAGTTTCATCGTGTCGAACCCGGGTGCGTACACGCCCTCCCGGAACGCTGTCCGCATGAACTCGGCGGCGTGCTGCGCCTTGTCGAGCGGGAACAACACCGACTGGCCATCCTTGCCGAACACGTCACCGCCGAGCCCCCAAAAGTACTCCAGATACTGGACCACCAGTCCCTCGTACTGCGCGCCGTCGGCGACGAATGGCGCCATGCCGCTGCGCTCGCCGACCCTTCGGCCGACGTCGATCAGTTCCTGCCAGGTGGCCGGCGGCTTGCCCACGAGGTCCGAGCGGTAGTAGAGGATCCCCGCGTCGGTGACGTACGGCGCGGCCCACAGTTTCCGGTCCCAGATCGCGGCCCGCATCGGGCCGGGCAGCGCGGCCCGCTCGACGTCCGAGCGCAGGTTCCGCAGGTCCACCAGCCAACCACGCTGGGCGAACTCCGGGAGGAAGATCACGTCGAGATCGATGACGTCGAACTGGTTGAGGCCGGCGTTGAGCTCCACCCAGAGTAGCTGATACGTATCATCAGCGGACTCCGACGGCAGTGGCTCCACGCGCACCGTCGGCCCATGCGGGTGCAGCTGGTTCCACTGCTGCGCAATGTCCTGGGCGGGACGCTGGTCCGCGGCACCGATCCCGCCGGTGGCCCACACCAGCTCTGCCCCCGAACCGGGGCCACTCGAACTGGGGCCACTCGAACCAGGCCCAC
>JAFAXZ010000103.1 GCA_019240665.1 Pseudonocardiales bacterium | reverse complement strand
ATCGAGCAGATCGCCGCCGACTACAAGCGGATCGACTCGGCCGACGCCAGCTATTTCGATCAACAGAAGCAGGCCTACGAGACTCAGAGGTTAGCCCGCTACAACCAGCTGATCGCTGACATCAAGACCAAGTACGGCGGTACCCCGATTGGCGCCTCGGAATCAATCGTGACCCCGTTAGCCGAGGGCCTTGGGCTGGAAATGGCAACCCCGGAATCATTCCTGGACGCAGTCAGCGAAGGCACCGATCCGACCGCGGCCGACAAGATCACAGTGGATCAGCAGATCAAGACCAAACAGATCAAGATCTTTGTATTCAACAGTCAGAACTCGACCCCGGACGTGACGGCTCTGGTGACCGCGGCGAAGGCCCAAGGTATCCCGGTAGCGACAGTCACCGAGACACTCGTCCCAGCCACCGCCAGCTTCCAGGACTGGCAGGTCGACCAGCTCCAAGGCATCGAACAAGCACTATCGCAGGCATCCGCCCGATGAAGGGCCGCTCGCTTAATTCCGAGGTGGGTCGGCAACCCCGCAACACCACCGGCATCCCCGCACCGCGGGCGGAAAATCAACGCCTGACCGGGCCCGTGGTCACCCTATGCAACGCCGCGGCCGAGCGCGCCGGCCGGCGGCTGTGGAGCGGGCTGGACCTGACGGTCGCTGCCGGGAAGTTCGTCGCGGTGTTGGGACCCAACGGGGTCGGCAAGTCCACGCTGATCCAGGTCATTCTGGGAGCGTTCCCGCTGGTCGAGGGCAAGGTACAGGTGCTGGGCGAGCCCGCTGGACGGGCCAACGAGCGCATCGGCTACCTGCCCCAACGCCGCAGTTTCGACCCATCCCTGCGGGTGCGGGGCCGCGACATCGTGCGACTGGGTGTGGACGGGCACCGGTGGGGATTTCCGCTGCCCGGCTGGTGGCCGGGCAGCACGGTGCGGCGAGCGGCAGCCGCGCGCGTGAAGGAGGTCATCGGCCTGGTCGGTGCCGACGCTTACGCCGATCGCTCGATTGGAGAGCTTTCCGGGGGGGAGCAGCAACGCCTGTTGATCGCTCAGGCGCTGGCCCCGGCTCCCGACCTGCTGCTGCTCGACGAGCCACTGGACAGCCTAGACCTGCCGAATCAAGCCACTGTTGCGGCCCTCATCGCCCGGATCAGCCGGGCGCAACAGGTGGCTGTGATGATGGTCGCGCACGACGTCAACCCGATCCTGTCCCATCTCGACACCGTCGTCTACCTCGCTCCCGGCCGCTCGAAGGTCGGCCCACCCCGTCAGGTGATCACCGGCCCGGCGCTGACCCAGCTGTTCGGTACCCCGATTGAGGTGCTCACCGCCTCTGACGGCCGGTTGGTCGTGATCGGCCAGCCCGAACGGTCCGAGGTTCACGCCGCGCAGCAGGCCGGGCCGGAGCCATGATCCTCGCTGAGGGTCCAAGCTGGAACCCGATTATCGATCTGCAGCAGATGTGGTCATTCCCGTTCATGGTCAACGCCTTCCGCGCGGGCACGATCGTGGCGGTGCTAGCCGGGGCGATGGGCGCCTTCATGGTATTGCGCCGGCAGAGCTTCGCTGGCCACACCCTGTCACTGATCGGTTTCCCTGGCGCGGCCGGCGCAGTCCTCGTCGGTGTCGCTGCCAGCTACGGCTACTTCGCGTTCTGCCTGATCGGCGCCCTGGTCATCGCGGCGTTGCCGCGTGCGGGGCCTGGTGGCTACTCCGAGGAGTCGGCGGTCACCGGCACTGTGCAGTCCTTCGCGCTGGCCTGTGGGTTTCTGTTCGTCGCTCTCTACAAGGGATTCCTCAACGGCATCAATGCGCTGCTGTTCGGCAACTTCCTGGGCATCACCACTGAACAGGTCGCACTCCTGGGCGTTGTAGCGGCGATTTCTTTGACTGTCCTAGGAATGATCGGCCGCCCGTTGGCCTTTGCCTCGATCGATCCCGACGTGGCAAGGGCGCGCAACGTCCCGGTGCGCGCGCTGTCCGTGGCCTTTCTGATGCTACTCGGTGCCGCGACCGCCGAAGCCAGCCAGATCACCGGTACCCTGCTGGTGTTCGCCCTGCTGGTGATGCCCGCGGCGACTGCGCAGGCACTGACCGCGCGACCCGTCCGTGCGCTGGCGCTGACCATCGCGATCGGGCTGCTCGTCACGTGGCTCGGTCTGAGTGTGGCCTACTACACCCCGTTCCCGGTCGGGTTCTTCATCACCAGTTTCGCCTTCGCTGGCTATGTGGGCGCCCAGGCGGTCCGCCACGCACCGTCCCGGTGGCGGGCAGGCGGTACCCCAGCGACCCCGACCCCGCCCGGGACCGCGCCATGACCTGGCCACCGTTCCTGCTCCACGCGCTGCTGGCCGGCACCGCGATCGCCGCAGCCGCCGGGCTGGTCGGCTACTTCGTCGTGCTGCGAGCTCAGGTCTTCACCGGCGACGCCCTCAGCCATGTGGCGTTCACCGGTGCTCTCGCCGCACTGGCGGTGGGCATTGACGAGCGGTTCGGGCTGTTCGCTGCGACCATCGGCGTGGGCGTCGCCCTCGGCGGCCGGGGCCGCGCCGACGACGTTGTGATCGGCACTGTGTTCGCCTGGATCCTCGGCCTGGGCGTGTTCTTCCTGACTCTTTACACCACCAACAACAGCGCCGGCAACGGCAACGCCGGCGTCAACGTCCTGTTCGGCTCGATCTTCGGCCTGAACCTCTCCGAGGCTGTCACCGCCGCGATCATCGCCTCCGTCATCGTCGCCGCCACGCTTGTCATTGCCCGGCCGCTGCTGTTTGCCAGCATCGACAATGCCGTTGCGGCCGCCCGGGGAATCCCGGTCCGGATGCTTGGCTACGGCTTTCTTGCCCTGGTGGGCGCGGCTGCCGCCGAGGCGAGCCAAGCCGTCGGCGCGCTACTGCTGCTCGGGCTGCTCGCTACACCTGCCGGGACCGCCCAACGTCTCACCACCCGGCCCTACTCGGCGCTGCTCATCTCGGCCGCCCTCGCGGTCGCAGAAATGTGGGCTGGCCTCGCGCTCAGCTACACCATGCCCGCGCTCCCGCCGAGCTTCGCCATCCTCGCCGTCGCCACTGGCGGCTACGCCTTGGCGCTGCTCAGCACCCGCCGCCGAGCGCAGAGCGTCACAGCATCCGTGGTGGTATCCGAGCTATCGTCGAAGATCAACCACTAGCGGTCAAGGGGAGGTCGGGACAGTATTCAGCGTGATTGTCATTCAGTGGGATTGTCGCCAAAGCGCCTGGAATGGGGGGAAAGCGACGGCCGCATCCCGCAGGCGTTTACCCGGCCGCAGGCGGGGCTATGCAACACCATGGCCAGTACCGAGACCGCCGAGATGTTCCCACCGCACGTGCTGAGGGAGTACGCCCTGCTGGCTGATGGGGAACGCGGTGCACTGGTGGGTCCCCGCGGCGATGTCGTGTGGATGTGCGCCCCGCGCTGGGATTCCGATGGGGTGTTCTCCTGTCTGATCGGGGGCCGCGGCGCCTACGCGGTCACCCCGACCGGTCGGTTCGTCTGGGGTGGTTACTACGAAGACGGCAGCTTGGTCTGGCGCTCTCGGTGGGTCACCGAGACCGGGATCACGGAGTGTCGCGAAGCGCTGGCCTTCCCTGGCGAGGCGCACCGAGCGGTCCTGCTGCGCCGCATTATCGCCGTGCAGGGCACCGCCTTCGTCGAGGTCGTGTTGGAACCGGCCGCCGAGTTCGGCCGGGCGCACCTGCGCGAGCTGCACCGCGACGACGATGGCCGGTGGGAGGGCCGGGTCGGCGAGTTGCGCATGCGGTGGAGCGGGGGCGCGGCCGCCGATGTGCCCGGCGAGACCCATACCGGACGCCGGCTGGCCGTGTCCGTGACCGTGCCCGAAGGGGCCCACCATGACCTGGTCTTGGAGCTATCGGACCAGGCACTGGGTGAGGAGCCGCTGGACCCCGATCGGATCTGGCAGGCCACCGAAGCAGCCTGGCGTGACGCGACGGACGAACCTCGCCGGAGTATCGCGCCCCGTGACGTCCGGCACTCCTATGCAGTGCTGCGCGGGTTGACCAGCTCGGGTGGGGGCATGGTCGCCGCGGCCACCATGGGCCTGCCCGAACGCGCCGCGGAGGGCCGCAATTACGACTATCGCTATGTCTGGATCCGCGACCAGTGCTACGCCGGGCAGGCCGTCGCCGCCGACGCGCCGCATCCGCTGCTCGATGATGCGGTCCGGTTCGTCTCCGAACGCCTCCTCGCCGACGGGCCCGAGCTGAAGCCGGCCTACACGATCACTGGCGGGCCGGTGCCCGACCAGCGCTCCCTGGATCTGCCCGGTTATCCAGGAGGGCAGGACATCGTTGGTAACCACGTCAATGCCCAGTTCCAGCTCGACTCTTTCGGCGAGGCACTGCTACTCTTCGCCGCCGCCGCCCGCCATGACCACCTCGCTACCGACCACTACAAGGCCGTCGCCGTCGCCGTGGCCGCCATCGAACACCGGTGGCGCGAAGCCGACGCCGGAATCTGGGAACTGGACAACCACCGCTGGGCGCATTCCCGGCTGACCTGCGCTGCCGGGCTACGTGCGATCGCCACCACCGGCGCGTCCACCGCGGACGCCGCCGCGTGGAGCGGGCTGGCCGACACCATCCTCGCCGACGCCACCACCGACTGCCTACATCCCTCCGGGCGCTGGCAGCGCGCACCCGACGACCCGCGCATCGATGCCGCGTTGCTGTTGCCGGCGATCCGCGGTGCGCTGCCCGCCGCCGATCCGCGCAGCGTGGCCACGGTGCAGGCGGTGCGTGACGAGCTGGGCCAACAAGGCTACGTCTACCGGTTCCGCCAAGACACCCGCCCTCTCGGACAGGCCGAGGGTGCCTTCGCACTGTGCGGGTTCCTGATGGCACTGGCCGATCACCAACAAGGCGATCCGCTCGCTGCCCGAACCTGGTTCGAACGCAACCGAGCGGCCTGCGGGCCGCCGGGACTGTTCTCCGAGGAATACGACGTTACTCAACGCCAGCTGCGCGGCAACCTGCCCCAAGCATTCGTGCATGCCCTGCTGGTGGAAGCCGCCGTCCGGCTCGCTGGACCGTGGACCGCTCCCACCCATCTGTGAGAGGGAGCGGCTGACAGGATGTCGGTTTGGACGTGGCGGCGGCCGAACGGTGCGGACTGCTGGGAATCAGTTCACCGGCGGCGCAGCCAGGCCCCCGCCGCTACACCGGTCGCGATCACAGTGGCGGCCGAGAGCAGCCCAGCGTGGTGGGAGAACCACAGCTGCGGGGCGCGGCTATGGGCTCGGTCATCGAATACCCCATGGGCGCCGTGGTCATGCCCGCCTTGGCCGTCGACGGGCTCCCACAGGTTGTGCGGACGGCCCGGCCCGACTTTCTCCGCAGTCTGCTGGGATCGATAGCCGGTCCTGGCCAGATAGCGGTCCAACAGCGCCGGGGCGATCTTCTGCCCCAGAAGGGTGCCCACGGTGCTCGCGCCCACCCAGTACTGCTTGCGCTGCGGATGATCGGCCGCGAACACCACGCCACGCGCGGCCACCTCGGGTTGATAGATCGGCGGCACTGGCTGCGGGTGACGGGGCAGCCGGGAAAGCACCCACGAGAACTGCGGGGTGTTGACCGCCGGCATCTGGACCACCGTGACATGGACGTTGCTGCCCTCGTGCATGAGCTCGGTACGTAGCGACTCGGTGAACCCGTTGATCGCGTGCTTTGCGCCACAGTAAGCGGACTGCAACGGGATGCTGCGCTCCCCCAGCGCGGAGCCCACTTGCACAATGGTGCCCCGGTCTCGTGAACGCATCCGAGTGAGCGCGGCCATGGTGCCGTACACGAAACCCAGGTAGCTGACCTCGGTAACCCGGCGGAACTCCTCAGGCTTGATCTCGTGGAACGGGGCAAATATCGACGTGAACGCCACGTTGATCCACACGTCGATCGGCCCGAAGTTGTCCTCGACCTGCCCGGCGGCGGCTTCAACCTGGGTGTAGTCCGCGACATCAGTCGGGATGGCGAGAGCGTTGCCGCCGGCGTTCTCCACATCCTTGGCCGCGCTGTCCAGCCCGGCCCGCCCGCGGGCCAACAGCGCCACCTGCGCCCCTCTGGCGCCGAACGCTCGCGCGGTTGCCCGAGCGATTCCCGCACTCGCCCCAGTGATCACGACAACCTGACGATGAATCATACCTACCTCAGCTTCCCGCCGGTCAACACACCGGCATGAGTCGCGAAGCGCCGATCAACGCTCCACTTCATCCAGGATTCCCACTGGCAGGTGGCCGCACGCGTGACGAACATTTCTCCTGCTCACGTGGTTACGGGGGCGAGCTCGGTCAGTTCGCGAGTTAACGTCGTGCTCATGGAATCGCGCTTTTCACTCCGCGAGTTCAGTCGCTAGGTGGGAAGTCGGTGGATGCTGCGAGTTCAGTCTGGCTCTCGAAGTCGGTGATGCGCTGGCGGAGTGTGGAGAGCGTGCTGTCGAGGGCCTGCGAGCCGAGTATCATTCGCAGCGGGGCGGGCTCGGTGTCGACGCTGTCGATGATGCGGGTGGCCATGCGGGTGGGGTCGCCCGGGGCGAGTCCGTTGGCGGGGTCGAGTATGCGCAGGAAGCTGTGCGCCGGTGTGTCGTCGTAGACGGGCATTAGGTCGGCGACCCGGGCGCTGCCGTAGCGGAACTCGGTGCGTGCCCCGCCGGGTTCGACGATGGTCACGCCGATGCCGAACGGCGTGACCTCTTGGGCGACGGCCTCGCAGAAGCCCGCTATCCCCACTTGGTGGCGTGGTAAAGGGAATTACCGGGGAAGGCGACTTGGCCGCCGTAGGAGGAGATTTGGATGACGCGTCCGCCGCCCTGGCCGCGGAAGGTGTGGCAGCGCGGAGCGGATGAGCTGGATCGAGCCGGTGAGGTTGGTGGCGAGGATGTGGTCCACCTGCTCGTCGGTGAATTCCTCGGCGGCGCCGAACAGGCCGTAGCCGGCGTTGCTGACGATGACGTCGATCCTGCCGAGGCGTTCGAAGCACTGGTCGACGAGCTGACGGACCGCGCGGGTGTCGGTCACCTCGAGCATCTCGACGAGGAAGGTGTCCGGATGCTTCTCGGCGACGTCGGCGACCTTGGAGGTATCCCGGACGGTGCCGACGACGCGATCGCCGCGCTCGAGCAGTTGCTGGGTGAGCTCGTGGCCGAAGCCGCTGCTGACGCCGGTGATGAGCCAGGTACGCGCTGCCATGGTGTGTCCTTTCGTCGCTGCTAGGCGGAAGTGAGCTCGTCGAGCACGTGCAGCCCGTTCAGCGTGCGCGGGTAGCCGATGTAGGGGATGAGCTGGGTGAGGACGTCGAGCAGTCGGGCGCGGTCGTTGCCGACGTGGAGGTTCGCAGCAACATGGCCTTTGACCTGCGGCTCGCACCCGCCGAGGGAGACCAGCATGAGGAAGTCGAAGACCTTGGCCATGCCGACGTAGGGAACGGCCTGGTAGACGATCTCCTTGATCACGACCGGGGTGACCCCGATGGTGAGCGCAGCGCCGGTCATCACCCGGTACTCGCTCACCGCCTGACAGGCGATCATGGAGGCGAGCTGCACCATGAGGCGGGTCCGGGGAACAGCTCGTCGTGATTGCGTCGTGCTGTCTCGCTGATGACCATGGGTGCTCCTACTCGTTTCGACGACGCCGCGGTGACGTCATCCTCTCCAAGGGGGCTGCGAAACGACTGGGTGATCGTCGCGCAGCCGCGGACTATGGTGCGGTGAGTCGCATCGTCGTGGCGGACGATGCCGCCATGCTCCGCACCGAAGCCGGCCGGTAGCACGGACACCTCCGGTGTGGGATCTGCCGTGTCTTCCCCGGTGGGGTGCTCAGTGATATCCGTGACCCATAACCGGTTCGGCTCATCGACGGTGAACTGGCGCTGAACCAGGTCCGAGCTGGGAGCGGCGGCCGGGTCGCGCAGGGTGCAGCCGTGGCGTCGGCGCCGGTAGAGACC
>JAFAXZ010000322.1 GCA_019240665.1 Pseudonocardiales bacterium | reverse complement strand
TGTAGAGGTCCAGTGTGGTGGAGGACCGCTCGTGTCCCATCACGCGTTGCACCATGTTGACGGGCACGCCGTCATCGACGAGCCAGGTGGCATATGAATGTCTGAGATCATGAAAACGTAGGCCGCCGGTGCACGACTTGGCGATGTGCAGCACCGCTTCTCGCTCGGTTGCGAATTCCTTGGTTAGCGTTACTCCGGTGGTGTCGGTCCAGCCGGCCCGCACGGTGTTGTCGTCAATGACGTTGAGGGTGCCGAGCATTCCTGCTTTGACGAGTGAGGGCCGCCAGACTCGCGAGCGGAATAGGGTCCGGCGTAGTGGTTTGCCCACGGCGTTAGCGTAGATTGGTGCTTCGGCTGGGCCGGGATACTGGTCAAGGTGCTCGCGGATGATCGGTACCAGCCAGCCCGGTAGAGGTACCGTGCGCCGGCCAGCGCTGCTCTTGGGATAGGGCTTGAATGAAGTGTGCCCGCTGACCTCGACCACGGTACGGATCACCGAAAGGCGGCCACGCTTGAGATCGAGTGCGTCCAGACGTAGGCCTGCGGCTTCACCCCAGCGCAACCCCGTGCCGGCAGCGGTGGCGATGATCGCGCGGTACCTCTCGGGTGTTACGGGCAGGAGTGTGTTGCGTAGTTCTTCCCGGCTGATGATCTGATCGGCGGTGTCCTGTCGACGGCGCCGGGGGAGCCGGATGCCTTCACAGGGGTTGAACGCGATCAGCCGATTCCGGACTGCTGAGCGCAGTACCGCCGAGGTGAGGCGGTGTGCTTCGGCGACGGTGGCCGGTGACCGGCGGGTGCCCAGCTCGGTGATCCATTTCTGCACCGACAGGTGATCGATTTTTGAGAGCTGCCAGTCGCCCCACTGTGGCAGTACGTGGGTATCCATGATCGATGCGTCGCGAGCTTTGGTGGTCAGCTCGTCGTTGCGGCTGTCCAACCATTGCCGGGCGTGTGTGGCGAACAACAGCCGCCCGGCGTGCGGATCGACATATAAGCCGCGCGAGAGGCCGGCATCGATCTCGGCGAGGAACCGCTTGGCCTCCGTCTTGGTGCGGAAGGTTTTGGCCTTCTGCCGACCTGAAGGCTCCCGCCAGTTGGCCCGGTAATTGCCCTCCGGCGTGCGTGATACAAATGACATGTCTCAGGCCCCCTTGGGCATTTCGTTGAGCCAGCTGTGAAACAGCTCTCGGGGTACCACCCAGCGCCGGCCCAGCCGCTTGGCCGGGATGTGGCCCGCTCGGACCAGCTCGTAGGCCAGACCCGCGCTAATGCCGAGCCTGGCGGCCGCCTGCCGCACGGTGTAGATATCCGCCCGGGTGAAGTCGTTGAACGACACCGGATCCTCAAGTGCAACGTCAGACGCCCACAGCGGAGTCACGTTGTCCATGTCGGTCCTCCTCTCTCACGCGGCTTGATCGTCGATTGCCGAACGGTCGCCGGGTGGTGCACCGTTTGCGGCGAGTTGGGCGGCGGTGTATTCGGCTTTCCATCGTTGTCGTTCGGCGAGGGCGTGGAGGAGTAGGACGGGTCGGGGTGGGATGTCGGGGTCGGTGGGTGCGGTGCGTTCCCACCGGTAGGGCCCGTCCTGCACCCCGTGGCTGGGCTGGATGCCGGTGGCGTCGAGGAGTTGCCGAACGAATTCGGCCCGGTCGGCCCGGTGGTCGTCGAGGCTTTTGTTGGACCACTTCCGGGAGACGAGCACGCGCCGACCAGCAATACCCAGATGCTCAGACTGGTGGGCCTTGCCCTTGCACCGTCCGGGAGTCATCGAATACCGGGCGCCTTTGGGTTGGATGCCATAGAGCAGCCATACCGCGCACCGTGGCGAGCACGGGGTGACCTGGAGTTCAGCGTGCAGCCGCCGGGCGTGGTCGCGGTGGGCGTCGGTGGCATGCTCATTGAGCCCGGCGGCCTGTCCCATGGATTTGGCGAGATATTTTGTGAGGTAGCCAACGTGGCGGCCGGCTTCCTCGGTGCCGCCCAGGATTCCTTTGACGTGGACTTGCGTTCCGAATCGGACGACGTGCGCGGGTTCGGTCAGCTCCTGGCATGCTTGTTCCCAGGTTGGTAATGGCGCCCCGGTGTCGGGGTCGGTGAATGTCTTGGCGCGGGTGTTCCAGACCGGCACGTGGTCTCCGTGGTAGATGGGCTGGTCGTGTGCTGGCCACCACACTTGGTGGTAGGTCGCCGCTGTGATCGCTCGGAGTTCGGCGCGGGGGATGGTGCCTCTGAGGGCGGCGTGGAAGTGGGGTGCGCCGCGTTGTTGGGGTTCGATGGTGCCGAAGTATTGGACGTCCCAGCCCACACAGCGGCGGGTGTTTTGCCAGAACCGGTCCAGTAGTGCGGGGAAGTGGATGGCGTCGCGGGCGGCCTGCCGGTAGTCGTAGTGGTCTGGGTCCAGTGCTGCGCCGTGGGCGTCGACCCGGCCGTAGGACTCCAGGGTGAGGGTCAGGAATGTGGAGGGTCGGTAGCGGCCGGCGAAGACCTGGCCCAGGGTGCGCCGCTCGATCGGGCGGCGGGGTAGGTCCGGGGCGTCGTGGCGGCGTTGGGTGGAGCGCTTGAGGGGTTTGGGTGGGGTATCCAGCGGGGTGAGGCGTCCGCGTACGCCCAGCGCGCGGAGTTCTTTGTCGAGGTCGGCGATGGATTCGGTGATCTGTTCGCAGGTGAGGTCGTCGCCGTGTGTTTTGCATTCGGTGTAGGCGGCGAGGAGATCGGCGCGGGCGGCTATCAGCTCTTTGTGTTCCTCTGTAGGTTTCGTGCGGCCGGTGGTGGGTTCGGTGTCGAGGTGCCAGCCCTCGCGGCATTGGGCCATCCGCAGTCGGCGGGCCTTCTCCGCGCAGGACGGGCAGTGGTCTTGGCGGGTGGATCCGCAGGGCACGGGGACGACCTCGACGCGGCCGGTGGTGGTGTCGATCCGGCGCATGGCCAATGGCCGGATGCACACGCCGTGCTGTTCGGCGAGGGCTTGGGCGACCTCAGCGCTCAGCGGCAGGGCGGCACGTTGCGCCCGGGTCATCCGAGCGGCATCCAGGGTGCTGGGATCGGGGGTGTCCATCAGAGGGTGACCTCTTCCATGAGCTGGCCGGGAGTGGAGAGATGGCGCAGCGTCACTAGCCGCAGAGTCCTGATACCATCAGGTACAAGATCAATTCCCAAGCTGCAATCGATGATCCGCATTCCGCCGTAGACCCGGACTACGTCGGCGCCGTCGGGCAGCAGCCCGGTCACCAACAGATGCACCAAGTCACCGTGGGGGATCCGCCAAACCTGGGCAGTGACCTCAATGAGAGTGCCGGCCCAGGCGAGCAGTCCCAGAGCGATCGCGGAGGGTGTGCGGCAGGACAGCTGCACGGTCACTTGCGGCCTGGACATCGCGGCAGCCCCGTGCACTGAGGCGCTTGCGGGTAGCTCGAAGACGTTGAGGTGAGTGCCGATCGCGGTGAGCGGGTCAACTGTGCTGATCATGCGGCACCTCCGTGAGTCGATCCGCTCGGGTTGGTGGGTTTGGGTGGGAAGGGCAGCACTGCTGTGTCGTGCTCGGTGGGGCCGGTGACGAAGGTTTCGAGGTGTTTGATCGTGTGGTCGGGGACCCATCCGGCGCGGATGCGGAGGGGTTCGCGGATGCCCTCGCCCCAGACGTAACCGGTGCCGGCTTCGGATTCGCCGATGCGGTTGGCCCAGGCGCCGCGCTCGTAGGCGTTCTCGCCGAGCACCATGCCGACGTGGGATTTCGCGGAGACCCGCAGGCAGATCCGTCGGGGGAACAATTCTCGGACGGGTACGGTGTCTTTGGTGGGCTCCTGCACGTAGCCGCGTACGGTGAATCCCAGGGCCCGGCCTTGGGTGGTCAACAAGGCGACTCGTTCGGTGATGGCCTCGCGGGTTTTGCGATCCGTGTACTTCGTTAATGCGCCGATCTCGTCGAATTCCAGTAATTCCAGCGGGTGTTCGGGGCTGATCGGCACCATGCGAACCCGCCCGGCGAAGGCGGCTTTGCGGGTGTCCATCGCGGCGACTAGCTCCTCGAGTACGGTGAGGGCGTCGGTGCCGGTGACCGCGTAGCGGTGGAAGATCCTTCGTCCGTAGGCCAGTTCCATGCCTTTGGGGTCGATTCCCGAGACCCGTACCCACCTATCGCGGATGGCGGGGGCGATCGAGACGAGTGGGCACCACATCACCGAGCCCTTTCCCGCCCCCGTGGCCCCCGCGGTCAACGTATGGCCCCCGGCGAGCGGGATGTGCCAGTCCTGGCCGTATTCGGTGCGTCCGGCCCAGACCCGCCGCAAATCCACCGATCCGCCTTCGACACTGGCCAGTCTGGCGAGATCCGGGCAGTTGACCGGGTCGGCGAGTAGGTTGCGGCGTTGGAAATCGATCGAGATCACGTTCGGGGTGAGTTCGCGGACCTGGCAGCGGGCCACACCCCGGGCTGAGGCTAGGGCGCGGGTGGCTTCGTCGAGGTCTTCTGGTTTTTGGCCGGGTATCAGTCGCACGCGGACCTCGTCCCAGGATGCGCCGGAACGCACCCCGAGGACTTTGGGTAGCTGGGTTGGTGTCGGGCGTCGTCTGCGGCCCAGGGTGCGCCCGAAGGGAGTGAGTGCCAGCGCCACAGGCGCGGGGTCCGGGGTGATGCCCAGGCCGCAGGCCTGTAGCCAGCCGGGCAGCTTGGGTGCGTAGACGGTCCAGCGCAGCCACCAGGCCCGCAGATGCCGGCCCGCCCCCGCATCAAACGATCTCAGGTTGATCAGCCGCCACCCGGTGAGGACTCCTGTGATCACACCGGCGGTGGTGACCAGTGATGGCCATCCCCACCAGTGCCATCACGCCAACGCACTCAGTACGGTCAGGCTGGTTCGCCAGTGCGTGAGCGTCTGACGCCACGCCCACAGTACGGCCTTGAGGATCAGCCATGCGACCAGGAACACGACTGCTGCTGTGGCGAGTGCTTCGGCGATCGTGACCAGGGCTCTACCGAGTTTGGCGAGTATCCATACCAGGACGCCGAGTGCGCCGCCACCGGCGATCAGCAGGGCGATTGTCTGGGTGTCCATCACCGATTACCCCCGATGCTCAGCTGGGGGATCGTGAGGTGTGTTTGGTTGGTGCGGTTGTCCTTTCCACTGGGGAGGGGGCTTGCGCCCGGCCCGAGGGGTCTGTGTATCCTCATTCTTGTTCACTCCTGAGTTGGGTGGACAGCGCAGAAGCGGACAAGGTTGGTAGCCAGAGATTCCGCTTCTGCGCGTATGCCAGTCTTGTAGTTGATGAGGGCGTGCGGCATTACCACACCACCCCGGGCGCGTTATTTCCCTTTCTTGAGTTTCCTCGCGCGATATGTGCTATGACAGGCACTGACAGCTACAGCCAAGCTGGTTAACGCCGATTAGGTGACCGCTGTCGAGCCCATCATCACCTCCTTTCTTCCATTTTCCGGCGTGATGACCCCACGGGGGAACTGCGTGTGCTTACTGGTCGGCCTGCGTTGGTGGTGGGGGGAGTATGGTGATGTCGTTGGTGTCGCAGATCTGCCAGATCCCGTTGTCGAGCCGGACCGAGAACAGGTTCCGCCAGGCTGGTGAGTGTCTGGGCTCGTGTGGCATGACGGTGCCTTTATGTTGCGCCCCGTCGTTGAGTTGGACTCGGGTGCCTGGTGGCGGGGGTGGTCCTGGTTCAGCGGTCCTGTGGTGGGGTGGGGTTTTTGCTGTCTTCGTCATATTTCTGTGCCTGTTCGTCGAAGGCTGCGGCGGCGGAGTGGAGGGCGGCGAGGGTCCACCATGGCAAGGGGGTGGCGGCCTGGATTGCTCGCCAGGCTGCCGCGACCGCTCGGGATGCTGCGGCCATTTCCCGGGCTGCTGCTGGGTCTCCTTGGGGTGCGCGTGCGGTCAGCTCCCACATCCGGCCGTAATACCGGTAGGCCCCCTCCCACGCCCGCACACAGTCATCGGTGGCCATCACGCCCTCGCCCAGGTCGGACGTGGCGCGACCCGTTGACCGACGGGCTGGACGAGGATGCCGACCGGCGGCCGGAACCTGGGTGAAATCGGTGGGACCCGCCACCAGACTCACGCGGCCCTGTGATGCTGCTCACCACCTG
>JAFAXZ010000199.1 GCA_019240665.1 Pseudonocardiales bacterium | reverse complement strand
GGATCTGGTCCGGTGGAACCCCGATGCTCAGCTGGAGTTTGTGGGCCGGGTGGATGATCAGGTGAAGGTGCGGGGGTTCCGGATCGAGCCGGGGGAAATTGAAACCGTCCTGACCCAACATCCGCAGGTGACCCAGGCGGTCGTGGTTGCCCGCCAGGACCAGCCGGGGGACAAGCAGCTCGTCGCCTATGTGGTGGTTGATGGTGCGGGTCGGGTGCGTGATCAGCAGACGGAGCGGGAGCAGGTCGGGGAATGGCAGCAGATTTACGATTCGTTGTATGCGGCACCGGGTTCGGTGTTCGGGGAGGATTTCACGGGGTGGGTGAGTAGTTATGATGATCGACCGATCCCGCTGGAGCAGATGCGGGAGTGGCGGGATCAGACCGTAGCCCGGATTTTGTCGTTGGGTCCACGACGAGTACTAGAAATCGGCGCGGGGACGGGATTGTTACTGTCCCAACTCGCCCGGCAGTGTGAATCCTATTGGGCCACCGATTTCTCCGCCCCGGTGATTGATATTCTGGCCAGTCACGTCGCCCAGGACCCCGAACTGGCTGATCGGGTGGTGTTACGGACCCAACCCGCGCACGACACCGAGGGGTTACCGACCGGGTGGTTCGACACGGTGATCCTCAACTCAGTGGTGCAGTATTTCCCCACCCCCGACTATCTCGAGCACGTCCTCACCCAGGCACTGGGTCTGCTGGCCCCGGGTGGGGCGGTGTTTGTGGGGGATGTCCGCAACCTGCGCCTGCTGCGTCCTTTGGTGACCGCGGTGCAGGTGCACCGGGCCGAGCACTCCACCGACACCTCAGCCCTGCGCCGGGCGATCGAGCAGGCCATCCGGGTGGAAAAAGAACTCCTCATCGATCCGGAATTTTTCCCCGCGCTGCAAACAACCCACAGCGACATCGCCGGAGTGGACATCCAGATCAAACGCGGCCGCTACCACAACGAATTAACCCGCTACCGCTACGACGTCATCCTGCACAAACACCCCCGCACCACGGTGCCCGTGGGTGATGCACCCCGGTTGGAATGGGGCCAGCAGATCAGCGACCTGACCGCGTTCACCGACTACCTGAGCACACACCATCCACCACTGCTGCGTCTTGCCACCGTCCCCAACGTTCGCCTCAGCCACGACCTCGCCTTGGCCCAGGAATTGCACACCGGCACCCCACTCAGCGAGCTGGTGGACCAGGTGCCCACCCCGCTCAGCGACCCCGCCTGCTCCCACCCCGTGCAGGCACCCGACCCGCTGGACCCGCAGACCCTGCACGCACTCGGTGAGCAGTATGGCTACCAGGTCGCGATGACCTGGTCCCCCACCCACCCCCACGCCCTAGACGTGATACTCACCGACCCCACCCAAACCACCCCAGCAGTCCCCGTGGGCCTATACCGACCCACCCACCCCAGCCAAAGACCCCCCTCAGAGTGGACGAACAACCCCACCACCGCCAGAGACACCAAGGCGCTGACAGGCGCACTACGGGAGTGGGTGCGGGAACGGGTGCCGGAGTATATGGTGCCCGCGGTGGTGATGGTATTAGAGGCGTTGCCGTTGACGCCGAATGGGAAGGTGGATCGGGCGGCGTTACCGGCTCCACAGTTCACGCTGACCGAGGAGGGCCGCCCACCGCGCACTCCGCAAGAACAACTGTTGTGTGAACTCTTCGCGGACGTGCTGGGCCTGCCGGTGGTGGGTGTCGAGGATAACTTTTTCGATCTGGGTGGGCACTCCCTGCTGGCCACCCGGTTGATCGCCCGCATCCGCGCCACCTTAGGGGTGGAACTGGAGCTACGTGCGTTGTTCGAGTCACCCACCGTGGCGGGTCTGGCAGCCCGGCTGGACGGGGCTGGTCAGGAACGGGATGCCTTTGATGTCTTGCTTCCTCTTCGCGCGCACGGAGGGCGATCACCTTTGTTCTGTATTTCTCCGCTGGGAGGTCTGGGCTGGTGTTATTCCGGGTTGTTACCACACGTAGGCGCTGAATACCCGGTCTATGCACTCCAATCACCGGGCATGACTGATCCCCATGAACCCCTGCCGGCCACGTTCGAAGAGCTGGTTGAATTATACCTCAACCACATTCGCACTGTGCAACAAACTGGGTCTTATTGTCTCTTGGGCTGGTCCTTCGGCGGAACCGTCGCTCATGCGATCGCCGTCCGCTTGCAACAACTAGGGAAACGGGTAACGCTGCTGGCCATGCTCGATTCCGCTCCGTCCGATTTTATCGTAGCTCAACGGGAGTCTTACACGGCTTCTGCGGAGCACGAGCTGCTGACTTTTTTGCTTAAGATCACGGGTTATCCTATGGACAAGGTAACCCCTACACTGAGCCGGTCGGAGGTCGTGGCCATTCTCCGCGATAAGGTTGAACTGCTGGCCGGTTTCGACGAGCACCATATTGAAGCGTTCATCGCGGTCGTCGCCCATAACGCCATGCTCACGGCCACTGCGTCGGCGGGATGTTTTGACGGCGATGTACTATATTTTCAGGCGACACGTGAGAAACGAGTCGATGATGTCGCTCATGCGTGGCGGTCCTCCATCACGGGAGATGTCGAGATCCACGACATCGATTGTGAACATGTCATGATGACGCAGCCAGAGCCTATCGCTGAGATCGGCCGCATACTAGCCGAGTATCTTGACCATATCGCTAACCCTCAACGGAGTTGACAGTGAATCATCCGTTCGACGGGCCGGAGCCTGAACACGCGCAGGTGGCCGCCCACACCATTAATCTGACTGCGGTAGCCGACCGGATCATGGGTCATGAGTCGGTCCGGGACTGTGTCCTCAGGGTCAGACGCAGCTGCGCGGGGGTTGCGGAACTGGTGGCGTATGTCGTGCCAACCCGACAGGTCAGCGAGGAGCAGATCCTCCGGGTCGCCCGTCCAGCGCTACCCGCCGCCGTTACGCTCACCGCGGTCGTGTTCATCTCGGATCTGCCCAGAACGGCGGGTGGACGGCTCGATGAGGCGGCCCTGGCGCAGTTCCCCGTGCTAGACGGGGACGTGGCGGCGCGGTGGGAGCGGCGGTGGACCGCCTGGGCGGGCAGCGGTCGGGCAGCCGTCGTGATGACCCCAGGCCGAACTCCGGAGGGTCCGCTGGAGCCTGTGCGACTGGCCGAGCCAGCAGGGCTCTCCGGATCGGCTGACGGGACCAGCGCACCGGTGCGGCAGGGCACTACGGGCACGGTACACCAGCAGGCTCCGCCGTCGATGAGCGTGGGCCCGCCGTTGCGCCCCCTGGAGGTCGACACCCTAGACGCTGCCCTGCGCCGTGCGGCCTTGACCGGTGGGCCCGGAGAGGTGGGCTACCTCGGACCTGACGGGACGCTGGAGCGGCAGTCCTACGCCGAGCTGCTTGATGAGGCATCCCGGCTGCTCGGCGGGCTGCGCGGGCTCGGTCTGAGTGCCGGTGAGAAGGTGATCTTCCAGCTCGCCGCGAACCGGGAGTTCGTGGTGGCCTTCTGGGCCTGCGTGCTGGGAGGCTTTGTCGCCGTCCCGCTCGCGGTGGCCTCCGACGCTCCGAGCGCGGCCACGGTGAAGCACGCCTGGGAGTCGCTCGGCCATCCGGTGACGCTCACCGACCAGGCCCACACCGCCCCGCTACACGCCCTGAGCGAAGGCCGGGAGGTGCTCGATTCCCGGATCGTAGTGATCGACGAGCTTAGGGCCGGTCCGGCCGAGCATGACTGGCATGCCACCCGCGCCGAGGACCTGGTGCTGCTGATGTTCACCTCGGGCAGCACCGGGACCCCCAAGGCCGTCCAACTGCGCCATGACAACCTGCTCACCCACGCGGCCGCCGCCCAACAGCACCACGACCTCACTGCGGCTGAGGTCAGCTTCAACTGGATGCCGCTGCACCACGTAGGCGGCCTGATCATGTTCCACGTGCGCGATGTCGTGGTGGGCTGCCGCCAGATCCATGCACCCACCACCTGGGTGCTAGAAGACCCGCTTCGCTGGCCCTCCGCGCTGCACACCCACCGCGCCACCGTGACCTGGGCCCCCAATTTCGCCTACGGACTGGTCACCGAGCAGGCCGAACGGATCACCACGCAACGCTGGGACCTGTCCGCGCTGCGGGTGGTGCTCAACGCCGGCGAGGCCGTGATCGACCGGGTGGCCCGGCGTTTTGTGCAGTTGCTGGCGCCGCAGGGGCTGCGAGCCGACGCGATGCGCCCGTGTTGGGGGATGTCGGAAACATCCTCCGGGCAAACCTGCTCAGTGCTACCCCGCGACAGTGGCGGGGGCAGCGACCGGGCGGTCGAGGTCGGCCGGCCTTACCCCGGCTTCGCGATCCGGATCACCGACGACACCGCAACCACCGTGCCGGAAGGCACCATCGGTCACGTCCAGGTCAGCGGACCCGCCGTCACCCCCGGCTATTACGCCAACCCTGAGCAAAACCGTGAGGCCTTGACCGATGATGGCTGGTTTCGCACCGGCGACCTCGGACTGCTACGCGAGGGCGCGCTCACCATCACCGGACGCGCCAAAGACGTCATCATCATCGCCGGCGTCAACCACTCCAGCCATGAACTAGAAGCGACCGTCGAGGAATTAGACGACGTGGCGCGGTCCTTCACCGCAGCCTGCGCCGTGCGCACCGGTGCTCAGGCAACAGATGAACTAGCGCTGTTTTTCGTCCTAGCACCGCATGCGGACCCCGCAGCGGCGATGCAGCGAATCCGGACCAAACTCGTGCGCGAGGCAGGAGTCAACCCCTCCTACCTGATTCCCGTGGACAAACAGCAGATCCCGAAGACAGAGATCGGCAAGATCCAGCGCTCGACGCTGGTGAGGCAGTTCCACGACGGTGCGTTCGAGGCAGACATTGCCCGCGTGGACGTCCTGCTGGGCACTGAGAACACCCTGCCGAACTGGTTTTTCCACCCCGTCTGGCACCCCGCCGAACTCCTACACCATCGCCTGCCCCCCACCGGTGGGCACACCCTGATCCTCGCCGACCCTCACGAGCTCACCGAGCGGCTCGCCGCGGCGCTGCACGCCCAAGGGCAGGGCTACACGCTGGCCTCCTACGGGGCCACGTTCACCCGCCACACCGCTGAGCGCTTCACCCTGCCCTGGGACGACACGACCGCCTACCACCAACTCCTCGACGCCATCCCCACGATCGAGCGGGTCGTTCACCTCCCCTGCTGCGCTGCCTACACCGCTGAGCCCGGCCCCCAGGACATCACGACAACACACCGCGACAGCGTGGAATGCCTCGCCCACCTGATGGCCGCGCTCGCCGACCACACCACTCCTCCCTCGGCCAACGGGACAGCAGAGCACTCCGTGCGGCTATATGTAGTCTCCAGCCACAGCCAACAGCTCCATCCCAACGAGCCCCTGGCCGTGGAGCGGACCCCGGTAATCGGCCTGATCAAAAGCCTGGACCAGGAACTACCCTGGCTACGCGCCCGCCACATCGACATCCCCCCACACGCCGGGCCGCACACGCTGGAACAGCTGCTAACTGAAATCGACACCCCCGCCAGCGAGACCGAGGTGGCCCTGCGCGAGCAACGCCGATGGACCCGGCGACTCGTCCGCCTCCCTAGTGGAACACTGCCTACGACCACGCCCACGTCCCACGAGACCACGCCCGCGTTCCACGACGGCGGGCTCTACCTCATCAGCGGCGGCCTCGGCGAGCTCGCCGTAGAAGTGGCCCGTCACCTGCTCACGACCCATCGCCTCCGACTCCTGCTGCTGGGCCGCAC
The DNA here is from genome assembly GCA_019240665.1 of Pseudonocardiales bacterium. Lineage (GTDB taxonomy): Bacteria > Actinomycetota > Actinomycetes > Mycobacteriales > Pseudonocardiaceae. The sequence goes on along the minus strand of JAFAXZ010000199.1, from coordinate 1,375 downwards.
CCAACTCCCCGACCCCTCAACCTGGCCCCGCCACATCGCCCACGGCACCGAACTCGGCCGCAAACTGTCCGCCTACCGCGCGTTAAGCACCCTGGGCGACATCACCTACGCGGCCGTGGACATCACCGACCCCCAAGCCCTAAGCCAAGCGGTGCGCACCACCGAACAGCACTGGTCAACAAATCTAGCCGGAGTGCTACACCTAGCCGGACACTTCGACGAACATCCCATCACCACCCAGACCCCACAACACCGGACCGCGGTCCTGGCCCCCAAGATAGCCGGCGGCTGGGCCCTCCACCAGCTCCTCAAAAACCGGCCCGGGACGCTATTCGTGTCCTTCTCCTCCCTCATCGGCTTCTTCGGCGGACCCTGGGTCAGCGCCTACTCCGCCGCGAACACCTTCCTCGACGCCCTCGCCGCCTACCAACACCACCACTGCGCGATCAACGGACGCAGCCTGGCCTGGAGCATCTGGCACGAACGGGGAATGAGCCGGGGATACGGCATGAATCAACTAACCGCCGCCCGCGGCTACCACACCCTCAGCACCCACCAAGCCCTGCGCTCCCTGGACGCAGCACTGCGCCACCACACCCCCCACATCCTCATCGGACTCGACACCGACGCGCCCTGGGCACGCGCCCACCTCCACACCCCAGCCCGCCCACTACACGAACTAGTCTGTTACACCCAAACCACCGGGAACGAAACCCCCGGTATCCAGCCAGAGGATTCGCTACCCGACCGCTACGGCACACCCACCCCCTGCACACTCCTCACCCTCGACACCCTACCCACAACCACGGAGGGCCACATCGACCGAGAACAACTCACCCAGACGGGACAAACCCACACCACCAACCCAACCAAAGACTCCCAGCCAGCCACCGACCTGCACCGGGCGATCGCCGACATCTGGTGCGAAACCCTCGGACGCGACCGGATCGGCACCCAAGAAGACTTCTTCGAACTCGGCGGAGACTCCATGCTCGCCACCCGGATGCTCGGCCGGCTACGGGCCACACTCGATACCCACCTGACCGTGGCCACGCTCATCGATAACCCCACCATCGAACACCTAGCCACACGAATCAACCAAGCAAGCAACCCCCGGGCGAAAGACACGCTACAGGCGTAGCTGCCACTACGCCCCCACAACCAACACACACCACTAGCTTCCCACCACCCCAACACCGGAAGAAGGCTAACCGTAGTCGCCTCGCTAGCTAGAGACCACCCTCCAGCTCGGGGCCCTCCGGTAATCTCTGTTGGTCGTACAGTCATGGACCCCTGATAACGTTGGTCGACCTAAAACACGGACCACCTTTTACGTTCAGCATCTTGTAGTTCGACGATCCATGGAGAAAAACGG
>JAFAXZ010000162.1 GCA_019240665.1 Pseudonocardiales bacterium | reverse complement strand
CATCGCACGACAGAGACCAGCGGGTCAAAGCGGTATTTGCTGACTTTCTGCTGACTCCGGCGTCCGAGCAGGAGCCAGAAACAGAACAGGAGCCCACCGATGAGGACTCCTGACCTGGTATTTTAGAGGGTCGGGGTGGCGGGATTTGAACCCACGGCCTCTTCGTCCCGAACGAAGCGCGCTACCAAGCTGCGCCACACCCCGGATGGACGCCGCTGAGTCTAGCCGACACCGGCGGCGTGCCAGGCGGAGGCCGGCACTGGGGAGCCGCTGTTGCGCGGGACCAGCGTGAGCAGGCTCGCCTCCGGGGGGCAGGCGAAGCGAACCGGCGCGAACGGGGATGTACCCAGGCCCGCCGAGACGTGCAGCCAGGTATGTGCGCCCCATCGGGATGCGCCGCGGGCCCGGGAGCGGTCCAGCCCGCAGTTGGTGACGATCGCACCGTAGCCGGGCAGCCGCAGCTGCCCGCCATGGGTGTGACCGGCCAGCACGAGGTCGTAGCCGTCGGCGGCGAAGGCGTCCAGCACGCGCGGCTCCGGAGAGTGCGTCAGACCCAATCGGAGGTCGGCGAGGGGATCGGCTCGACCGGCGATCCGCTGGTAGCGATCCCGCCGCAGGTGCGGGTCGTCCACCCCGGCGATGACGACCCGGTGCCCGGCGACGGCGAGCTGGCGCCGGGTGTTCGTCATGTCAAGCCAGCCGTGCTCGGCGAACGCCGCGCGCAGATCTGTCCACGGCAGCGGCACGCCGCGGATCCGCTTGTGGGTGCGGATCAGGTAGCGAGCCGGATTCTTCGGCCTCGGCCCGTAGTAGTCGTTGCTCCCGAACACGAACACCCCAGGCAGGGTCAGCAGTGGCTGCAGTGCCCGCAGCACAGCTGGCACCGCCTGCGGGTGCGCCAGGTTGTCGCCGGTGTTCACCACAAGATCGGGCTCCAGGCCGGCCAGACCGGCTAACCACCGCTGCTTGGAGCGCTGGTTCGGGGTCATGTGCAGGTCGGAGATGTGCAGGATCCGCAATGGTGTAACTCCGACTGGTAGGACCGGCAGGGTGGCCTGGCGCAGCGTCCAGCGGCGGACCTCAACACCGGCAGCGTAGGCCGTCCCGGCGACTGCCAGCGCGGTGGCGCCGAGCACGGCGCGCCCCCAGGGATGCATGCCGCCGAGCCTAGTGCGCCCGCTCTAGGCTGCAACGCCATGGCACAGTTGAAGGATCGGCTGCGCGCCGACTTGTCCACGGCGATCAAGTCCCGGAGCATCATCACGGTGGCGACCCTGCGGATGGCGCTGGCTGCGATCACCACCGAGGAGGTTTCTGGTGCCAACGCCCGGGAGCTGTCCGACGACGAGGTGCTCGCAGTGCTGGTCCGAGAGGCCAAGAAGCGTCGCGAGGCCGCTGACGTCTTCGCCGCGGCTGGGCGTGAGGAGTTGGCGACCCGCGAGCGCGCCGAGGGCGAGGTGCTCGCCCACTACCTGCCTGCCCAGCTGAGTGACGACGAGCTCAGGGCCCTGGTCGCCGAGGCGATCGAGGACGTCGCCGGGCAGCTCGGCAAGCGCCCCGGACTTGGCCAGCTGGGTCTGGTGATGAAGGCCGCGAAAGCCAGGGCGGCCAACCGCGCCGAGGGATCACGGTTGGCCGCCGTGGTCCTCGCGGCCCTGAAAGGGGCCTGACAAGTTCCCTGTCTAGCCAGCCGGCCCTTGAGTGGGCGGTGACGGTGTCGGCTCCGCCGGTCCACCGGCTGGGTTCTGGTCTGACGACAGTGGCGGCCGGTAAGGGGCTGCCGGGGGTGGGGATCTCGGCGCGGGTGTCGGTCGAGCCGTCCCATCACTGACGAAGATCGTGACCACGTCACCGGGCTGGGCGGTGGTGGGTGTCTCGGAGGCGACCGTGCCCGGCGGCTGATCCGATGCTGACACCACCCGCTGCACCCGGAACCCGGCCCGCTCCAGGGTGAGCTGGGCAGTGTTCTCTCCCTGCCCCACGACACTGGGGACGTTCGCTCCGGCACCGGTGACGTAGCGCGGTTCGGTGGGCGGCAGGGGCATCACGGGGAGCCCCTCATGCAGCGGGACCATGGCGTTGAACCAGGTCCGGGCCGGTACCTTGCCGCCGAAGATATCGCCGTTGCTGCACAGCCGGGGTGGGTCGGAGTCGCAGATTCCGCTCGGCCTGGACCCGTCCGGCCATACCAGCACCGCACCGGAGTACTGCGGCGTCGCCCCGAGGAAGCCGGCCGAGCGGTTGTTCTGGGTGGTGCCGGTCTTGCCGAGGATCGGGCGGGTCCAGTGGGCCGCCTGCGCGGCGGCGAAGGAGGTGCCACTGGGCTGGTCATCTTTGCTCAACCCCACTACCAGAGAGTTCGCCAGGCCTTCGGGCACGACCTGCTCGCAGGGCGCCTCGGGCACCTTCACTGGGTTACCGTTGCGGTCCAGCACCGCATCGATCGGGGTGGGCGGGCACCATTTCCCGCCGCTCATCAGGGTGGCTCCGACGTTGGCGAGGTCCAGCGGGCTGGTCGGCTCGGGCCCGAGGGTGTAGGAGCCGCGGCGCTCCTGCTTGACAGCGTCGGCGATCGTGCGGCCCTGGGAGTCCTTGGCATTCAGGCTTTGTCGCATGCCCAGCCGGTAGGCCATGTTCACCACGGGATCGATCGATCCGATCCGGTCTTCCAGGGCCACGAACGTGGTGTTCGGGGAGATCGCCAAAGCGGTCTGCAACGAGACCGAACCGTTGCGGTACTTGCCCGCGTTGGTGACCGTGTACGGGCCGCCATTATTTCGGAACACCCGTGAGGTGTAGGCATCCGTCACTGGCACTGGGGAGCTGATCCCCATTCCTCGCTCCAGCAGAGTGGCGGCGGTGAAGATCTTGTAGATCGACCCGGCGCCGAAGCCCTGCACGAGCGACGGCAGCGCATAGGAGGTTTGGCCGGCGTCGGCGTCGAGTCCGTAGTCGCGGTTGGCCACCAGCGCCCGGACCGGGTGCCGCTCGCGGCCCGGCTCCACGATTGCCATCGCATTGGCGATCCCCGGCGTGTGCGTCGGGACCTCAGCGGTGACCGCGCGTTTGGCTATGTCACTGGCCCGTCGGTCCAGGTTGGTGCGGATCAGGTACCCGCCACGGCGCAGTTTGTCTTCGGGGAAGCCCACGGTGGCGAGGTAGTCCAGGGTGTACTGGCAGTAGAAGCCGTCAGCGGGGCCGGCACCGACACAGCCGTTGGTCAGCCCGGTCAGCGGTCGCTGGATGCCCAACGGCTGGGCCTTGGCCGCCTCGGCCTGATCGCGCGTGATCGACCCGACGTTCGTCATCTCATCGATCACGACGTTGCGCCGTTCCACGGCCTGCTCGGGGTTTTCCACCGGGTCGTAGCTGCTGGGCGAGCGCACCATGCCGGCGAGCAGGGCCGCTTGGGCAATGGTGAGCCGGTCCGGCGTGGTGTTGAAGTAGGTCCTCGCGGCTGCGGCCACCCCATAGGCGTTGTGACCGAAGAAGACGATGTTGAGATACCGCGCCAGGATCTCGTCCTTGGACAGTTGCTTTTCCAGCTGCAGGGCCACTCGGATCTCGCGCAGCTTGCGGGCCGGGGTGCTCTCCACGGCGGCGGCCCGCTCGGCGTCATTCTGCGCGACTGCGTACAACATATAGTTCTTGACGTACTGCATCGTCAGCGTCGAGGCACCCTGGCCCTCCAGTGCGCTGCCGCTGGCAGACAGGTTGGTCATCAGGGCCCGGGCGGTGCCACGCCAGTCCACCCCGTTGTGCTCGAAGAACCGCCGGTCCTCGATAGCGATGATCGCCGCCTTCATCGTGTCGGCGATGTCCCGGGGAGGCGTGTTGAACCGGTCCTGGTCAAAGACGTAGGCGATCGGCACCCCATCCTTGTCGGTGATCGTGGTGACCACCGGCACCTGGCTTTGGACCAGGTTGGACGACACGCTGTTGACCGTCTGG
>JAFAXZ010000172.1 GCA_019240665.1 Pseudonocardiales bacterium | reverse complement strand
TACCAGCGCCGGAAACCCCGATTCCTCATCCAGCTGGCTATCCTCGGTGCGCATCGCATGCAGGCGCAATGTCGAGGACACCGGCAGCAGATCCGCTTCTACTTTGGCGCCGGCTAGGTGGACGCGGTCCAATTCGGCGATGCGCCGCCATTGCGGGTAGAGGTCAATCTTGGTGAGTACGCACGCGATGTTAGGACACAGCTTCATCGCCTGCCGCAGGAAATCAATCTCTGGTTCGGAGTACTCCTGCGAGGCGTCGGACACCAGCAGCACGGCGTCGGCGGTGGGCAGCGCAGCCAGAGTGCTGGTGGTATGCACCGAGCTGAGCCCGCCGACGCCGGTGGTATCGACTAGGGTCAACCCGCCGGCCAGGATCTGACGCGGGACACCGACCTCGGCGCGCAGCAGGCCTTGCCGGTTAGCCGGATTGCCCGCCTCGGACACATGACGGGCGAGCTTGTCGATGGGGACCTGGACCCGAGTGGTCTCCGCGTCGGCGACGTTGTCCCTCCCGTGCACCAGCGTCGCGATGGGAGTCTTCGAGTAGGAGACCTCAGTGGGCACCGCGGTGGCAATGTCGTCGTCCACCGGGCAGACTGGTGCGTCAATCAGTGCGTTGACGAGCAGGCTCTTGCCCTGCTTGAACTCGCCGACCACCAGCACCCGCACGGTGGGGTCGAGCAGTCGCCGACGGGTGTGCACCAGCCGCTGTCCCAGGTCGCGCCGGCCGCTGGCCTCGGCCAAGCCAATGGTCCGGTCAACGACGTCCAGGCCTGCCGGCCCTGCTGTACTCACTGCGTTGCCCTTTCCTGCCGGCGGTCATGCAACCAGCTCCGTCACCCAGGGGCGGTGCTTGGCTCGCTGGAGGTTACTCCTATGGGACTCCGTGATGGTCGTCGTGTGGGCTTAGCACAGGTCGACGATGGCTAGTGGTTGCAGCTGCAGCAGTTGTCGTTATGGTCACAGAAGTGGCTGCTATTCCCAGCATTGGGGGTCACACCGGATTAGCCTCGGCCGTCATAGGGATCGCACCGTACGGTTGTAGGAATCGTGGTTGGTGAGGTCGTTGTCGAGGATCCGTCGAAGGATTGGTGCGTTGTGGTGCGAGTTGTCGTTGTTGGAGTCGAAGGTGGTGATGTGGTGTCCGTCGTGCTCACCGAGTGGTCATCGAAGCGCTGGGTGAGGCTGCCTCGTTCCAGGTGTGCAGGTGGGTCCGGCCTGTCGCTGGCGTCGGGCCCGTCGCTGGTCCACCGCGGCGGGGCATCGAGGATCGCACCGGGTTGCCCCACGCCGCGTTAGGGGATTGACAGCCCACGACATCGGGAGGCTGGGGCCCTGCGGGATCGCTAACAGAGCGCCTCATGTTGGCGATACGCAGGCCAGGCGCTTTTGCTTCAGCTCCGCTCCAGGCCTGCGGGATCGCTACGACGAGGAAGGGGCACGCGAGGATGAGCTACTGGCTCGGGATTGACGTGGGTACCACCTTCACCGCCGCAGCGATCTGCCGCGAGGAGGCAGGGCAGCGTGCGTTGCCCGAGGTGATTCCGTTGGGTACCCGTTCTACTGCGGTGAGCTCGGTGGTCTACCTCGCCCCCGATGGGCAGGTGGTGGTGGGTGAGGCCGCTGAGCGTCGCGCCGTCACCCATCCCGAGCGGGTGGTCCGGGAGTTCAAGCGGCGCATCGGTGACGAGGTCCCGATGGTGATCGGGGGCCTACCGCACTCCGCACCCGAGATCGCCGCCAAGGTGCTCCGCTGGGTCATCGACCGGGTCGCGCAACGCGAGGGCGGCCCCGCGACCGGTATCGTGATCACACACCCGGCCAGCTGGGGCACATACAAGATCCAGACCATGGCGCAGGCACTCCGCGCGGCCGGCCTCCCCGAGATCACCTTCTGCACCGAACCCGAGGCCGCCGCCGCCAGCTATGCACTCCAGGAACGGATCGAGCCGGGCAGCACCATCGCGGTCTATGACCTCGGCGGTGGCACCTTCGATGCGGCCGTAGTCCGCAAAACTGACGCCAGCACGTTCTCCGTGCTCGGCCACCCCCAGGGACTCGATCACCTCGGCGGCGCGGACTTCGATGACGCCGTCGTCAATCACGTCTTGGCCGCAGTCCCCGCCCTGGCCAAGCTCGACCCCACCGATCCCACCACTCTTGCCGCGACCGCCGCGCTACGACGAGAATGCACCGACGCTAAAGAAGCACTCTCTGCCGATACCGAAGTCACGATCCCCGTCCTAGCCCCCGGAATCCAGTCGCAGGTCCGGCTGGTCCGGGCCGAGTTCGAGGACATGATCCGTCCCCACGTGGCCCGGACCATCGAGGCACTACACCAGGCACTACGATCCGCCGAACTCACAGCGCAAGACCTCGACGTGGTGCTGTTGGTCGGTGGCTCCTCCCGGGTACCACTTGTCGCGCAACTCGTCTCCGCTGAACTCGGCCGCCCCGTCGCCATCGACGCCGACCCCAAAGCCGCCATCGCGCTCGGCGCCGCCCTCGTCGCCCTACCCACCGATACCACCGCTGCGGACCTCGCTTGCGACCCACCGGCCCAGGGCGACGCCGTCCCCGCTCCTCCCACCGTGCGCACCGAGTCCCAGGTTCCGGGGTTTGCACAGGTGGAGGCTCCGCAACGACCATCCCTGACAGCCATCCCGCTGGACGTCGAATCCGCCCAGCTCCACTGGCGCCGAGCCAGCTCCCGCCGGGTTAAACGGGTTACCCTGGCCGGCGTCCTAGCCCTCATCACCGCCGCAGGCGTGGCATCAGTCCCGTTTCTCACTTCCCACAGCGGTCCCATCCCCCAGGCGAACGCCGGAACCCCGGCACCCAGCGCCCCGCTGGCGCCCAGGACCTCGGCGGCCGATGCCGCTAGCCCGACAGCGAATGCCGGGAGCGGAAGAGCCAACAACGAAAGCTCATGGAGGGAGGGCTCCGGGGGGGCCGTCCATACAACCCCCCCCGCCGAACCGGATAAACCGGCTAGCGGCGCCAAGCCGGATCCCGCCACGGTACCCCCCAGTGCGCCTGCGCCCCCCTGGGTCACCAGCTACACCTGGACCACCAGCTGGTCCATTCCCCCTTCCCCGCGCAGCACGCCGCCCGAGCCGACCACGATGACTAACCCCACCCCCACGCCTGTCCAAACCACCAAGGCGTCGCCACCCCCCACGACCACGACGGCCGTTCCGACGACCCGGGCCACCCCCGTCACCACGGCCAGCCCCCGTCATGGGTCGCACACGTGAACCAGGCGACGGCTCGCCCCCGACCGATGCGCGACGGCTCAGAGGCTTCGCTAGCCGGGTTGGTGCCGGCACAGACGCTGTACAACGCGGTCTGCGCCGACCCATCGGCGCCACTCATGGTCAGTGTCGTCGGACCCGGAGGGTGCGGGAAGAGCGCGCTTCTGGCAGCACTGCACCAGGCTTACCTGGCGGCTGGGGTCAGCGTTGTCGGGACGGGCGCGGTGGCCGTCGGACTTCCGCCGTCCTTGGACGTGGCTGTGTTGATCGATGACGCCCATCAGCTGGAGGGTCCTGATCTCGACCGGCTGCGCCGCCTGGCGCTGACCAGCGACGTGCGGCTTGTCGTCGCGTACCGGCCCTGGCCGCGGAAGCCCGAGCTGGCCGAACTCGAGAATGCTCTGGGCGCTCACCTGCCGCCGGTGCTGCTGGATCGGCTGGACCGACGCGGAATCCAGATCCGCTGCGCGGCGCTGCTTGGCGGGGCCCTGCCCGCGGCGGTGGTCGACCTGCTCTGCGAGCAGACCGGCGGGGTGCCGATGCTGGTCGACCGGGTCGTGGACTCGCTGCGCATCGGAGGCAGGCTCGACGGCGACAATCCAGAGCTGCCGCCGGAGGTCGTCGACCGCGTCCGCCATGATCTCGACCGGATTGCTCCCCAGCTACGCGCATTGCTGCTCGCGGTGGGGTTTGGCGCAGCCCCCGATCCCGAAATCCTTGTTCAGGTGCTCGCGCTCGATCTGGCCGTGGTTAGCGACCTATTGTCGATGGCGCAAGCCAGCGGCCTACTGTTGGGTGAGGGCCGGGTGATCCCCCTGGTGCGACGGGCGCTGCTGGCCGGTGCCGCGCCGGGCACCAGGCGGGTGATCCAGCGGCTGGTGTTCGCCGCCCACCTTGAACGTGGCCGGCCAGTGCTCGACCTGGCCCACCAGCTAGTCGAAGTCGGTGCCCGTGGTAGCGACCTCGCGGCTGTCTTCGAAGCGGCCGCCGACGCCGCCCTGTTCGAACCGACCGGATCTGACGCCGCGGCGCGGGCTGTGCAGCTGTATGCCCAGGCCGTCACTGCCGGGGCTGACTCGGCCTCGTTGGCACCCCGGCGGGCCGAGGCATCGGCTCTCGCCGGCGACCTGGACGGGGCGCTGCGCCTCGCAGATCAGGCATTGTCCGACCCCTCGTGCCCCGATCTTGCCAGGGCCGGCAACGTCGCGGCTGCGGTTCTGGCACAGCGCGGTCTGCTGGCTCGCAGCGCGGAAGTCTATCGCTGGGTCGGCACGGCAGAGATGGGCTCGACGGCACCGCTGGCCGCGCTGGCGCTGCTCGGTACCGGCTCGCTGACCGAGGCTCGGAAGGTGCTGGCAGCCTCCGCCGGTGACCGACCGCCGACGCTGGTAGCTGGGGCGGAGTCGCTGATGGCCACCGGCGTGTTGGAGTCGGTTCTCGGCTCGCCGATGGCGGCCCCAACCACGTCCCCCACGATGGCCCCGATGATGGCACTGTCCACGTTGACCCGGGCCGCCGCGCTGCTGGAACCGGGCGGACGGGCCGTGCTGCTCCCGGATACCCCGGCGGCGCTGGCGGCGATCGTGGCGCTGCATTGTGGAGAGCTCGACGTCGCCGTCTCGGTCCTGGAGCGGGCCTTAGCCAGCGGCGCTGGCGGGTTGTTTGCGCGAGCCCGCTACCAGCTACTGCTGGCCTGGACCGCGATGATCCGTGGCGATACCGCGCTGGCCAGGTGCTGGCTAGCCCGCGCCGCCCCCCCATCGGGCACCCTTGAACCACGGGAGGAACTGTTCGCCGCTGCGCTGACGGTTGGTCTGGCCCGGCGCGAGAGCGACATTCCCGCGCTGCAGACGGCCTGGGCGCTGGCCCGGAAGGCGATCGTCCGTCACCCAGCTGACCTGTTCGCGCTGTTGCCGCTGGGTGAGCTAGCCGTGGCCGCAGCCAGGCTACGGGACTTCGACCGGGTGGCGCCGCACCTGGAGCAGGCCCGGATTCTGCTGGAGCGGCTGGGCGATCCGCCGTTGTGGGCTGCGCCGCTGCACTGGTACGGCCTGCATGCTGCGATTCTGCGAGAGCAGCCCAGTGCGGCTGAGCCGCATGCGGCGGCTCTGGTGAAGGCAGCGAAGAGCAACCACTACGCTGCCGTGCTCGCTGCCGCCGGTCGCGCCTGGATGCGGGTACTGGCCGGGCAGTTCGACCCGTCCGAGGTAGAGTCTGCGGCCCGTGGGCTGCGATCGATCGGGCTGGCGAACGATGGCTCCCGGCTGGCAGGCCAGGCCGCGATCCGCACCACCGATCGCAAGGTCATGGTCACTCTGCTTGGGTGTGCTCGGGCGCTGCGGGCCACCGGCCCCGGCGCGGCCAGCCCTGCGGTAGCGGGCGGGCGGGACAATTCGCCCGAGCCGATGCCCCCCTCGCGCCCAGCCGCTGTGTCTGCCGGTGGGCCGCGGGGTCCAGCCATGCTGAGCGACCGGGAACAGGAGGTCGCCGAGCTCATCTTGACCGGACTGACTTACCGTCAAATCGGGGAACGGTTGTTCATTTCGGCCAAGACCGTGGAACACCATGTAGCCCGGATGCGTCAGCGGTTGGACGTGACCAGCCGGGACGAGTTGTTCGCCCAGCTCCGGATACTCGTCGGGGGTCCGCTGCCCTAGTCCGAGCGCACGAGTACAAGTCAGCATCCATGATGTGAACTCCGGGACAGTCAGGATGAAAAAACATCGCTTGCCAACTCCACCGGCTCATAGAGGGTGGTGCGCTGAGCCAGCGGTCGGCTGAGCGGCTCGACGATCGCGCGGAACCCGGCCTCGTCGAGACCCTGCCCGTGGCTGGCGCCGGCCGCGCGGCTGATGTTCTCGTCCATCAGCGTGCCGCCCAGGTCGTCGACCCCGCCCTGCAGCAGCTGGCGGGCACCGCAGGCGCCGAGTTTGACCCAGGACGCCTGCACGTGGTCGATCAGCCCGTGCAACGCGATCCGAGCTACCGCGTGCACCAGCAATACCTCCCGCCAGGTCGGTCCCCGCCGCGCCGCCCGCTTGAGGTACATCGGGGTCGCCATGTGCACGAAGGGCAGCCCGACGAACTCGGTGAATCCGCCGGTCTGCGCCTGCAGGTCACGGGCGCGCAGTAGGTGGCGGGCCCAGTGCACGGGTTGCTCGATGGCCCCGAACATCATCGTGACGTTGGAGCGCAGCCCCACCGAGTGCGCTACCCGGTGCGCTTCCAGCCACTCCGCCGTGGTGATCTTATCAGGGCACAGCACCGCCCGGACCTCGTCGTCGAGGATCTCCGCGGCGGTGCCGGGCAGTGACCGCAGCCCCGCCTCACGCAGTCGGATCAGATAGTCGGCCAGCGGCTCGTCCAGCCGTCGGGCACCTTCGGTGACTTCCAGCGCGGTGAAGCCGTGAATGTGGATTCCGGGCGCGGCCTCGTGAATGGCCCGGCACACCGTGAGGTAGTAGTTGCCGTCAAAGCTAGGATGGATGCCGCCTTGCAGGCACACCTCAGTGGCGCCCCTTCGCTGCGCCTCCAGGACCCGCGCCACGATCTCGGGCAGCTCCAGCAGGTAAGGTGCACCGCGCAGGTTTAGCGACAGCTTGCCCTTGGAGAACCCGCAGAACCGGCACCGGAAGGTGCACACGTTGGTGTAGTTGATGTTGCGATTGACCACGTAGGTCACGGTGTCGCCGACGGTTGCCGCACGCAGCTCGTCGGCCAGCCCGGAAACGGCGCCGACCTCGGGCCCACGGGCGCGCAGCAATGTCACCAGCTCATTGAGCCCAGGGCATTGGCGCGCGCGAACCCCGTCGAGCACCTCACGCACCGCGCCGGTCGCCCGCGCTGGCGCCGGTAACAACACCGGCGGCGTGGCGTCGGCACCGGAATACCAGGCAGTGGAGCGGCGCCCGGCCAGCGTCACCTCCGCGCCGTCGCCGACGTTGACGGCGTGGCGCGCACGTTCCGGGAACACCGCGCCCGGATCGTCCCGGCCGAGTCCCTCGGCGTCGGAACGGTCCAGCACCCCGAAACGCACCGCCTCGTCCAGCCACCGGGCCGGGTCCAGGGCGTACTCGGGGTACACAGCTAGCCGTGGCGCCAGGGTGTGGCCTGCCGCCTCAGTTGCACTGCGCAGATCGTCCAGCACGGGCCACGGTCGCTCGGGATTGACGTGATCCACGGTGCTGGGAGAGACCCCGCCCCAGTCATCGATGCCAGCAGCAAGGACGCTCACGGGATCATCGGTGAGATTGGGCGGGGCTTGCACGTGCACCTGTGGCGGCAGCAGGAGCCGAGCCAGCGCGATGGCTCGTAGGTGCTCCTGCGGTGAGCAAGGCGGGATGTGGCGCATCGCCGTGTCCGTCTTGGGCAGGAAGTTCTGCACGATCACTTCCTGCACGTGCCCATACCGGCGGTGCGCCCGTGCGATCGCTTCGAGCGCTACCACGCGGTCGGTCTCCGTCTCGCCGATGCCGACCAGGATCCCGGTGGTGAACGGGATCGCCAGCTCGCCCGCGGCGTGCAGGGTGGCTAGCCGCCGGTCCGGGTGCTTGTCCGGGGCGCCTCGGTGGGCGGCTAGGTCCGGCCGCAACGATTCAATCATCATTCCCTGGCTGGCGGTCACCTCGCGCAGCGCCGCTAGCTCGTTGTGGTGCAACGCGCCGGCGTTGGCGTGTGGGAGCAGCCCGGTCTGCTCGAGCACCGCGCGGCACGCCGCCACCAGGTAATCCACCGTGGAGTCATACCCGTGGTCGGTCAGCCAGCTCTGAGCCGACGGGTAGCGGTGCTCAGGGCGCTCGCCGAGGGTGAACAGCGCCTCATGGCAGCCAAGTTCCGCGCCCCGGGCGGCGATCGCCAGCATCTCGTCGAGCTCCAGATAGGCCGATGGCAGTTCGCGGGGAGGGTGTGCGAAGGTGCAGTAGCCGCAACGATCCCGGCACAGCATGGTCAACGGCAGGAACACCTTGGGTGAGTAGGTCACCCGGGTGCCATGCACCGCGTCCCGCACCGCCCGAGCCCGGCCCAGCAACTCCCCAGTCCCCAGCCGAGTGAGTTCCCCGTCGCTCATCACACCTCCCACCCACCCCGTCGCCGAGAGCTCGGGTCAGCGCGTTGCGAGACGCACGCGGTCGCGGCCGGCGGCTTTGGCGGCCATCAGAGCACCGTCGGCGGCCAGTAGCAGCTGGTCGATTTCGTCGCCGTCGTTGGGTCTGACCGCTGCTCCGATCGACACCGATATGCCGTCCACCGTGACTGGCCGATCGTGTGGACTGTCGACCAGGACGCGTAGCCGGCTGACGCGCTCGCGGATCCGGTCCGCGATGTGCTCGACTTGGGCGGTTCCTACGCCGGGGAGCAGAATGACGAACTCTTCGCCGCCGAACCGCCCGACCAGGTCGTAAGGTCGGGTTTCGGAGCGGAGCTCGTCGGCGACGGCGCGCAGCAGCTGATCGCCGACGAGATGCCCCATCCGGTCGTTGAATGACTTGAAATGATCCAGGTCCAGCATCAGCACTCCCAGCGGGTCGGCGAGCCGGCGGGCCCGTTCGAGCTCGCGGCCAGCGGCCTCGCGCCAAAAGCCGGCAGTGAGCAGGCCTGTCTTGCTATCTGTGCGGGCGGCCTGTTGGAAGTGCGGTAGCAGCAATGCGCGGTGCAGGGCGGACACGGTGATCATGAGAACGGCGATCAGCCACGGCTGGAAGGTCAGCATTACGGCGAGTGCGATCCCCAGCCCGAGCGAGGCCGCCACAACGACCTGGTCGCTCGGGTTGGCCAGAACCTGGCGGACCGGCTGCAGTGGGTCGGACATCCGCACGGCGCCGACCACCAATATGTAGTTGACCAGCCAGTACACCGTCCCGGCGCCAATCAGGACGACGAGCCCCGGCGCGCCCTGCGGGATGATGGGGTACCCGGTGGGCTGGAGAAGTTGCAGGACCGCGACGGCGGCAGTGGGCGCTAGCACCATTGTCGCTCCGGAGAACAGCGTGCGGTACAGCCTGCCGGAGCTACCCCGGTACCAGGAGTGCAGATAGACCACCACGGTCACGGCGAAGACCAGCGGCAGCGGAACCGACAGTACTGCCGCGAAGATCCACAAGGAGATGAGGTTCGTGCGCAGACCGTTGTTCGTTGCCTGCTCACGCAGGCTCTCGATCTGGCGAACCACCTCCCGGTGGACGACCGCCCCTGCGGCCAGCAGCCCGAAGCGGAACAGATCACCGGAGTGAACCGGTATCGCCGCGATCATCCCGGCAGCCAGCGCTACCGCGGCGATGTCCACAGTGAGGACATAGGCGATGACGACTTTCCGCTCGCACCATAGCTTCCATCGCTGTGGGTGCACAGCCAACAGGCCGCGCCTCGGTTCGACGCGCTCAAACCCGTGGCTCACACTCACTAAGTCCCCCGGCAGTGACGTTGAGCGATCTCCCCCAGCGTAATCGGCAGGCGACTCTTTGTCATCCTCCGGGCGGAGTGCCACATCCAGCGAGTTTTTAGTCACTCTCAGTTATACGGTACCGCGGAATGGGTTGGTGCTACCGGTGAGTGGTGGACGAGGATTTCGCGGGCGTCGATCACCGCTGGTATGAAGTGTCACTCAAAGTTGCACCATGCGCTGACGAGGTGGTGGTGGTGAGCAGACAGGGGCAAGCGTTGCGGGGGCTGGCCTTGCTTCTGCTGGTGTACGCGTTGCCCGCCGCGTTGCTGTCCGGCTCCACTAGCGCGCCGCTGACTCCGTCCCCAGCGGTCGCCGGGCCCGTCTCACCGGGTCCGTCCAGCCCGATTCCGTCCAGTCCGGCGCCTAACCTGTTGCCCAGTACCGTGCCCGGGCCACCGGTTTCCCCGCTCACCGGCCTGCCCACCGATCTCGGCGCGCCGGTGCTCTGCGTCAAGATCGACAATGCCGCGGTGGCCCGCCCGCAGAGCGGTCTTGAGCTGGCGGACGTGGTCTATGTCGAGCCGGTCGAGGGTGGCCTCAGCCGGCTGCTCGCCGTGTATCAGTCCCGGATTCCGCCGGTGGTGGGACCGGTGCGCAGCTCGCGAGCATCCGACGTGCAGCTGCTGGCCAATTTCGGTCGTCCCGCGCTGGCGTTTTCCGGTGCGGCAGCTGAAGTCGGCGCGCTGGTGGCGCGCGCACCGGTGCTCGACGTCTCGGCGTTGACGCGGCCGGGCGCCTATCACCGAGACTGGCGAAGGCCGATGCCGCACAACCTTTATGGCGATGCCAGGGCGCTACGCCAAGGCGGCACGCCGCCGCAGGATATCGGGTTCCGCTTCGGGCCTGCACCGCCCGGCGGTCGCCCGGTCCCGATGACCGAGGTCAGGTACCCGGCGACCGCCATCGGGATGCAGTGGGTGCCCGCGGAGGCCAGGTGGGTGATCTCCATGGACGGTGCGCCGCTCATGTCTGCTTCTGGACCGCGGCCCAGTGCAGCAACCGTGGTGTTGCAGCGAGTGCCGGTGCGCGACACCGGGGTCCGCGACGCTGCCGGATCGCCGTCGCCGTTCGCGGCGACGGCGGGTGCCGGTGATGCGGTCGTGCTTCGCGACGGGCTCGCCTTCACCGGGAGCTGGTCGCGCCCAGCCCCAGACGCGGTCACCACGTTCACCCTGCCGGATGGATCACCGCTGACCTTCGCGCCCGGTCCGGTATGGGTGATCCTGGTGCCGGCCTAGCTGCTGGCAGGGTAGCCGCGGTGACCTCCGACTCGTCTGACCGCACAGAGATACTGGCGGGGGGTATATTGGTACCTGGTATGGGCGCGGGGTCAGGAGACGCGGGGTCAAGAGAGGATGGCGCAATGGCGAGCTACACCAAGGACCGAGACGCGTACCTCAACCGGCTCCGTCGGATCGAAGGTCAAATACGCGGTCTGCAGCGCATGGTGGAGCAGGACCAGTACTGCATCGATGTCCTGACCCAAGTCTCGGCCGCCACGAAAGCACTGCAATCCTTCGCCCTTGCTCTGCTCGAAGAACATATGGCCACCTGCGTGGTCGATGCCGCGGCGGACCGGGCCGATGCCGGCGTCAAGGTTAAGGAAGCAGCCGACGCGATCGCTCGCCTGGTTCGCTCCTGACGCACCGCGCAGGACACTGCAACGAGCCCGAGGAGGTCATTGACATGGGGGACACCGCTACCGTCAGCGAGTACATCGTCACGGGGATGGTCTGCCAGCACTGTGTTTCGGCAGTGACACAGGAGGTCGGCGCCGTCGAGGGCGTGGCCGACGTGCAGGTCGACCTGGCCACCGGCAGGGTCACCGTCACCAGCGACGGGCCATTGGACGGTGCCGCGGTCCGCGCTGCGATCGACGAGGCCGGCTACGAGATTTCCGCTGAGATTTCAGGCTGATATGTTTCACACCGGAAAGATCCGGACTGAGATGCGAGCCCCAGTGCCATTGCTGGCGTTGCTCGCCGGCCTGGTTGCGCTGCTCGGCTTCGGGATCAATTTCGGCGAGTCGGTCGTCGGTCGCGCCGCGCCGGCGCGGCACGATCACGGTGGCCACGGCATTGGTAACGACGACGATCACGGCAGGGGGCCCGGTGGGCTGGCCGTCGCCAGCCAGGGTTACGTGCTGCGTCCCAGGACCACGCGATTCACCGCCGGGGAGTTCGAGACTTTCCGTTTCACCGTCTTCGCTGACAATGGAGCGCCGGTAACCGACTTCGCGCAGCGCGGTGACCGGCAGATGAATCTCCTTGTCGTGCGCCGAGACATGAGCGGCTACCAGCATCTTTACCCCATCATGGACTCC
>JAFAXZ010000147.1 GCA_019240665.1 Pseudonocardiales bacterium | reverse complement strand
TCGCCTTGATTCCATATAGGCGAATTCGGCAGCAACGTAGTGTGAAGGGGCGAACACGCGTCGTCATGGATGTGGGTCTCGCCGTCCGTGGCAGGCCAGCCGGCGTAATCATTGGCGCCGCGCTGTGGAACGAGGTCCTGCCGTGCTCGATGGGCTGGGTGGCCAGATTGTCGCGCGCAGGGATTGCGCCGCTTCGGCAGGGTCAGGTACCCGGGGCTGGGGGTGTTATTGGCCTAATGGGAGCTAGCGGGTCAGCTATCCGGCAGACTCGCGTCTGGTAGCCGCCGGCAGGTGAGTACTCCTTTGGCCTGGACGTTGAGTCCTGATCACAGATCGTGCCCTTGCCGGTGAGCCGGGAGAGTTGATCGCTGATGGGATGTCGTGCCCGCTGTGGTGTGGCGTGAGCACTGGTTCATTAGGTTGCTGATGGTTCTCCCGCGGGCTGCGACGGGTGTTCGACGATGAGGAGGGCAGACAGGGTGCTGTTGGTGGGGGATGACTGGGCTGAGGCGCATCATGATGTGGAGGTGATGGACGAATCGGGGCGGAGCTTGGCCAAGGCCCGGCTGCCGGAGGGGGTGGCGGGGATGGCCCGGCTGCACGCGATGATCGGTGAGCAGCTCGGCGAAGACACTGAGGAAGCCGAGGTGCTGGTCGGGATCGAAACCGACCGGGGCCCGTGGGTGGCGGCGTTGATCGCCGCCGGGTACACCGTGTATGCGATCAACCCCCTGCAGGTGGCCCGTTACCGGGAACGCCACAGCGTCTCTGGTGCGAAGAGCGATGCCGCGGATGCGCACACGCTGGCGGACATGGTGCGTACCGATTCCCACCAGTTGCGTCCGGTGGCCGCGGACAGCGCGGCGGCCGAGGCGGTGAAGGTGGTGACGCGGGCGCACAAGACGTTGATCTGGGAGCGCACCCGGGCCACCCAGCGGCTGCGGCATGCGCTGCGGGAGTACTTCCCGGCCGCGCTGGAGGCCTTCGAGGATCTCGATGCCCCCGATGCCCTAGAGCTGCTGGCCACCGCCCCGGATCCGGCGTCGGCGGCGAGGCTGACCCTCACCCAGATCAGGGGGGCGCTCAGCGGTGCCCGCCGGCGCAACGTCGCGGAGAAGGCCGAGCGGATCCAGGCGGTGCTGCGCGCAGAACACCTGGGCCAGCCCGAGGTGATCACCGCGGCCTACGCGGCCACCACCCGCGCCGCCGTGGCAGTGCTGAGCACCCTCAACGAGCAGGTCAAAGCCCTGCAAGGGCAGGTCGATGCGCATTTTGGTCGGCACCCGGACGCTGAGATCATTCTGTCCCAGCCCGGCCTGGGACCCATCCTCGGTGCCCGGGTGCTCGCCGAGTTCGGGGACGACCCCCACCGCTACACCGACGCCAAAGCCCGCAAGAACTACGCCGGCACCAGCCCGATCACCCGCGCCTCCGGCAAGAAGAAGATCGTGGTAGCCCGGTATGTGCACAACGACCGGCTCATCGACGCCCTCATGACCCAGGCCTTCAGCGCGCTGAACGCCTCCCCCGGCGCCCGCGCCTACTACGACCAGCTCAAAACCCACGGCACCGAACACCACGCCGCCCTGCGCCACCTCGCCAACAAGCTCGTCGGTATCCTGCACGGCTGCCTCAAAACCCGCACCTGCTACGACGAAGCCACCGCATGGTCGCATCGTGTCGAACAAACTGCCGCTTGACACTCAAGCTCCTGGGATGTCTGTGATGTCGGGAAGCACGCCGGACAAGTCGCGGACTCGTCCAGCGTGGTCGAGGATCCCTGGCTTCTCTCCCCCAGGCCGACCGTAGCGAAGCAGTTTCATGTGTCTTGGTCCCCTTCGCATCGTGGACGTAAGCGGGTTGTTCAATACAACATCGCCGGTGGCGGGGCAACGCAGCGAGATCACAAGGACGACGTGACGTTCACTCACCTACCCGGTCTCGACCTCCGGCGCGGGCGGACTGCCGGTACCGATGCCGCCCGGCACCGGCAAGCAGGGTAC
>JAFAXZ010000101.1 GCA_019240665.1 Pseudonocardiales bacterium | reverse complement strand
AAGGCACATCCGATCAACACGACATCACCACCGACAGTGGTTACGAAGTGCCCAGCTTGATCGAGCTGGGCTCGGTCGTGGAGCTGACGTAGGGATCCGGTGCCGTGGATACGGCGGACATGAAGCAGTGGTACAACTGAGCCCGGGCTACGGCGCCGATCGTTCTGTTGGCGTCTGGGCGTGCACGCCCCGCCGTTCACTGCGCACGCGTGGGTCGAGATCGATGGGCATCCGGTCGGCGAGCTCGTGCCCGTTCAGTCCTCTCTGCCCATCCTCACCATCGACAGTCACCGCCAGGAGAACAGGTGTCCCTCGCCAACGACCTCATCACCGAGGCGGCCGCCGCACTCGACTACGACAGCTACGTCCACCAGCCCGACGGATCGTTCCTGACGCAGAGCACCGCGCGGGACACCATCGTGCACATGTGCCGGATGCTTGAGCTACAACCGGGACTGCGGGTGCTCGAGGTCGGCACTGGCAGCGGTTACACCTCAGCGTTGCTTGGCCGCATCGTCGGCAAGCAGGGCGGCGTGGTCTCCCTCGACGTCGACTCACGCCTCACCGAGCGTGCCCGGATCAAACACGCGCAGGGTGGCGTCGGCAATGTGGCAGTGCATACCACTGACGGGTA
Source organism: Pseudonocardiales bacterium (assembly GCA_019240665.1). Lineage (GTDB taxonomy): Bacteria > Actinomycetota > Actinomycetes > Mycobacteriales > Pseudonocardiaceae. The sequence goes on along the minus strand of JAFAXZ010000101.1, from coordinate 4,546 downwards.
TCTAGGGTGGGCCGCCGGGGCGCCCTACGACCGGATCATTGGCTGGGCCGCCCCGCACCTGCTACCCCGGGCCTGGGTCGAGCAGGCCGCTGACCGGGCGGTGATCGTTACACCGGTCAAGGTCGCCCCGATCGCCCAGGCCCACCTACTCCTGCGCGTCGACCTTCACCACGGCCGGGCAATCCCCCGCGACGTCCAGGCCGGCGGATTCATCGAGATGTACCCAGAGGTGATCACAGAGGTCGCCGTACCGATCCGGCACTGCGACGCGCTACACCAGCTCGATGGCCGCGGGATCGTGTGGGTCAGCGCACCAACAGTGCGCGATAACCCCGAACGCGCCCACCACGCCGCCCAGATGATCGCCGCGGGGCGCTCGGTTCCGAGTCCTCTCGACGACGACTACCCGGCACGCTGCGCGTTCTACGGCTACCTCTACGCCCGGCAACCCCACGGCCTAGCTTCTGCCGGATTCGGCGGCGTCGGTCCCAGCAGCGTCTCAGGCATCGGGCTCGTACTCAACGACTCCGCAGCGTTCCTTCGACCTCGGGACATGGTCATCGCCGGCACCGGGGAGGCCGAAGAATCGCTCCGAGCCTTGATCAAAGAATGGACACGTGCCGGGCGAGGAGACCACACTGCGCTGCAGCCGATCCTCATCCCCGGTTCGGAGGGTTTCAGCGTCGAGGTGGAAGCCAGTCTCTGAGGAGTCCTCCATAGGGTAGCCTCCTCAGACCTTTACGAGGCCCCATCCAGCGGCAACCCCTCATGAGGGTCCGATCGAGCCGCAGGCCGGGTGAGCTCGCCGCAGTGGTCGAAGCCGATCGCAATGAGGGCAGCAAGCACTTCCGAGAGCGGTTGCCCCCACTCAGCCGCTAGTTCTTCCGCCTTTTCTCGGTGCGCCCTGGGCAAACGGGTCCAGGTGACGACGCGATCACCCTTGCTGGGGCGCCCGACCTTCTTGCGCTCGGTCATGGCGGAGATCGTCGCGTACGCTTTCGGCAAGGCTGACACGACACGCCGAGGTCCCCGTCGGGATCCCCCGCGACAAGCGCCAGCACCAGCGGTGAGCTTACGTGCACAGGCTGATCACCTACCGGGAGCGCAGGTAGGCGATGCGTTTTTCGAGTTCCTCGACGGTGGCCATCGCGGTGGGCGGGCCGCCGCACGCGGTGCGGATCTCCTGGTGGATCACCCCGTGCGGCCGGCCGGTGCGGTGGTGGGCCAACGCAACCAGGGTGTTGAGCTCCCGGCGCAACTCAGCGAGGCGTTCCCGCATCGTAGGCGGTCGGGCGGGCACCGATGGCCCAACGGAGTGCTCCGTCGAGCGCTCCGTTGCCCGGGCGAGCTGCTGCTCCTGACGCCGCCGCAACAGCGCCCGCATCTGGTCGGGCTCCAGCAGCCCGGGCAGCCCGAGGTAGTCCTGCTCATCCTCGGTAGTGGCGAAGGCGGCCGTGCCGAAGGAAGCACCGTCGTAGATCACCTGATCTAGCTCGGCGTTGGCGCCCAGCGCGGTGAACGCGCGCTCCTGCTCGCCGGGCTCGTCATGATGGGCGTTGGCCTGCGCGAGCGCAGCGTCGTCCCAGCCCTCGTCAGCCCGGTGCGGCGCACCAAGCACATGATCGCGTTGTTTCTCCAGCTCGCTCGCCAGCCCCAATAGCACGGGCACGCTGGGCAGGAACACCGTTGCGGTCTCGCCGGGACGCCTGGACCGGACGAACCGACCCACCGCCTGGGCGAAATACAGCGGGGTAGCCGCCGATGTCGCGTACACCCCGACCGCCAATCGGGGTACGTCGACGCCCTCGGACACCATCCGGACCGCGACCAGCCAGCGCTCATCGGAGTCGGCGAACGTGGCGATCCGGCTGGAGGCGGACTGGTCGTCGGACAATACCAGCACCGGTTCCCGACCGGTGATCTTCCGCAGGGTCCCGGCGTAGGCTCTGGCGGCGGTGTGGTCGGTGGCGATCACCAGGCCGGCCGCGTCGGGCAGCGCGCCAGCGCGTAATTGGGCCAGCCGGGTGTCCGCTGCGGCGAACACAGCGGAGATCCACTCCCCCGCCGGATCTAGCGCGGTGCGCCAGGCCCGGGCGGTGTGCTCGGCGGTGAGCGGCTCCCCCAGCCGCGCCGCGTACTCCTCTCCCGCGCTGGTCCGCCAGCGGGCCTCGCCGGAGTAGGCGAGGAAGATCACCGGCCGCACCACCCCGTCAGCCAGCGCCTCGGAGTAGCCGTAGAAGTGGTCTGCGGCAGAACGCAACGCGCCAGCGCCATCCGGTTCATAGCTGATGAACGGGATCGGGGTGTCGTCGCTCCGGAACGGGGTTCCGGTCAGGGCGAGTCGGCGCACCGCCGGAGTGAACGCCTCCCGTACCCCCTCGCCCCAGCTCTTGGCATCTCCAGCGTGGTGGATCTCGTCGAGCACCACCAGGGTGCGGCGTCCCTCGGTACGCACCCGGTGCAGGGTCGGGTGCGCCGCGACCTGAGCATAGGTGACGGCGACGCCGTGGTAATCGCGAGAGGTGGCGCCCACCGAGTTGCGGAACTCGGGGTCCAGCGCCAAACCCGCCTCGGCGGCCGCTGCCGCCCACTGGTGCTTGAGGTGCTCGGTGGGGGCGACCACGGTCACCGCGTGCACGGTCCGGTCGGCCAGCAGTTCGGCTGCCACCCGCAAGGCGAAGGTCGTCTTGCCGGCACCCGGCGTGGCGACCGCAAGGAAGTCTTGCGGCGCAGTGGCCAGGTACCGGGCCAGCGCTCTGCGCTGCCAGGTGCGCAGCGGCGGGCGCGAGAATGCGGCAACAGCGGCGGTCTCGGCGGGGCGGGACACGGCGGGCGACGCGCTCCTTTGCTCGACGGGCAGCCGCACGCTACCTGCCCCGGCGGGTCACGCTGTGCGCGCTCCAGCGAATGGACCATTCTGGGAGGCGACATGGATGCCCCCGCCGAGTCCACCACCGAGCCCCCCGCCGTCAGTGCCAGCCCCACTGCTGCCGAACCCGGCACCGGCGAGCGGGCCCGGCGCGGCCTGCTGCGCCTGATCTCCCGGACCGCTACCAAGGCCTGGCGGGACAGCTTCGTCTCGATGTCGGCTCAGGCGGCGTTCTGGATGACGCTGTCGCTGCCGCCGCTGCTGCTGGGGCTGCTGGGCAGCCTCGGATTCGTCACCAGCTGGCTTGGGCCGGCCACGGTCGGGGCAGCGCAGCGGGAGATCGTGCGGTTGGCCACCGGCGTGTTCAGCGCCGATGTGGTCAACCAGATCATCCGCCCGACGGTCTCCGAGATCCTCACCCGGGGGCACAGCTCCATCGTCTCGGTCGGGTTCGTCCTCTCCCTGTGGGCCGGTTCCTCGGCGCTGGCATCCCTCGTAGACTCGATCACTGCCGCCTACCATCAGTACGCCGTCCGTCACCCAGTGTGGCAGCGGATCTTCGCTCTGCTGCTCTATGCGGTGGCGCTCATCGCATCAGTGCTCGTGCTGCCGCTGACTGCGCTGGGCCCGGACCTGATACCTGAACTGCTCCCGAAGGCAGTGCGACCCACGGTGGCCCAGTTGGTCAGCATCTTCTACTACCCCGGGCTCGGCGTCCTGCTGATGCTCGGACTGGCCACGCTGTACAAGGTGGTGTTACCCAACAAGCTGCCGTGGCACCGCGGGCTGCCCGGCGCCCTGCTGGCGATGGCGGTATTCCTGGTCACCAGCACCGGGCTGCGGCTCTATATCTCTTCGGTTACGGGCACCGGGTACACCTATGGGGCGCTCGCCGCCCCGATCGCGTATCTGCTGTTCTCGTTCTTCATCGCGATGGCGATCGTGCTCGGCGCCGAGTTCAACAGCGCGATCGAGGAACTCTGGCCCGCCGATCCGAGTCGACGGGACCGCCAGCGAACGGTGGCCGGCGGCGATGCTCAGCCGCTGAGTGCTCCGGAGTGGTAACCCACCACGTCACCGTTGCCACCGACACCTGCTTGGGCCACCCGGGCCAGCAGCCCGGCCCGGACGTGGCCACAGACGCCGTCCAGCGCCGTCCGGTCGAGCTCGATCCGGAAACCGGCCGGCCCCAGCAGCCGGACCCGCAAATCACGCACCGGCACCCGGCACTCGGCGAGGTAGCCGCTGGCAGCTAACTCAGCCCGCTCGACCAGCGCCAGCGCTTCGACGGTCACCGGTACCCCGACCGCGATCCGGGAGGCCAGGCACGGGGTGCTGGGCTTGTCGTACACCGTCAGATTCCAGTGCGCAGCCAGCAACCGCACCACCTGTTTGGTGGCACCGATCGCGGCAAGTGGCTCGCACACCCCGAGTTGCGCCGCCGCGCGCAGTCCTGGGCGGTGCGCGGCGCGACGGTCGTCGACGTGCGTACCGGTGGCGACCTGCGCGATGCCGCGGCGCTGTGCAAGGTCGCGCACCCCGGCGAGCACGGTCCGTTTACAGAAGTAGCAGCGGTCGCCGGCATTGGCTCGGTAGTCCGGGTCGGTGTGCTCGTCGGTACGCAACACCACCAGCTCCGCGCCGATCTGCCCGGCCACCCGGCGCGCGGTGGCCAGC
>JAFAXZ010000337.1 GCA_019240665.1 Pseudonocardiales bacterium | reverse complement strand
GTCCGGATGCGCCCCGAGGACAACGTCGAGGCTGAGATCTCTGACGGTGCTGGTGAGATGGGTTTCTTCTCGCCCGGCAGTTACTGGCCATTCGGGATGGCGTTGTCGGCGAGCGTGATTGGGTTGGCACTGGCCTTCGACCAGTGGTGGCTGGTTGTGATCGGCATCGCGCTGGTCCTCAGCACAGTCGCCGGGCTGGTCTTCGAGTACCACATCGGCCCCAAGCCGGAGTGAGCGCTCCCCTCATCCATCCAGCACGCATCCAGCACGGACAAGGAGTGGGGGGCTAGTCGCTGGGCTGCTGTGGCCGACCGGCCAACTCTCGGCCTGCGCCATGGGCACTGACCCCGCCATGGGCACTGACCCCGGTGCCAGCTGCTTGCTGACGAGCGTTTTCCAGCGCCCTTGTCTGATCGGCAGGGTCCGGTCGGAACAGAGATCCGGGCACTGGGGCACCGGCCGAGCCGAGCTGGTTCATCCGCTTGGGCACCCGCGCACCCTGGTACTCCAGCGGGAGGGGATGACCGTGCTCGTCGACACCGCCGAGGGGCTGGTGCACCTCGATGAATTCACCGTGTGGCAGCCGTTTGATGATGCCGGTCTCAATCCCGTGTTCGAGGATTGCTCGGTCGGCGCGTTGCAGACCAAGGCAGATCCGGTAGGTGACGTAGTACGCGATCGGTGGCAACAACAGCAGACCGATACGGCCCGCCCAGGTGGTGGCGTTCAGCGAGATGTCGAACGTGTATGCAATGACGTCGTTGCCGCCGGAGAGCAGCAGCACGAACATGAACGAGGCCGCCATCATGCCTAAGCCAGTTCGCACCGGGACATCCCGGGGGCGCTGCAACAGGTTGTGGGAGGCGTTGTCCTTGGTGAGCTTGCGCTCGATAGCGGGGTAGGCGAATGCAAGGGCGAACATGATGCCGGGAATCACCATCGTCGGCCAGAACGACGCGGGGATCATATAGTTGCCTAGGTAGACCTCCCAGGCGGGCCACAGGCGGGTGGAGCCATCCAGCCAACCGACATACCAGTCGGGCTGGGAGGCCGCCGAGACCTGAGCCGGGTTGTACGGGCCGAAGTTCCATATCGGGTTGATCTGGAACAGGCCTGCCATGATGCAGATCACGCCGATGTTCACCAGAGCGAAGCCGCCGGCCTTCGTCGCGAAGATCGGCAGGATGCGGACACCGACCACATTGCGCTCGGTGCGGCCGGGCCCGGGGAACTGCGTGTGTTTCTGATACCAGACCAGTCCGAGATGCACGGCGATCAGCGCGACCAGAATGCCCGGGATGAGCAGCACGTGGACGATGAAGAACCGGGGAATGATCAGATTACCGGGGAACTCGCCGCCGAAGATTGCCCACTGCGCCCAGGTGCCGATCACTGGTGGCGACATGATGATCGACGAGATGATCCGGAGCCCGGTTCCCGAGAGCAGGTCGTCGGGCAGCGAGTAGCCGGTGAGGCCTTCGAGCCCAGCGAGGAGTGCGAGGATGACGCCGATCGTCCAGTTCGTCTCACGTGGCTTGCGGAAGGCGCCGGTGAAGAAGGTGCGGAACATGTGGGCCACGATGGCCGCGACGAACAGCAGTGCTGCCCAGTGATGCACCTGCCGGATGAACAGCCCACCACGGACATCGAAGGATAGCTGCAGGGTCGACTCGAACGCCCGGGACATCTCGATCCCGCGGAGGTTCTGGTAGACGCCGTTGTACTTGACCTCCTCCATGGAGGGGTCGAAGAACAGCGTCAGGTACGTCCCGGACAGCAGCAGCACAATGAAACTGTTCAGTGCGATCTCACCGAGCATGAACGACCAATGCGTCGGGAAGACCTTGTTGATCTGCCGGCGCATCCCAGCGGCCAAGTGAAACCGCTGGTCCAGCTCGTCGGCTGCCTTGCCGGCCTTGGCTGCCAAGCCTCCGGACGTCGTCGACGTCGTCATCGCGCTCATGACCTCCGCTCCCAGAACGCTGGTCCTACAGGCTCGACGAAGTCGCCCTTGGCGTAGAAGTATCCCTCATCGTTCACGTCGATATGCAGCTGAGGCAAGGCCCTGGTAGCCGGACCGAAGATGGGCTTGGCGTACTCCAGCATGTCGAACTGCGACTGGTGGCAAGGGCACAGCAGCCGAGCGGTCTGTGACTCATACAGCGAAGCGGGGCAGCCCAGGTGGGTGCAGATCTTCGAGTACGCGTAGAAGTCCCCGTAGTGGAAGTCGACCTGGCCCTTGCGCTGCACCACCTGCGCCGCCTGCTCAGGGCGCAACCGGATGAGCATGACCGGGCTGTCGGAAGCACGTAGCGCATCGTGTGCCTGCTGTGCTGACCAGGATCGCTTGTACGGGAAGACCGTCGCAATGCTGCCGGCGTCCAGGTCTTCGGGGCGCGCCAGCGTGAGCTGCTCGGCGTCATAGCGCAGGAACACCGGCTCACCGTTGTCCGAGCGCCAGGGCGTAACCCACAGCGCGGCGCGGTCCCCGCCCTTCCACGGGTTGCGTATCAGACCGCCCAGCGCGAAGACCCCCAGTCCGGCACTGAGGACGGCGGCCCCCAGCCCACCCGCTCGCTTGATCAGGGACCGCCGCCCGATGCCGCTGCTGGCGCCGGAGTCGGCCAGGATAGCGCTCGCGGTCACCCGGTCCACCTCTGCGGAACCGCCGATGTGGCGCTCCTGCACCGCCATCTCGTGCGGCAGCAGGTCCTTGGCGTAGGCGATCGTCCCGCCGCCGATGGCAAACACTGACAACCCGAGCAGCACTCCGATGATCGGCGTATAGAGCTGGTAGAGCAGGTGCCGACTGCCTGGGCTGCCGGGCGGGGCATACTCATAGGGCCAGAACAGATAGGCCGCCAGGAAACCCAGCCCGGCCAACGCCGCGATGATGAACCACCGCGCGATCTTGCGCTCGGTGCGCTTCTCCGCACGGGTACCCGGCACCGGGAACGGATCTTCCCGGTGTGCGATGGTCACCCCGTCCAGCGCTGAGCCCAGCCGGACCAGCTCTTCGCGGCTCGACGTCGACAGGTCGGCATCACTCGGGGGCCGTCGCTGCCCACTCGCCCCCCCAGCTGACCCCCCGTGGCCGCTCATGCCTTCGCTCCGATCCACAGCGTGACGGCGACCAGCGCTGAGATACCGACGATCCACGCGATCAGACCCTCCGGGACCGGCCCGAAGCCACCGAGGGAATAGCCACCAGGGTTGTTGGGTGCCTTCGTGAACGACTCCACGTAAGCGATGATGTCGCGCTTGTCCTGCAGGGTCAG
>JAFAXZ010000275.1 GCA_019240665.1 Pseudonocardiales bacterium | reverse complement strand
TCCCGGTGCCCATTCATCCCCCCGCACACCAGGAGTATGCGTGTCCGTCACCGATGAACTGCTCGCCAATAACGCCCGTTACACCGAGACCTTCTCCGGGCCGCTGCCGTTGCCGCCCGCCAAGCACGTCGCCGTCGTGGCTTGCATGGACGCCCGCTTGGACGTCTACCGCATCCTGGGCCTGAACGAGGGCGAGGCGCACGTCATCCGCAACGCCGGAGGTGTGATCACCGACGACGAGATCCGCTCACTGGCGATCAGCCAGCGACTGCTCGGCACGCAGGAGGTCATCCTCATCCACCACACCGACTGCGGAATGCTCACCTTCACCGACGATGAGTTCAAGAAATCCATCCAGGACGACACCGGGATCAAGCCGGCGTGGGCCGCCGAGGCCTTCCCGGACCTTGACGAGGACGTCCGGCAGTCCATCGCGCGGATCAAGGCCAGTCCGTTCGTGCCGAACAAGGACTCCATCCGCGGGTTCGTCTTCGACGTAGCGACCGGCAAGCTCAACGAAGTCACGTGAGCTGAACAACCCCGCGAGTCCCGCTGGCACCGCACCAGCGGGACTCGCGGCCACTCAGCCACTCAGTGCTTGGACTACTCGGGATGGGGAGGGTCTACCGAGCTGGTCGGCCATCCATACGCTGGCGCGCACCAGAGCGTCAAGGTCGACCCCGTGCTCGATACCGAGCCCGTCCAGCATCCACACCAGATCCTCGGTGGCCAGGTTGCCGGTGGCCGACTCGGCGTAGGGACAGCCCCCTAGCCCACCGGCGGAGGCGTCCACGCACGTCACCCCGGCGCACAGGGCGGCAAAGGTGTTGGACAGCGCCTGGCCGTAGGTGTCGTGGAAGTGCACCGCGAGGGCATCAATCCCGATGCCGGCACGGAGGAAACCGTCTAGCACCTCCACGACGTGACCTGGGGTGGCCACTCCGATGGTGTCGCCCAGACAGAGCTGATCGCAGCCCGCCTCGAGCAGCCTGCATCCGACATCGAGCACCTGGTCGACCGGCACGGCACCCTCCCACGGATCGCCGAAGCACATCGAGACGTATCCGCGCACCCCCAGACCGCTCGCCTTCGCCCGGCACAGCACCGGTGAGAACATCGCGAACTGCGCGTCGAAGTCGCGGTTGAGGTTGCGCCGGGCAAAGCTCTCGGTGGCCGAAGCGACGATCGCGACCTCGGTGACGCCGGCCGCCAACGCCCGATCCAGTCCCCGTTCGTTGGGCACCAGCACGGGGTAGCGCACCCCCTCGCGAGGGGTGAGCAGCCCCAACAGCTCCGTGGCGTCGGCCAGCTGCGGCACCCAGCGCGGGTGCCCGAAGCTGGTCGCCTCCAGCACCCGCAGCCCAGCCGCGGCCAGCCGATCCAGGAATTCAGCCTTGACCTCGACGGGAACCACCGCCGACTCGTTCTGCAAGCCGTCGCGCGCCCCGACCTCCCAGATCATCACCCGCGCAGGCAGCCCGGCCCTCGGGTGCCGCTCGGGTAGCCCGACGTCCCTGGCGGTCATGTGGGCGCCGGTCCCGGGTTCACCTCGTAGTACAGCAACGAGTGCACCCGCTCGACCTGGGGGATGTCGTCGAATTCCAGCGGCTCATCGGAGGCCGACTCGACAATCAGCGTGCCACAGCCCAGGATCCGGTCGATGAAGGAATGCCGGAACTGCACACTGTTGATGCGGTTGATCGGGATGTCGATGCCGCTGCGGGACAGTATGCCCTCCCGGACCAGCACCCGCCTGGTGGTGAGCACGAAATGCGTGGTGCGCCAGCGCAGCAGCGGCGTCACGGTCAGCCACAGCACACCGAGACCACCGAGCACGGCCAGCCCGATCCACCCGGAGAACCGCCAGGACTGCCCGGCGACCCACCCGGCGGCGTAGGAGCCAAGCCCCACGATGATCAGGAAGGCCAGCACCGGCAGCACCAGCATCTTCCAGTGCGGGTGCTTGTGGACCACCACCCGCTCGTCGCCCCGGAGCAGGTCATCTGGGTAGGGCAAGACTCCTCCTCGTCGCCACTGATCATGGTACCGCTGCGGGGGCGGCGCAACGGGCCGGTACAGTCCGGCGGATCCCTCGACCGGCCAGGTGGACGTGAAAACGTGCTCACGCGGGCGGCGGCGGATCCCGTCGCAGAAAGTTGAGATCAATCATGCGCAACCCGACCCCAGACTTTACCGGGATGGACCCGAGCCAAGCAGGCCAAGCCCTGATCGGGTGGGCCGAGCAGCTCCAATGCAGGGCACAGACCTATCGCAGCCTGCACCACCAGATGTCCCAGCTCGCGGTGACCGAGACCTCGGCGGACGGCATGGTTCGGGTCAGCGTGGACGCCCAGGGCGTGCCTACCGAGATGACCCTCACCGATCGGGCCCGGGGAGCGGATCCGGCCCGGTTGTCCGCAGAGTTGATGACCTGCCTGCGGCGGGCGCAGCGCACCCTGGCCGCCCAGGTACAGGACCTCGTGACCGCGTCGGTCCAGGCCAGTGGCGACGCCGCCGCCGCGCAGATCATGACCAGCTACCGCAACCGCTTTCTCGACCTACCCGAGGACGCACCCGCGCGGCACGCTCGCCGGACCCACCCACCCGATGACGACGATCTGAACCAGTCCTCCCCCCGCTGACCAGGAGCTCCGATGCCCAGGAGTGATCACGCCGAGGCTGAGTCGTGAGGTGCGGTGCCGTTGCGGTGACCATCATGGGGTTGCTCGCGGCTGGCTGCGGTGCCCAGGTATCGCAAGCGCCCGCGCCACCGGCGGTGGCCGACGCCAGTCGAGTCAATATGTGCACGATCCTGACGGGTGCCGAGCTGACCGCGCTGGGTGTGCAGCTGGACACCCGCAAACGCTTCAACGAGGCAGGCGTGGTCGGTTGCCGGTGGCTAGGTAAGCCCTTCACGCTAAGCTTGGAGCGGGACAACGCCACCCTGGCCGGGTACCAGGCTCACCGGCATGATCCGAAGTATGTCAGCTTCGTGGACAACACCGTGAACAGCCGAGCCGGAGCGCGCCTCGGAGTGGACCCGCACGGCTCACAATGCGCACAGCTGATCGATGGCGGATCGGTGTCGCTGTCGGTGAGTGTGGCGGTGCCCTCCAACCTCAATCCTCCGCCGATCGATCCGTGCGCGGAGGCGTTGCGGATCGCTCAAATGATCGAGCCTCGGTTGCCGAAAGCGGCGAAATAACCGGGCGAAATAACCGGCAGGTGCGCGTACCAGGAGCTGAACACGGCACCGCGCCGTCTTCATTCATCGTCACGGCATCAGCGTCCGTCCCGGCACCATGCTTGCCGCACCAACCCGCCGTGACATCCGTCAGGGCCGCGCTATGACGGTTGTGCGCGCTACGTCCTGTTCCGATCATCTTCCTCGGGGCCCGTGGAACAGACCTCACGCCGCTGGTGGGTTTCCCGAATGTGCGTCACATCACCGACCGACAGCGCCCGTCGCTGCCCACCTGACAGCACCACCAACCGACCTTCGGCGTCGATCTCGACCGCGGTGCCGGTGAACGCGGGCTGCCCCGGTAGCTCCACCCCGACCTGCTCGCCCAGGGTCGCGCAGCGTTGCTGGTAAGCCTCCCGCAGACCGGAGGCGACCGGATCGCCCTCATACTGGCACCACTGCCGCAGCTCGGTGTCCAGCGCGCGCAGCAGCGCGCGCAGCAGCGGGTCGCGGTCGGTGCAGGCGGCCTGCTCGATGGCCAACGAGGTCGCGTCGGGCACTGGCAGCTCGTCAGGCCGCAGCGTCACGTTGAGCCCGATGCCCACCACCACCGCGGGACTGCTGTTCGACGACGGAGGCACCACCTCGGCGAGGATCCCACCCGCCTTGCGCCGCTGGGAGCCCAGCAGCAGGTCGTTGGGCCATTTCAGCGCCGCAGGCAGCTCACCCAACATACTGACGGTCCGGCCCAGCGCCACCGCCACCAGCAGCGGTAACCAGCTCCAGCGGGGCTGCGGCACCTCGGTGGGCCGCAGCAGCACCGACAGCGTCAGCCCCGACCGGGCGGGGGCGACCCAGCCGCGCGCGGCTCGTCCACGCCCGGCGGTCTGGTGCTCGGCGACCAGTACGGTGCGATCCAGTGCCCCTTGCCGGGCCGCAGCGGCCAGCGCGGTGTTCGTGGAGGGCACAGTCGCGACAACATCGAGCGCCTGATAGGGCCCGGCCGGCACCACCAGAGCCCGGTGCAGCACGTCCTGGCGCAGAGGCGGCCGCTCAAGATCAGACCACACGATCTCCAGATGTTACCTTTAAGGTCGGGCGTCATGAGTAGCGCCACAGGACCGATCGACACAGGACCGATCGACGGGCCGGATATTCACACCACCGCAGGCAAGCTTGCCGATCTGCTGCGCCGCAACGACGAGGCGGTTCACGCAGGGTCCGCCCGCGCCGCAGCGCGCCAGCACGCCAAGGGCCGCAAGACCGCCCGAGAACGGATCGACCTGCTGCTGGACGCTGGATCATTCATCGAGCTTGATGAGCTGGCTCGGCACCGCGGCACCAACTTCGGCCAGAAGGCCAACCGACCCTACGGCGACGGCGTGGTCACCGGCTACGGAACCGTCGACAACCGGCCGGTGTGCGTGTTCAGCCAGGACGCCAGTGTCTTCGGCGGCAGCCTCGGTGAGGTGTACGGTGAGAAGATCGTCAAGGTGATGGACCTGGCGATGCGGACCGGCTGCCCGATTATCGGGATCAATGAGGGCGGCGGCGCCCGGATCCAGGAGGGCGTCGTCTCGCTGGCGCGCTACGGCGAGATCTTCCTGCGTAACACGCACGCCTCGGGGGTGATCCCGCAGATCTCGCTGATCATGGGCTCATGCGCGGGTGGGCACGTCTACTCCCCCGCGCTGACCGATTTCACGGTGATGGTCGACCAGACGTCCACCATGTTCATCACCGGCCCGGATGTGATCAAGACGGTGACCGGTGAGGAGGTCGGCTTCGAGGAGCTCGGTGGCGGGCGGACGCACAACACCAAGTCGGGCAACGCGCACTATCTCGGCGCTGACGAGGAAGACGCACTGTCCTACGTCAAGGAACTGCTGTCGTTTCTGCCCTCGAACAACCTCTCCGAGCCCCCGGTGTTCGACGCACCTGATCTGTCCCATGGGCCGGTGGCCGACACCGTCACCGACTCCGACCGGGAGCTGGACACGCTGATCCCGGACTCGGCGAAGGCGCCCTACGACATCCACGAAGTGATCGTCCACGTCGTCGACAACGGGGAATTCCTGGAAGTGCACCAGCTATTCGCGCCCAATATCGTCGTCGGTTTCGGTCGTGTCGAGGGCCGCAGCGTCGGCATTGTGGCCAACCAACCCACCCAGCTGGCGGGCTGCCTGGACATCGACGCCGCCGAGAAGGCCGCCCGGTTCGTGCGGACCTGCGACGCGTTCAACGTGCCGGTACTCACCTTCGTCGATGTGCCCGGTTTTCTGCCAGGCACCGACCAGGAATGGAACGGCATCATCCGGCGCGGCGCCAAACTGATTTACGCCTACGCCGAGGCCACCGTGCCCAAGGTCACGGTAATCACCCGGAAGGCCTACGGCGGCGCCTATGACGTGATGGGCTCCAAGCACCTCGGTGCGGACATCAACCTGGCCTGGCCGTCGGCGCAGATCGCCGTGATGGGCGCTTCCGGCGCGGCGAACATCCTGCACCGCAAGGAACTCGCCGCTGCGGCAGCCGACGAGGTGGAGGTGCTGCGGGCGAGGCGGCAGCAGGAGTACGAAGACACTCTGCTCAACCCCTACGTCGCGGCCGACCGGGGCTACGTCGACTCAGTGATCCCGCCCTGCTACACCCGTTCCTACGTTGCCCGCTCCCTGCGGATGCTCAAGGACAAGCGCCAGACCCTGCCGCCAAAGAAACACGGGAACATCCCCCTGTGAGCACAAAACAGTGTTATAACACTCAATGCCACTCACGGGTTATCCACAGGTTGTCGATGTCCGGAAGCGATGCCCGAGCACCACAGGTGCACATGCTGCGGATCGTGCGGGGTGAACCGTCGGACGAGGATCTCGCCGCGCTGATTGCGGCGCTCGCCGCGCTGGCGAACGCTGCCGCTGCCGAGCCGCCCGCGCAGCGCAGCGCCTGGGCCGACCCGACGTACCAGCTGCGTCCTTTCCTGCATCCCGGTCCCGATGCCTGGCGTAACTCGGCGCTACCGCACTCCGGCGCGGGTTCGGGACACTGAGAGCACCCAAGGTCCGGCGGCAGGTGACAGGTAAGCACCAGAGCCATCCACCGTGCAGCCCCGCAACGCATGCACGTAACTACCGGTCGCGCCGTCTGAATACCAATGAAAGATGGATATTAGGAGATTGAGCCTCCTGTGCTAAATCAGGAATTTCCACCACCACGACGCCGGCATCAGCGAGCAACTCATAACTTTGACAATCTGCGACAAACAGACTGGGCTCTCGCCAAGCCATGACAACCCGAGGGATTCCTGCCGCGAGGATAAGTTGGGTGCAGGTACGCGGTCGTGATTTTCGCTGCGAGCATGGTTCTAACGTGCTATAGATCGTGGCTGTCTTCAAGCGTGGGTCGCCACGTGCCAATTTCGCCAGCGCCGACTCTTCAGCGTGAACATGACTGTCAGTTTCCCGGGAGTATCCTCGGCTGATCTCCTCCCCGTTCCGGTCAACGATTACAGCCCCGACCGAGAATGCGCCAGGGCTCGGCGGGCACTGGTAAGCTAGTCTTATGGCCACCCTCATCCACCCATAATCCACAGGAGTCGGCCGAGTCATTTAATCCCCTTTTCTTTCGACTGCACAACCCGCAAATTCCAACGGTGAAAACGTTACGTTCATGGCGTCGCGCAAACCATCCTCACTTGAAGCTGATGGGAACTTGGTGTCATGGGACACACTAGTATCCTCTCGGTAGCGGACGGTCGCGCATGACATAGGACACATGCCAGCGAACCGGACCAAGTAACTTCTGTGATGGGACTACAGATTTGACTGCCAGTTCGTCAACCATGTCTTCCAGTCGGCCCAACGTAGCTATTCAGGTGCGTTCATCGCTAGCCTCACTCGGTCATCAGCCGCGGTGGCAGACGCCAAGAGCCGCGACGCGATGCTGAGATGTTCACCTCGTCAGGATGAGAGGGACCGGTGTGCCGTCCACCCAGCCCGGCGGGAGGGCTGCGAGCGCGTCGCCGAGCGCCGCTCCCCGTAGGAAAGCGGCCCGGTGGCCGCCGACTACCCGGGCGGCACCGCCTTCCCAAGCCACGGGGACCACGCGAGTGAGCCCGGGTGCGGGACGTGCGTCTCCGGTCACCGGGGCCAGCGGCAGTTCCGGCAGGCGCTGGCCCGACAGCCCCGCCAGCAGCGGGGCGAGCAGGGTGTACGCCGCAACGAGTGCCGCGAAGGGGTTACCCGGTAGGCCCACGAGCCAGCGTCCGGCTCCGATTCCGGCCAGTAGCTGCGGGTGCCCGGGGCGGCAGGCCACAGTGTCAATGATCCATTGCGCGCTGCGGGCGCGGAGCAGCTGCCGCAGTTGGTCGGTGACGCCGACCGATGTCGAACCGGTCACCACGACCACTTCGGCGTCCCCGTCGTCGTCCGGCGGCTGCATTGCTGTGGCCAGCAAGCCCGTTGGACGGTCCGGCAGGTGCCGGACCGCGCACGCTTCCCCTCCCAGTTCGGCCACCAGTATGGGCAACAGCGGGCCGAGAGCATCCCGTACCCGCCCTGCCCCGCTCACACCGCTGTGTGTCAGTTCCTCCCCAGTGACGAGGATCCGCACCCGCGGCCGCGGCCGGACCGACAGGGTGTCGTACCCGCAAGTCGCGGCGAGCCCTATCAGTGCGGGCCCGATACGGGTACCGGTCGGCGCCAGCGGCGATCCCGCCGGCGCATCCTCACCCGCGCGGCGGATGTGGGTCCCCGTCGAGGACACAGTGCCGGACACGGTTGCGCCGTCGCGGACCGTCAGTTCCACGGGAAGGACCGCGCTCGCGCCCACCGGCAGCTGCGCTCCGGTGGAGATCTCCACGGCTTCCCTCGGCGCGAGCGTCCCCTTCCAGACCGTCCCCGCCCGGACTTGCCCCCGCAGCTGCCAGGGCCCGGGACCGGCCACCGCGTACCCGTCCATGGCCGCGGTGTCGAAGGCCGGAAGCGCCACGCAGCTGCGGATCTCCGCCGCCAGGGTCAGCCC
>JAFAXZ010000143.1 GCA_019240665.1 Pseudonocardiales bacterium | reverse complement strand
TCGGCGTCAAAGTCCTCGCCGCGGTACTGCGCGACCAGACCGCGCCGCACGGTGGGCCGTAACGGTGCCGGTGGCCGGTTCCAGCTCGCCGGACCCAGCATCGTGGGTCCGGTGCTGACCCATCCGATCTGCCGGTTCAGGTAGGCGCCCACCCGCTGCTCGTCACCTTGGGAATCGATCCGCCACAACTCGGTGCCGGCTGGAAGCTCGATCAGATCCACCTGGTAGACGCCACACTCAAACGGGGAGATGTAAAGCTGCGAGCTGTGCGCGTAGAAGCGCAGCACGTGCAGGTCGTCGGTGACCGGCCAACCCGCCACCTGGTCCAACCCGAAGCGCCGGACAAGCTCGGACGACGAACTCGCTGGAATGTCCTCCAGCCGCATCACGAAACCGGAGATCCGGTGCGGGTCAAAGCGCCAGGGCACCACCACGTTGCCCAGCGTCAGCTCCACCAACCCCGGCAACACGACCTTCTGCATCGTGGTATCCGGGGTGAGCTCAAGCACCTGATCGGGCACCCTCAGTGGGGGCGGCGCAGGGGCCAAACGCGCCCCGGATGGTGCGCGCCCCAGGCCCAGCGTCGGCGCCCTGCCAGCCCCTAACCCATTGGCTGCCACCCCTGCTACTGGATCTGTCATCAGCTCCACCACTCGCCACCAGGATGCCCGTCCACACTGGGAGACCGGGCTGGGTTCGGGGAACTTACTACGCCATTCGGCGCAAGCCCGTCGGGAGGGGGTTGGTCGCCCGCCAGGAGGGTTTGCTAACCGCACCGACGCAGCTGTTGGGTGGGTCATCGCCCACGCAGGTGGTTCATCACCCGCTCGAAGACCTCAGCCAGCACGAGTCGTTCCTGCTCAGAAAGCAGACCGATCAGGTTGTCGCGGACGCCGCGGACATGAGTGGGAGCCGCGCTGCGCAGCACCTCCTGGCCGTAGTTGGTGAGCACAGCGAACACTCCTCGCCGGTCACCCGGGCACTCCTGGCGGCGCACCAGTCCAGCTTCCTCCATCCGCCCGATCTGATGAGAGATCCGGCTCTTGGACGACGCGACCTGCTCAGCCAGCGTGCTCATCCGGACCTGCCCGCCGGGCGCCTCGGACAACCGGACCAGCAATTCGTAGTCGGCCAGCGCCAACTGGTGCTTCTCCTGCAAGTCGCGGTTCAGCTGGCCATCAAGCAGCGCCTTACCGACCACGTAGGCGCGCCAGGCACGCATCTCCTCGACATTGAGCCAGCGCGGCTGGCCGCTCCCCCCGCTCACCCATTCAGACTAACTGGCCGTCTCGCGGACAACGCTGTGTGCGCCCAATTCCGACGGGCTGGCATAGCCGGCCAATCCCAATGTGAGATCGAGATCACCGAGGAGCACTCGCAGCACGTGCTCCACGCCGCGCTGCCCGGCCAGCCCGAGCCCGTAGACCCAGGGCCGCCCCAGCAGCACGGCATGGGCGCCCAGCGCCAGCGCAATCAACACGTCGGCGCCACACCGGATCCCGGAGTCCAGCAGCACCGGGGCCCGCTCGTCGACGGCGGCCAGCACGTCGGGCAGGCAGTCCAGCGCGGCCCGGGCCCCGTTGACTTGCCGGCCACCGTGGTTGGACACCACCACCCCGTCAGCGCCGTGATCCAGCGCGGCGCGGGCGTCATCGGGGTGGCAGATCCCCTTGATCAGCACTGGCAACCGGGTCCACTCGCGCAGCAGCGACAGGTCCGACCAGCCCAGCATCGGATTGCCGAACAGCTCCACCCACACGCGCACGGCCAGCTGCATGGCTTGTGCCGACTCCTCGGGCGGCGCGTCCAGCCGGGCCCGGAACACCGGATCGGACAGGTAGTTCGCGATACCTCTGGCACGCAGGAACGGCAGGTGCGCCAGCTGGAGATCACGTGGCCGCCAGCCCAGGGACCAGGTATCCACGGTGACCACAATGGCCCGGTAGCCGGCCGCCTCGGCCCGCCGGACCAGCGATTCGGCCACGTCCGGGTCCCGCGGCCAGTACAGCTGAAACCAGCGACGCGCATCCGGAGCCGCAGCGGCGACGTCCTCCAGCGTGAGCGATGACGCGGTGGACAGCACGCTGGTCAGTCCCAGTGCGGCGGCAGCATGGGTGACGGCGAGGTCAGCGTCGGGGTGCACGAGACCGAGCACTCCGACCGGTGCGGTGAGCACCGGAGCCGTCATCGGCGTGCCTAAGACAACGGTGGACAGATCACGTTCCGTGACGCCGCGCAGCATCCGCGGCACGATCCGCCACCGGGCGAACGCTTCCCGGTTCGCGGCGATGGTGCGCTCAGTAGACGCCCCACCGGCCACATAGCTGAATGCCTCAGCCGGCAACTCCTTCCGCGCCGCCACCTCCAGACCGTCGGCGGTCATCGGCAAATCCGGCCGTTCCCCGGCGAGTCCACGCAGGTAAATCTCGTTTGCCATGTCACCGAAATGGGCCATACCAGGCACCCTAAACCGCGCCCAGCAGCCGTCCGCACCGTCCACCTGCAGCGTCCATTCGGACGGACAAGCGTGCGGCGTCCAGCAGCGGTCGGATCTCAGTAACCGGTGCCGCGCGCCAGATCATCCGGCACCGCCAGGGCCGTCGCATGCGGTCATTCACCACGCCGACCGCGCTCGACTGCCTCGATACGGAACTTCAGGTCTCCAAGTTCCGCTCGTATCAAGTACACCTCCTCAGCGAGGCCGGTCAGCTCGATGTCGGCGCTGTCAACACCCTCCACGTACGCGCGCGAGGTGCACTTCGGCCAGCGTAGCCTCTCGGACACAGCAGTGAGCTTGTCCCCCTCTGACTGACCAGCGTCGAGCCGGAACCCACACACCACCAGACCCCCGCACCAACCGGTACGCCAACCCGCCCCACCACGGTCACGACCGCCACATGACGCCCTATCCCACGGTCAAATGACGGTCAAACGATCACGAGGTAAGATCATCAAAGAGATGATCTAACCTCTGAGCTAGGCTTATGGTGTCGGGGTGGCGGGATTTGAACCCACGGCCTCTTCGTCCCGAAGCAACTCAGGCGCTGCAGCGACCGGCGCACTGCTGCGGTGTCGACCTGCTGACGCATCCCTGATGGTCCGGGAAAGTTTGTCCTCGTACGTGGTGGTTGTCACTCAGTTCGTCACTCACTTCGCTGCTAGCTACCCCTGAGAGATCTGTTAGAGTTGATCACTGAGCTGGGCGCGCCGGTGGAGTCGAACCTACGCTGAGGCCCCTTTAAGTGGCCTGGCTTCCCGAGATCGGTGCGGTCTCTGATACGACAGAGCGGCAAGCGATGCCCGAGAGTGGCTGACTTGGGCACGTATCGGGCACGGCGTGTCGCCTGCCACGCGCATGGGACCGCCCTGAGCGGGTTTCTGCCACGAGCATGGGACCACCTGGTTGCCAGTGATGGGACCATCCGGCGTGTCGCGCCGTGGGGGTTCGGTAGAGGGGGTTCCGGGAGGTTTCGGTGATTGAGGTGCGTGAGGTGTTGCGGGCCTGGCTGGGGGGTGCCGGGCTGCGCACGGTGGCCGGGCGGGCGGGGGTGGATCGTAAGACCGCCCGCCGTTATGTCGCTGCCGCCGAGGCGGCGGGAGTGGTCCGCGAGGGTGGCCTGGGGCAGTTAACGGAGGAGGTGATCGGCCGGGTGGTAGCGGCCGTGCGGCCGGCACGGGCGAGCGGGCACGGCCAGGCGTGGGAGGCCTTGGAGGCTGAGCGGGAGCAGATCACGCAGTGGGTCAGTAAGGACTTGTCGGTGGTCAAGATTGCTGATTTGCTCGCGCGGCGGGGTGTGCTGGTGCCCTACCGCACGCTGCACCGGTTTTGTGTCGAGCGGTGTGGGTTCGGCCGGGGTGGCCGCACCACAGTGCGGGTCGCCGAGGGTGAGCCGGGGGCGGAGTGTCAACTCGACTTCGCCCGGATGGGCCTGGTCTATGACCCGGGTGCGGGCCAGCGACGGGTGACCCATGCGTTGATCTTCACCGCGGTCTACTCCCGACACATGTTTGTGTGGTTGACCTTCTCCCCGACGCTGTCCGCGGTCATCGCGGGGTGTGAGGCGGCGTGGCGGTTCTTCGGTGGTGTGTTCTGGGTGTTGATCCCGGACAACATGTCCCCGATCGTGGCCGACGCCAACCGGTGGTGAACCCGCGCTTCACCACCGGTTGGCTGGATTATGCCCAGCACTGCGGGTTTTCCACCGACGCCGCCCGGGTTCGGCACGCCCAGGACAAGCCCCGAGTCGAGCGCAGTGTCCAGTATGTTCGCGGGAACTTCTTCGCCGGTGAGGAGTTCGTGGACCTGGCCGATGCCCAGGCCCGGGCGAAGCGGTGGTGCCGACAGAGCGCTGGGCTGCGCGTTCACGGCAGTATCCAGGCACGCCCAGCTGAGGTGTTCGCCGAGTGCGAGGCCGGCGTGCTGCTCGCGGCGCCCGAGGCCTACGACGTGCCGGTCTTCACCCGCATCAAGGTGCACCGCGATTTTCCACGTCGAGCTCGGCAAGGCGCTGTATTCAGCACCGAGGGCCTACCTCGGCCAGCACCTGGATGTGCGGGCGGACTCGGCCCTGGTCAAGCTGTTCCATCGGGGACAGCTGGTCAAGGTGCACCCCCGCCAGCCCGTGGGCGGGCGGGTCACTGACCCGCAGGATGTGCCTGAGCACAAGGCCGCCTATGCCCTGCGGGATCTCCAGAGCCTCGTGGACAGCGCCCGCACCCCCGGCCCCGAGGGGGGACCTACGCCCAGCGACTGCTGGACGATCCGCTGCCCTGGACCAGGATGCGTCAGGTCTACCGGCTGCTTGCCCTGGCCCGCCGCTACGGCGACAGTGCGGTCAACACCGCCTGCGCCCGCGCGCTGTCCCTCGACGTCCTCGACGTCACCCAGATCGCCTCCATGCTGGAGAAGGCCTCGGAGAACACCCCAGCGCCACCGCCACCACCGCTGACCCCCACCACGGCCCGCTTCGCCCGCGACCCGGGCGAGTTCCAGTCGCACCACCCGGCGCTGACACTTATCCATGGCGAGCAGGCAGCGCGGCGATGACGACCACACAGCTGCTGGAGATCCTGCGCGCCCACCTCGCCCGCTTCGAGCTACCCCAGCCCTGCTCGGTGCACCTCACCCCCTTTCTGAGCACCGAGACCGTGAGCGCGCAGCTCGCCCGCCACACCCCCGCACAGACCAACGCAGCGCTGCTGGCCTGGGCCGACACCCTCACCACCGTCACCGCCGGGGCCTGGCGGGTCCCCACCGGCGAGGACGTGCACCTCTCGGTGAGCGGCCACCTACCCGGCGGTGTGCCCATCCGCATCTACGCCGGCGTGGCGTTCACCACCCACGGCATCGGCGCCGAGCTAACACCAGGCGCCAGCACCACCCTGCCCCTGGCCGCACTGCGTAAGCAGCTCACCCCAGGAAAGATGACGCAGTGACGACCACAACCACCCTCACTGACCCCCTCAGCCCCGAGCTGCGCACCATCCTGCGCACCCTCAAGCTGGGCAAAATGCTCGACACCCTGCCCGAGCGACTCACCCTGGCCAAACAACAGCACTTGCCCCACGCTGACTTCCTGGAACTCGTCCTAGCCGACGAAATCGCCCGCCGCGAGCACACCTCCGCCGCACTCCGCGCGCGCACCGCCGGGCTGGATCCCGGGATGCGCCTGGAAAACTGGGATACCACCGCCACGGTGCGCTACGACCAGCAGCGCTGGGCCGAGCTCACCAGCCTGCGGTTCCTCCAGGGCCCGCACGGGGTATTGCTGCTGGGCCCGGT